>NZ_JBFRFP010000026.1:0-71055 GCF_052114885.1 Paenarthrobacter sp. 2TAF44 | reverse complement strand
CCGCCCCACCCCTCGGATGGACAGATCCCACTCCAGGACACCCTTGCGGGGCCAGTCACTTACCGAGTCACATCCAAGGGGCAGCACGGCCAATACCCACTCTGCCAGCCAGTCCCAGACCAGCCACAACAATCCTCACAGTCACTTACAGCCCATTTCCGGAGGGATTATTGGGCTATAAGTGACCCCGCGTTGTTTCTTTAAAGCAGGAAGCCCCGCCCGGCGAACCGGACGGGGCTTCCACAAGCAAGACGAGTTACTTGAGGGTAACCGTTGCGCCAGCTTCTTCGAGCTGAGCCTTTGCCTTCTCTGCGGCTTCCTTGGTGGCGCCTTCGAGAACAGCCTTCGGTGCGCTGTCAACCAGGTCCTTGGCTTCCTTGAGGCCGAGGGAGGTGATGGCGCGAACTTCCTTGATCACTGCGATCTTCTTGTCGCCAGCAGCTTCGAGGACGACGTCGAAGTCGGTCTTCTCTTCAGCAGCTTCAGCAGCACCGCCGGCAGCGGGGCCAGCAACTGCAACAGCAGCAGCCGTAACTTCGAAGGTCTCTTCGAAGAGCTTGACGAACTCGGAGAGCTCGATGATGGTCAGTTCCTTGAAAGCTTCAATGAGCTCTTCGTTGCTGAGCTTCGCCATGGTGGCGTCCTTCCATTAGTCGGTGCAGGTCCGGACAATGCCGCTCCATGCACCTGAGTTTGATTGGGGGGAGAACTTAGTTCTCTTCGGTTGCAGCTTCAGCGGCTTCGGCCGGAGCCGCAACCTCTTCAGCAGCAGCCTCAGCGGCCGGAGCTTCGTCAGCGGCCGGTGCAGATGCGCCGCCCTCTTCTTCAAGCTTGAGGCGCAGGGCATCAATGATGCGTGCGGCAGCGGATGCGGGGGCCTTGAGGACACCAGCAACACGTGCAAGCTGCAGCTCGCGGGACTCCAGCGCTGCCAGTGCGGCAACACCTTCTGCGTCCAATGCCTTGCCTTCGAAGTAACCGGTCTTGATAACCAGCTGCTTGTTGGTCTTGGCAAAGTCCGTCAGGCTCTTGGCAGCAGCAACAGCGTCGCCCTTGATGAAGGCGATTGCAGTGGGGCCGGCAAGCTGATCGCCGAACGCGTCGACACCAGCTTCCTTGGCTGCAATGGCGCTCAGGGTGTTCTTGACGACCGAGAACTTGGTGTCCTGGCCGAGCGCAACACGCAGTTCCTTGAGCTGTGCAACAGTGAGCCCGCGGTATTCGGTCAGGACAGCCGCGTTCGATTCCTTGAAATCGTTGGTGATCTCTGCAACAGCGGAGACCTTGCTAGGCGTTGTCATAACCCTCCTTCCGGGGAATAAAGCCGGTCTTCCGGGTCCCCGCTCACGAGAGCTAAAACTAAAAACGCCCCGCGCAGATGCACGGGGCTTGGCTCAACACAGTTTGCACTGTGGAGACTTGCTTCGTTCACCTGCGTTGGCCGCCCTATGTTCAGGGTCCTTCGTCAAGGAATGCACTTTGTTCTCAGGGGCGTCGCTGCAGAATTGAGCTGCGCTCGAAAGAGTGGATTCCCATCAACCGACGGTCTTTGGTACTTCAAGGTTACGGGAGAGGGATCAGCAAACCAAATCGAGGCCGCTGTGCTCCCACTGCGATGCCCGGCTGGTTACTCCGACGACGTGACCTTAGGTCCCCGATCAGGAAGCTGCTTTTGCCAGAGTCCGGTGACTCCCGCCGTCGTAAATCCCAATTGCTTGTTCACGGTCAGGAGGTACCGGTTTTCCGGTGCGTTCCAGGTGTAAATGACGCGGGCATCGGGAAATTGCTCACTGAGCCTTTCCATGTTGGCCACCTTGATCAGCAGTCCCAACTTATTGCCGCGGTGTTCCTGCAGGACCAAAGTATCGTCCTGGAAAACGACGTCCTGACGGTGCGCGAGGACGCTGATCGTGGTGAGGCCGGCCAGCCGCCCGCTCTCAATATGCTCGACGGCGGTAACCACCGTCCGCCGACCCTGCGCCAAGGCGGCGTCTTCGGTTTCGCGCAAAACGGCGGCATCGAAGACCATACCGGAAACCTCAACGGCGGAGTCTTCTTCCTCGCCGTCCTCTCCGTGGACAACCTCACCCGCAGCGTTTTCCAGCTCCGCCACGGCCTCCAGCCAAGCCTCAGGGCAGCGATCAGTCCAGTGGTGCAGCCTGTAGCGGCCAGCGTTCGCTTCCTCGGCCTCGGCTTGAAGATCCGCAACCAGTTTGGAGTCGAGAGGCAACACGCAGGAACTGAATTGCTCGATGTGCTGAAGGGTGTAACCGGCCCGCTGGGCAAAGTCCACTTCCCTGCTGCTGACAGGAAGGAAACCTGGGCCGCTGCCGGGAATCAATTGGTCTTCAGGTATCTCTGTAAGCGAGGTCGCCGGATGGTTCGTGTCCACCAAAACCATGGTGCGGCCCTCTGAACGTGCCAGCTGCTCCGCAGCCTCCAGGAGCTGGCGTCCGACGCCCTGGCTTTGGTAGTCCGGCAGGATATCCAGCGTGAACTCCGCCAGGTCCATGTTGTCCGCGAGCGGCAGCGCAATGTCCACTGTTCCCACGATGACCCCGTCCACCTTGGCCACCAGGATGATCTGGCGCTCGTAGGGGTCGGAGAATTCAAGCAGCTTCTCCAGGGGCGTGTACGCCAGGTCATCGCTCCCCCAGGTCTGCATCCGGACCCGTCGCGCCACTTCCACGGCGTCAAGGAAATCCCCTGCTTTGGGGCTGTCCAGATTGTCCGGCACCCATAGCTGCTCGACTACAACGGTCTTCGCCTCGTCTACAGTCATCCCAGCCGTTTCTGCCATTCGCCTTCAAAACCGGAAGGCTTGAATCCAAGGGCGATATTTATGGCCAGCATATGCCGGTTTTCACTGGCGTTCCACGTCATGACGCACGTGGCGTTCGGCCAAAGATCTTCTGCACGACGAAGATTGGCGATTTTGACCAGCATGCCAAGGCCGTGTCCCCGGTGTCCGGGAGCCACCAGAGTGTCCTCCTGGCTGACGACCGCCGGCAACGCCTCACGGTGGGTCAGGACCGTATAGGCAGCCAACTCCCCGCTCGTGTGGTGCTGGGCAGCAGCTACAACTGAGTCCACGCCACTTGCCCGCCATGTCGATTCCTCACGCCGAACCCGCACGGCGTCCCACTCTTCGCCTTCCCATCCAAGACCGGCGATGGGTACCTCCGTGCTCATCAGGCTCTTGAGCTTGGCAAAAGTGTCCACGAGTTCGTCCGGGCATTCGTCCGTCCACCCGATGACGTCGTATTCCGTTGCCCGGCGCATCGCCTCGACTTCGAGTTCAATCAGGTGCGCCTCATCAACCGGCAGGGCCAAGGTGCTGCTGGTTTCGACCTGTTCCAGGGAATAACCATGGTGCAACGCAAAGTGGGTCGATGCCGCGTTCAGTGGAACGCCACCCGTGCCTGACTTTGCTTTCAGCAGCGCCTCCCCGGCAAGTACGGGGGCGATCGGCTCCCCACAGTACCCGTCAAGCGAAGTGCGGCTCCGCTCCACTGCCGCCTGCTCAAGGACTTCCAGGATACTCGTCCCGATCCCGCGCCGACGGAAAGCGGCGTCCACGAGGACGTCCACTCCCGCCGTCGTCGTGTTCTCGCTCAACGGCAGCGTCAGCGAACCGCTGCCCACCACAACGCCGTCCAAGCGGGCCAGGTAGACCTGCCGCTCCTCGTATTCGTTGCCCTGCCAGAACATGAACGACTCGGCCAATGTGGCCGAATGATCCATGTTCCCCCACAAGGCAAGCTCATGGGCGATCCGTAACGCATGGAAGGCTTTGAAGTCCGCTGACGCATTGGCCTCCGGAGCTTGCAGAACGGGAAGCCTCCCTATGGTGAGCCCGCCGTTGGCGGAAAAGTTCGACGACGGTGCCACGCCCCACAGCCTACGGCCGCCTCTGGTGCCAAACAAGTGACCAACCGCCGATGCGAACCCATGAAAAAGGGACCGCCCGGCAATGCCGGACGGTCCCTCTCAGAGTTAGTACTCGCGATGCTTATGCGTCGGTGAGAACCTTGGTGACGTTCGGGTCAACGGTGATGCCCGGACCGAACGTGGTGGCAACAGTAGCCTTCTGGATGTAGCGGCCCTTGGAAGCGGACGGCTTCAGACGAAGGACCTCTTCCAGTGCAGCTGCGTAGTTCTCAGCCAGCTTCTGGACGTCGAAAGACACCTTGCCGATGATGAAGTGCAGGTTCGAGTGCTTGTCGACGCGGAAGTCGATCTTGCCGCCCTTGATGTCGTTGACAGCCTTGGTGACATCCGGGGTAACCGTACCGGTCTTCGGGTTCGGCATGAGGTTACGCGGGCCGAGGACCTTACCGAGGCGGCCAACCTTACCCATGAGGTCAGGGGTTGCCACGGCGGCGTCGAAGTCGGTCCAGCCGGCTGCGATCTTTTCGATCAGGTCATCGGAACCAACGAAGTCGGCGCCGGCAGCGATTGCTGCCTCAGCCTTGTCGCCTGTTGCGAAAACGAGGACGCGGGCGGTCTTACCGGTGCCGTGCGGCAGGTTGACGGTGCCACGGACCATCTGGTCAGCCTTACGCGGGTCAACGCCCAAACGGAAAGCGACCTCAACGGTTGCGTCGAACTTGGAAGGGTTAGTGTCCTTCGCGAGGGTGATTGCCTCGAACGGGGCGTAGACCTTGTCTGCCTCGATCTTGGCTACGGCTGCCTCATATGCTTTGCTGCGCTTTGCCATGCTGCTTATTTCTCCTTGTGCAGTTGTGGTCTGCGGACCGCGCTGGGCCCTGCCACAAGCCGCGGATCCGGCAAGGATCCTGCGGCATTTCAATGTTTCAGATGCCGGTTGCCCGGCGGATGAAGGCTGTATTTAGCCCTCTACGGTGATACCCATGGAACGGGCGGTACCAGCGATGATCTTGGCAGCTGCCGCGATGTCGTTGGCGTTGAGGTCTTCCATCTTGGTGGAAGCAATCTCTTCGACCTGCGCCTGGGTCAGCTTGGCAACCTTGACGGTGTGCGGGGTAGCCGAACCCTTGGCAACGCCTGCAGCCTTCTTGATGAGCTCTGCAGCCGGCGGGGTCTTGGTGATGAAGGTGAAGGAACGGTCTTCGTAGACCGTGATTTCAACCGGGATAACGTTTCCGCGCTGGGATTCCGTTGCAGCGTTGTACGCCTTGCAGAATTCCATGATGTTGACACCGTGCTGGCCAAGCGCAGGACCGATCGGCGGAGCCGGGTTAGCGGCACCTGCCTGGATCTGCAGCTTGATGAGGCCGGTGACCTTCTTCTTGGGAGCCAATGTAGGGTCCTTCTCTCAATAGCTTCCTGGGACACAGGAGCGCGTCCCAGGTTGGTGGCCGCCATGGCAAGGCGGCCGGCCGCTTCCGAACCGCAAAGCAGGCGGAACGGGAGCGAAATCTTGGAATCAGCTAGATCTTGGTGACCTGGTTGAATGCGAGCGTAACCGGGGTTTCGCGCTCGAAGATCGAGACCAGGACCACGAGGGTCTGGGACTCGGGCTTGATCTCGGAGATCGTTGCCGGAAGGGTCTCGAACGGGCCTTCCTTGACGATGACGGACTCGCCGACCTCGAAATCGACGGCCACGGGAGCCTGGTTCTGCTTGTTGACCGGCTTGCCCTTCTCGGCCTGCTCTTCTTCGAAGACCGGGGCGAGCATGGAGAAGACCTCGTCAAGGCGCAGCGGGACCGGGTTGTGGGCGTTGCCCACGAAGCCAGTGACGCCGGGGGTGTGGCGAACGGCGCCCCAGGAAGCATCGGTCAGGTCCATGCGGACCAGGACGTAACCGGGGATGCGGACGCGGTTGATCACCTTGCGCTGGGCGTTCTTGATCTCGACGACTTCTTCCATCGGGACCTGGATTTCGAAGATGTAATCTTCCATGTCCAGTGTCTGGATGCGGGTCTCAAGGTTGGCCTTCACGCGGTTTTCGTAACCGGCGTAGGAGTGGATGACGTACCAGTCACCCTCCTGGCGGCGCAGCTTGGCCTTGAATTCCTCGGCCGGATCGGCGGGGGCTGCAGCAGCGGCCGCCTCCAGCGAGACATCGGCAGCGTCCTCATCGGACTCAGCGTCTACTTCGTCGGCCTCGTCATCAGACTCAGCGTCTACGTCAGACTCGAAATCCTCTTCGGAATCATCGACGTCGGCAGATTCGGGCGCAGCAGAGTCAGCCTCCGACTCTTCCGCAGCCTCAGCCGCGGCGTCGTCCGTGCTTTCAGCGGGCCCATCCAGCTCAGCCTCGTTTACCTCAAGCTCCTGCTCAGACACTTGGTCTCCTGCTTCCTCATTGCCTAACATGCCTATTTAAATGGCTCAATTCCGCAAACCCCATAAAATTCCTGAACTTCATGGAATTTCACGCGGTTTGCGGACAGACCCGCTTAGCGGTCCGTAGCGCCTGATCCACCGAAGACCCAGCTCACTCCCGTGCCGAAGGCAAGGTCCAGCAGGGTGACGATGAGCATCATGATGACTACGAACACCAGCACCACGAGCGTGTAATTGATCAGTTCCTTGCGGGTCGGGGCAACGACCTTCTTCAGTTCGCCGATAACCTGGCGCATGAAGAGTGCAATTCGGGCAAAGAAGCCGGCATCGGCTTTCTTGGCAGGACGGCCCTTTGAGCTGCTAGCAGCCGTTTCGGTCACCTGGTCCTCACTCACCTTGCAAAGTCGTTTGACCCGGCTCTGATCAGAGCCATGGTTGCTGCGCTTGCCCCGGCGTTTCCGCCGGAACAGCTTGCGCAGGGCAGACAGGACTCGAACCTGCAACCTGCGGTTTTGGAGACCGCTGCGCTACCAATTGCGCCACTACCCTATGGATCGAATCCATGTTTCAGGCCGCACTTCAGCCTGTGGTGCTTTTCAACACCGGTGAACCAGTCTACGCAAGAACTTCGCGATAGTCGAACCGGACTAATTCCGGGCCTTCCGGCCGCTTATGAATCAATGTGAGCAGCATTATCAGTCACATTGTCCAGCAGGCACCCGGGAGCTCCGCAGAACAGCATAAGGTAGTTTACGTCGAATCCCATCATCCAGCCCACGAGCTGCCTGCGAAGAACGGTACATAGATGTCTGCCGGAACACCTGCCGCCCGCATTTCACAACGAATCTCCGCTATTGCCGAGTCCGCCACCCTTGCCGTTGACGCCAAGGCCAAGGCACTGAAGGCCGCGGGGCGCCCCGTGATCGGTTTCGGTGCCGGCGAACCCGATTTCCCCACCCCGGACTACATCGTCAAGGCAGCAATCGAGGCTGCTGCCCAGCCGAAGTACCACCGCTACTCCCCCGCTGCCGGGCTTCCTGAGCTGAAAAAGGCCATCGCCGATAAGACCCTCCGGGACTCCGGCTACAAAGTGGACCCATCGCAGGTCCTGGTGACCAATGGTGGCAAGCAGGCTGTCTACAACACCTTCGCCACCTTGGTTGACCCGGGCGACGAAGTCATCATCCCCACGCCGTTCTGGACCACTTATCCGGAAGCCATCCGTCTCGCAGGCGGCGTTCCGGTGGAGGTATTCGCCGGACCCGAGCAGGGCTACCTCGTCACCATCGAGCAGTTGGAAGCCGCGCTCACGGACAAGACCAAGATCCTGCTGTTCGTCTCCCCGTCCAACCCGACCGGCGCTGTATACAGCCCGGAGCAGGTTGCGGAGATCGGAAAGTGGGCTGCTTCCAAGGGCCTGTGGGTTGTCACGGATGAAATCTACGAGCACCTGACCTATGACGGCGTGGAGTTCACCTCCATCGCCACCGCGGCGCCGGAGCTTGGCGACAAAGTCGTCATCCTCAACGGCGTGGCCAAGACCTACGCCATGACCGGTTGGCGCGTGGGTTGGATGATCGGTCCGGCCGATGTCATCAAGGCCGCCACCAACCTCCAGTCGCACGCGACGTCCAACGTCTCGAACATCATGCAGGTCGCCGCTGCCGCTGCCCTCACGGGTCCGCTGACCGCCGTCGACGAAATGAAGGTCGCCTTCGACCGCCGCCGCAAGGCAATCGTCGCCGGCCTGAACGCGATTGAGGGCGTGGAATGCCCGACGCCGACCGGCGCCTTCTACGTGTATGCCGACGTCCGCGGCCTGCTGGGTAAGGAATTCGAAACCTCCCACGGCCCGGTGCGTCCGAGCACGTCGGCAGAACTTGCCACGCTCATCCTGGACGAGGTTGAAGTTGCCATCGTTCCCGGTGAAGCATTCGGCCCCTCCGGATACGTCCGCCTGTCCTATGCTCTCGGAGACGACGACCTCGCCGAGGGTGTCCGCAGGATCCAGGAATTCCTGGGCCGGGCGAAATAGCTCCAACCCCAGTAGCTATTCCGGGTTAAATGCTCCCGCACCAATGTTTGGTGCGGGAGCATTTCCGTTTAAGCGGCGGGATCTGCGAGAGGATCCGTCCAAAGGCCGGCGGGATGTGCGAGAGGAACCGGCAGAAAGTGGCGGGATGTGGGAGAGGAACCGGCAGAAAGTGGCGGGATGTGCGAGAGGATCCGTCCAAAGGCCGGCGGATGTGAGAGAGGATCCGTCAGAAGGCCGGCGGATGTGAGAGAAGGTCAGAGGAGGCGGCGCTCGGCGGCCCACTTGGTGAGTTCGTGTCGGCTGGAGAGCTGCAGTTTCCGGAGCACGGCGGACACATGCGTCTCCACGGTCTTGATGGAAATGAACAGCTCCTTGGCCACTTCCTTGTAGCTGTATCCGCGCGCGATGAGTCGCATCACTTCCAGCTCACGCGCCGAGAGGCGATCCAATTCGTCGTCCGCGATGTCCGCCGGTGCCGTACCAAAGGCGTCCAACACGAAACCAGCCAGCCGGGGTGAGAAGACGGCGTCGCCATCGGCCACGCGGATCACGGCATCGGAAATCCCGGCACCGGAAATCGTCTTGGTGACGTAGCCTCGGGCACCAGCCCGGATCACTGCCACCACGTCCTCGGCGGCGTCCGAAACACTGAGTGCCAGGAAGCTGGTGGTACCCAGGAGCGCAGCAGACCCCGCAATGACCTCGCGCCCTCCGCCGCCCAGGCCGCCGGGAAGGTGGACGTCCAGGAGGACAACCTCGGGCCGGGTCTCCGCAATGACAGCGATGGCCTCCTCGACCGTGCCCGCCTCGCCCACGACGTCCATGCGATGATCGAGATCCGTCTTCAGCCCGGAACGGAAGATCGTGTGGTCATCAACGATCACCACACGCACACTGCGTGGCTCACCGCTTTGGGAAGTGTTGTTCATTGCCGTGGTTCTCCATTCCGTACTTCACGGTTCCGTATGTCAGTACTGCGCACATCCCCAGTCCGCTCCCCGGTGCGCACATCTCCAGTCCGCGTTTCGCCGCCATCGGCGTTGAGCGAAGGGAGGGCCAGCCGCACTTCGGTTCCGTCCCTGCTGCTGTTGATGGTTGCCGTGCCTCCGTGACGCTTCATGCGGCCGATAATTGATTCCTTGACGCCCAGCCTGTCGTCGGGGACCGCTTCAAGGTCAAATCCCGGACCGCGGTCCTTAATGAAGACCTCGGTGCTGCCTGCGGTGCTCTCCATGTAGACGGATACTGTTCCGCCAGCGTGCCGGGCCGCATTGAGCATGGCTTCCCTGGCTGCCTGGACCAGTGCCTCGTGCCTGTCCGTCATGTCGGCGTCGCCCACGGTTACCACCTCCACGGCCTGGCCGTGGGCATCCTCGACTTCGGCGGCCACTGCTTTGATCCGCTCGGCCAGCAGCCCGGCATCCTTGGCGGCATCAGTGAAGAGCCAGGACCGAAGTTCACGTTCCTGGGCCCTCGCCAGCCGAACAACGTCTTGCTCCGAGCCTGCCCTACGCTGGATCAGCGCAAGGGTTTGCAACACTGAATCGTGCAGGTGGGCTGCGATCTCCGCGCGCTCGGTTTCCCGTACACGCCCCGCCCGTTCAGTCTCGAGGTCCTTCCAGAACTTCAGTCCCCACGGCAGCAGGACCAAGGCAACGCCGCCGAGGACAGCAACGGACGCCAGGAGCGCCAGCCAGGTCTGCTCCCAGGATCCCGATCCGGACACCATGACCAGGACCCCGGCCACCACCAGCGCAAGGCCAGCTGCCAGGCGGACCCAGCCACCAGCCTGGTCGGCCTTGGTCTTGTCCACCAAGCCGGCCCTGCGGGTCTCGTCGAGTTGCATCCATGCGATCGCCGCGCCGCCGAGGATCGCAGCTGCGGGAATCAGCGTTCCCAAGGGCACATCGACGCCGAACTGGCGCGCGATCAAGATCGCGGCGACAAGGAGCAGGCCGGCTCCGAGCAGGATCTCCTTGCCGTACTGGATCCGCCGAAAGTTGAACCGGGAAACTGGTAACGCCCGGCTTCCGGGTTCAGCCCAACCGCCGGACGGAGCTGCCGTGCTGCCAGTAGTTGTCGCATCGAACGGTGGGCGCCCAGGCAATGCACCCACGCCAGTTGCAGCATCCCGTACCCCAAGGTTTCCACTCACCGCTGGAGTGCCGGCCACCGCTGGTGCGGGTCCGGCGTCGGGCGCTTTGGGCGCATGCGGCACGGCAGTGACGTCGGGCGGAAGGCTGACTGCAGGAGCAATAGGCGACGCCGGCCGGCGGGCATTGCGGCGCGCGCTCTCATCCGCGGTGGGAACCATGGTCCAGAGCCAGGCGTAGAAGGCCAGTCCCGCTCCACCGGCGAAGCAGGCAAGGACCATGCCCAGCCGAACGTACTTCACGGGCCAGCCCAAATGGTCGGCCAATCCGCTGCAGACGCCGGCGATCATGCGGTCGCTGCTGCGGACCAGCGGCGGGCGTTGTACAGCGGTTGTCATGTACCAATCCAAACACGGATCAGGGTTGCCCGGACCTGAAACCAGCGTTCTTCGGGGGTCCCTCAGGGATCATTCAGGGTATCCCCCAGTAGAGGGCAGGGTACCCGGGACGGCAGGATCGAAGTATGAACGCGAAGAGCATGAACCCAGAGGGATCCGGAACGCCTGGCAATGCCGGCACGCCCGATCCCGACGCCAACGCCGGCACTTCCGCCGGTGCATCGGCGGGTCCCTCCGCCGGCGCCCCCGGGGAACCGTCCACCCACTCCTATCCTTCATCCGGTACCGGTCCCGCTGCACCCCATACTGCACCACAGCAGAACTTCTTCGACTGGATCCGCAGCCAGGGTGTCCGCCGCGGGCCGGACCGCTGGATCGGTGGCGTCTCCAGCGGAGTTGCACACCGCTTCGGCATCGACCCCCTGATTGTTCGGGGCATCTTCATCGTCCTGGCACTCTTCGCCGGCATTGGCGTCCTGCTTTACGGCCTGGCGTGGGCCTTGCTGCCCGAACCTGACGGCCGCATCCACGTTCAGGAAGCAGCCGCTGGGCGTTGGTCCGGCGGCATGACGGGTGCCTTGATCACCACGATCATCGGCCTGCCCGGCCTGGGCCGCGGATTCTGGGGCTGGGGCTGGAACGGCCTTCCGGGCGTGCTGTGGACGCTCTTCTGGGTGGGCGGTGTCATCTACCTCATCTACTACCTGGTACAACGCAACAAAGGATCGAAGGCAGCCCGGCCCATGAGCCAGCAGAACTTCGCGGCCACTTCTTACGGAACGGGCACTTCCTACGCAACGGGCACCGCCTACGGAGCCCCCACGGCCTACGGAACCCCAACAGCCACCGGGACAAGCCCTGTTGCCGGGACCAGCACTCCTACCGGGACCAACAGCGGCGTGCCGGTGTACGGTCAAGGCCAGCCAGGCACAAAGCCGCAGGATCATGCGGCTGGCCCCTACGAGCCATCAGGTCCGCGGCCTCCCTACGGCCCCACTCCTCCCTACGGACCCACTCCTCCGCAGGGCGGCCAGCCTTTTAGCGGCCAGCCCCACAACGGTGAACCCAAGCCGCCGCGCGCCAGGCGCAAGGGTCCCGGGCCAGCGATAGTAGCGGTTACTGCGGGTGTGGCACTGCTGGTTGGCGGCACCTTGAAAGCGCTGGACGCCGGCAACATCATCGAGCTCGGCAACGCAGCCAACGCCGTCGTGTGGGCAACAGGCGCAGCCGTACTGGGTTTGGGCATCCTCTTTGCAGGCTTGCGGGGACGGACCTCCGGTTTCCTCGGTTTCCTGGCAGTAGTGGCCCTGATCATCGGTGGAATCTTCAACGTTGTCCCACGGAATGGTGATCGCTTCACCTTCCATGACGTGAACTGGGCACCAGTAAGCATCGAGCAGGCCCGGCAGGGCGTCGACGTAACCGGCGGCAAAGGAACAGTGAACCTGGACGACCTCGCCCTGACGCCTCCACTGACCACCGAAATCGTGGTTCCCGTGGACGCCACCTTCAGCAACGTCACCGTCATCATCCCGAAAGACGTACCCGTTGAGGTCAGGGCGGATATGACCTTCGGCAACCTGAACGAACACGGCTCGGATCGCGGCGGCCGGCTCCAGGACGAGCGAACGGTCTACAACGCCGAAAAGCCCGGGGCCAACCTCGTGGTGGAAATCGATGGCACATTCAGCAACGTGACCATCCAGGAAGGAAACTGACATGAGCACGAACGAGCCAAGCAAGGCACGCGAAGCAGGGGAAAACAGCAGTGATGCCAAGAACCCGGTGGACACCACTCCGCTCGCCAAGGAACCGGCACCCTCACCACGACTCCAGCCAATACCGCTCACGCCATCGCTTGAGACCGCCTATCGGGTGGAACGGACCATCGACGACGACGAACCGCAGCAGGCGCGGATCGGCACCGTGGTGTGGGGGTTGATTGTGATTGCCCTGGCCGCTTTGTTGGTCATCTCCACCCTTGGTTGGGTGGTGCTGGACGGCACGTATGTCCTGATCGGCCTCATGATCGGTGCGGGCGCAGCCCTGGTCATCGGAGGACTCCTTGCCGCCCGCAGGAGTGCGGGCAAATCAAAGACTCCTGCCGAGTAGCTGCCCACAGATCGAGACAGGTACTTACGTGACAAAGCAACCACAACAAGGAAGTCTGTAGCCATGGACAAGTTCTTCAGCATCGTCAGGGGCTTCGGCCTGAAGCGTGGACCCCAGCGCTGGTTGGGTGGCGTCTGTGGTGGCATTGCCGCGAAGCTCAGGGTGGATGTGGCATATGTCCGGGTGGCTTTCCTGATCTTCTGCCTCTTGCCAGGACCAGCGGCAGTGTTCTATATCCTCGCCTGGCTCATACTGCCGGACCAGAAGAACAGAATCGCCCTGGAGTCATTCATCAGCCAGCGTTCCCGTTAAGCGCACAACGATCGACAACTTCGACGTCAGCGACACAAAGCGCCCCGCCGCAGCGGGGCGCTTTCGTTGTTTTCAGAGAGATTTCCAATACCGCACGGCCGGGGTCAAAAGTAACCATTTGTGTCCCACCCCACATCGACGTCTACAATCGTTGGGAGCTCAGCGTGGCGCTCCAGACGTATTCCTCCAAGCCATGAGTGAGCAAACATGAAAATTGGCATTCTTACCAGCGGTGGCGACTGCCCCGGACTCAACGCAGTAATCCGGGGAGCGGTCCTGAAGGGGATCGCAATCCACGGCCAGGAGTTCGTGGGTTTCAAGGACGGCTGGCGCGGCGTTGTGGAAGGTGATGTCATCGACATCCCCCGCACCTTGGTCCGCGGTATCGCCAAGCAGGGCGGCACCATCCTGGGCACCTCACGTACCAACCCGTTTGAAAATGGTGGTGGCCCGGACGTCATCAAGGCCCACATGGAACGCCTGGGCATTGACGCCATCATCGCAATCGGCGGCGAAGGTACTCTGGCGGCGGCAAAACGGCTCACCGATGCCGGACTGAAAATTGTTGGTGTTCCCAAGACCGTGGACAACGACCTCGACGCAACGGACTACACCTTCGGCTTCGATACAGCGGTTGAAATCGCCACCGAAGCAATCGACCGCCTCCGCACCACGGGTGAGTCCCACCACCGCTGCATGATCGCCGAGGTCATGGGCCGACACGTAGGCTGGATCGCCCTGCACGCCGGAATGGCAGCTGGTGCACACGCCATCCTTATCCCGGAACAGACGGTCAGCATCGAGCAGATCACCGAATGGGTCCAGGAAGCCCACGACCGTGGCCGCGCGCCGCTGGTGGTGGTAGCTGAGGGCTTCGTTCCGGACCACATGGAATCTCCCCACTCCGAACGCGGACTGGACACTTTTGGCCGTCCCCGCCTGGGTGGAATCGCCGACCAGCTCGCGCCGGAAATCGAAGCACGCACAGGCATAGAGACCCGCGCCACCATTCTTGGCCATATCCAGCGTGGCGGCGTACCAACTGCCTATGACCGCGTCCTTGCAACCCGCCTGGGCATGGCAGCCATCGATTCAGTGGTGGAGGGCCGTTGGGGCACCATGGTGGCCCTGAAGGGCACGGACATCTCCCACGTTGGTTTCGAAGAAGCACTGGGTAAGCTCAAGACCGTTCCCCAGCACCGCTACGACGAAGCGAGTGTGCTCTTCGGCTAGTCGGCTAGGCTGAATCCATGACTCTTGAGCCCACGTCCGCTGCCATTATCCAGCTGGCGTGGGCTCGCCATTTGGGGTTCGACGACGACGCTTTCGCCGCTGCTGCTGCCCGGGCCACCACTTCTGCGGTGGACCCGAGCGACCCCTCAAACCGCATCACCCGCCTCGATGAATCGGCGCGGGCGGTTGTTTTCCTGCGCCTTTTTGGTGCCTCGGCGTTGGTGGGACCACAATGGGTCCTCGACGCAGCCGCTGGAATTCCAGACACCGAACTTGCCCAGCATGTGACGCTGTTGACCCTCACGCGGTCGCACGGTGGACATGGCCTCGGGTCCTCAGCCTTGTTCTTTGCCGACGACCTCCCGCTCAATCAACCCTCCGAAGACCTCACGGTCTCGCGAGGCAATCCAGAGGCGATCGCGCTGGAAGGGCTGTGCCCCCCGGATGACGTCAATGAAGTAGGCCTGCAAGCCCTGGAGCACCGCTTCACCATCATGCATCCCGAAGAAGAACAACCCACTCCCGTGGCGTGCGGCGCCTACTCCGAGTGGGAGGGGATCCTGGCCAACATGGGCGTTCTGGTAGCACCGCCCTGGCGCCGGCGGGGCCTGGGAACGCTGGCTGCATCGATTGCTGCCCATGAGGCCCTGGCCGCGGGGCTGACGCTCCAGTGGAAGGCCGATGTCAGCAACAGCAGCGCGCTCGCGATGGCCCGTAGCTTGGGATTCGCCACTGGCGGACTCCATGCGAGCGTGCTGCTCGGCTAACAAGGAATCGAACCGGCCCAGCTTTGGTCTTGGCAAGCGCTGGTCCTGCCCCTGTCCGGGTCAGGACCAGCCCAAGAATGGGCTGGTCCCCGCCGTTTGCCGCGCTACTTCCGGACAGTTTCCTGTGGAGCCTCTTTTGCAGCAGCACCGCCCCATCCTTCAACGGACTTAGGCTTCGCGAAGAACAGGGCCACCACTGCCCCGACGAGAATCGCACAGGCGGGCAGCACGATCGACTGGCTCATCGCCGTCGAGAATCCTGCATGCAGCGCCTCTGGCAGGGCACCGTTCATGGAAGCTTCGTTGGCCGGGGCTCCTGCCGGCGCCGCGGGTAACTCGGCCGCGAGCCGGGCCTGGATCAGGGCGGCAATGGCCGCCGATCCAAGGACTGCCCCGATCTGGCGGGTGGTGTTGAACACGCCCGAACCTGCGCCCGCTTGGCGTGGCTCAAGGTTTCTGGTGGTCGCATTGGATACCGGCCCCCAAATGAAGCCATTGGCAACACCCTGGAGGGCGCTGGGAAGCAGGAACATCCAAATGGGAGTATCCGGCCGCAAGAGTGAAGCTGTCCAGAAGAGCGCTCCTGCGAGGCAAACGAGGCCGAAGGACGCGAACCAGCGCGGGTTGGCTCGATCGATCAGCTTACCCACGACCGGTGCCAGGCCGCCGGAGATCACTGCCATGGGAATCATGAGCAGCGCTGATTGGGTGGGGGTCAGGCCCCGCACCACCTGGTAGTAGAAGATGGTCGGCAGCGGGAACGCCGTCACTGTGAAGCCGACAACCATGATGGTGGTGTTGCCCAGGGAGAAATTGCGGTCCTTGAACAAAGCAAGCGGCAGCAGCGGTTCCCCGCCTCGCCTGCCCAGTAGCCACTGCCAGAAGACGAAGAGCACCAGGACGACGAGCCCTGCGATGATCAAGCCCCACACGGTGACGGCGCCGGTGACCGTTCCCCACTTGTAGGTTTGGCCCTCCTGGATGCCGAAGACCAAAAGAAACATACCGACGGCGGAGAGCACCACGCCCGCGACGTCGAATGAATGGCTGTGCGTAGTCAGCTTCGGGACGAAACGCGTGACCATGACGAAAGCGACAATTCCAATAGGGACGTTGACGAAGAAGATCCACTCCCACCCCAGTCCGTCCACCAGGACACCGCCCAGAATAGGGCCTACGAGAACAGCCATGCCGGCTGTCGCTCCCCAGAGTCCCATGGCGGCGCCCCGACGGTCCGGAGGAAAAATACGTGTGATGACTGCCATGGTCTGGGGTGTCATCATGGCCGCGCCGAGTCCTTGGACTGCGCGGGCGGCGATCAGCATGGTGACGTCGCTGGAGAGGCCGCACCACAGCGAAGCCAAGGTGAAGACCACCAGGCCGATCAAGTACAGGTTCTTCGGCCCGAAACGGTCACCCAACCTGCCGGTGATGAGAAGGGGCACTGCATACGCCAAGAGGTACGCGCTGGTAACCCAGATGACGGCATTGATATCGGTGTTGAGGCCCTGCATGATCCGCGGATTCGCGACCGACACAATGGTGGTGTCGATAAGGATCATGAAGAAGCCTATGACGAGTGACCATAGAGCGGGCCACGGCTTAGCTACGTTTTCCAAGGGATTCCTTCGGCTGGTGTGAAAGTTCGGATGGAGTTGGCTCCGGTTCGTCCCAGGGCAGGATTCCGCTGCCCAACTCCTCGAGGAGGCCGCGGATCCACGCGATCTCCGTGCGACGTAGTGCTTGTTGGTAGGTGATGTCCAGCCAGTACTTGCGGTCAAGGCCCTTTGCCCTGACCACTGTTTCCGCGCTGACGAGGAAGTCGAGATCGGCGCCGAGTGCTCCGAGCCGCTGTTCAAGGAGGCCTGCCACCACCTCCTTGGGGAGGTGGTGCGCTTCAGCAATGGCGTGCGGAAACACCGGGTAGTCATTGACGGGCGTGGAGAGCATGGCTTTAACTCCCGCGTCCAAGGCATCATGACCGGCCAGGGTGATGCGGTAGGTGGTTCGTTCAGGACGGTTGCCTTCGCGCTCCGTTCCGGTAGCCTCAACCAGTCCGTTAGCCTCCAAACGGCCCACTGCGTGGTAAAGCGTGCCCGGCCGGACCTTAACGAGCCGATCCTCATGACGGGCCATCAGTACTTGAAACATCTCGTAAGGATGCATGGGCTTTTCAGCCAGGAGCGCCAAGGATGCCACGCCAAGAGGCGTTAAGTCAGCAGCTTTCGGCACGACAGAAACCTTTCTCACACATATTCCACTACAACTATTCCACGTGGATATATAGACGCAAGAAAGCCCGGCTGCCGTAGCAACCGGGCTTCTCCGAACCATTCACGCCTTAGCCGAGAAGGGCCAATATTTCGGTCCGGGCAAACATACTGGCCGCTTCGCGCGCGGTGGGAGTTCCGGCGTCGGGGTCTGCTCCTGCATCCAGCAGCGCCCTGGCGACGCCCGTGTATCCCTTGAATACCGCCCCGGCAAGCGGGGTCTGGCCACGGTCATTGGGGGTATTTACGTCAGCGCCGTGGTGCAGAATCAACTGCACGGTTTCCTCGTGCCCATGGTAGGCAGCAAGCATCAGCAGCGAATCTCCGGAAGCATTGGTGAGCGTGGCTGGGGCACCGGCGTTCAGGTAGCTCCGAAGCATCTCCGTGTTGCCCTCACGGGCGGCATCGAAGAGCGTGTGGGCCAAGGCAACCGCTTCGTCGTCGGCGCCCGTGTCGGTGTCGGCGGAGTCGGCTTCGGGTCCGGTGCTGTGACTCGGTTGGCTCATCGGTGGGGTCCCTTCAGGAATCCGGTTTGGCGCCCGACGACCTGGCCGGCGTCGGGGGCGACGATCACTTCCTGGGCTGCGATATAAGGCTCTTCGCCGTCCATGACTGTCAAGGTTTCGTCCGCCGGAACCGAGCGCTTGATAACAGCCAAAGCCACAGGGCCCATCTCGAAGTGCTGCGCCACAGATGTCAGAGTACCCACCTTGCGCTCCCCAGCAAATACAACACTGCCAACGGCCGGAAGCGTGTGCTGCGAGCCATCCAACTGCAGGAAGACGAGGCGCCGCGGCGGATGGCCGAGATTGTGAACGCGTGCGATGGTCTCCTGGCCCTTGTAGCAGCCCTTGCTCAGGTGGACGGAAGTGCGAATAAGGTCCAGCTCATGAGGGATGGTCCTGTCGTCGGTCTCCGCACCGAGACGCGGCCGCCACGCGGCAATCCGCAGGGCTTCGGCCGCCATGGCACCAGCCAGGGGCAAGCCATCGACCACGGATTCCAAGTCTGCCGCCGGGACGAGATATTCGAACCATGGGCGTTCGAGCCCGGGGTGCGACTCCTCCGGGACAGTGCTGTAGGAATAGCCGCCCGGGCCTACATGCGGCCACGGATCTTCCCAAACCAAGTAACGGCCCAGCTTCTCCACGAGCTTCGTGGAACCAAGGACAGCCCACTCCCCCGAGACATCCGCGATCTCCACGCGAAGCATGAACTTCATCTTGTTCAACCACTCGGACAACGGTTCGGCTTCTGCGGCCTCGACGATCAGCCAGGTGGTTTCACCGTCGTCAATAACCCGAGCATCGAACTCGATGCGACCCTGGACACTGAGCAGCAACAGTTCACTGCCAACGTGCGGCTGGAGATTGGTCACCTGCTGGGAGGAAAGTGTGTTGAGCCAGCTGAGGCGGTCCGGTCCGGATACCGTCACCACGCCGCGGTGCGAAAGATCCACGACGGCGGTACCGGTTGCCAGGGCGCGTTGCTCCCGCAGCGGCTCGCCGTAATGGGCCGCGACGCCGGCATCCAGGCCAGTGTCTTCGACAGCGCCAGGGCGCGACAACAGGGGGCTCTTGTAAGTCATATGTAGTAGAAGTCCTTGCGGCTCAGTGGTATTCCGGAACTCGGTGGTACTCCGGAATCAGCGATATTCCGGGTTCTCGAAATCGAATCGTGTGCCGGCTTTCCATTCCTGCGGAAGGTTGCCATAGGCAGGGATTCCGCCTGCATCCCTGAGAAGGCGAGCCATGTGCATCAGGTTCCAGGACATGAACGTGGTGTTCCTGTTAGTAAAATCACTCTCCGGACCACCAGATCCTTCATCCAGGTAGCTGGGTCCTGGGCCTACAGGGCCGATCCAGCCGGCATCAGCCTGCGGCGGGATAGTGAAGCCTACGTGTTGGAGGCTGTACAGGACGTTCATGGAACAGTGCTTGATGCCATCTTCATTGCCGGTGATGAGGCATCCACCCACTTTCGGGTAGAACGCCCACTGGCCCTTGTCAGTGAGTTCGCCGGAGTGGGCATATAAACGCTCAATGAGTTTCTTGGTCTGGGAAGAGTTATCGCCCAGCCAGATGGGACCTGCCACCACCACGATGTCCGCCTCAGCGACCAACGGATAGATCTCCGGCCATTCATCGGTTTTCCAGCCATGCTCCCGCATGTCCGGGTAGACGCCGCTGGCGATATCGTGGTCCACAGTCCGGATGAGGCGGGTGGTGACACCCTGCTTTTCCATGATGTCGCGGCTGATCCGGATCAAGCCGTCGGTGTTGCTGAGCTGCGGCGAAGGTTTCAAGGTGCCATTGAAGAACAGGGCCTTGAGTCCCTCGTAGCCTCCGGGCTTGAGGTGGTTATTCACTAGCTGCTCCTTTGCTGGTTGCTTGTGGAACGTTCAGTGAGACCTCGCGCCGGGCGTCAGGAAACCCTGTGGAGGAACGCCGAGGCGTGTGGTTCCAAGGCCTTGCCGTTGGAGGCAACATCCCAGCGCCACAGGAGATTGCCGTCCACCAAACCAAAGATCCTTGTTGCGGCGGTGTACTCCTTGGAGTGGCTGCCGCGCATCACCATGTCCGTGGTGAGCTGGATCTGCGGCCCCTTGATCTGGCCGTAGTAGAGCTCGGTGATTCCGCCGGGGTGTGCAATTGACACGGAGATGTCGAAGCCGCCTTCTTTATTCCGGCGTTCTTCAACCTCATCGGCGGTCTTGAGCACAGGCACAATGTCCGCCGGAACAAGTCCCGGACCACCGTCGCCTTCCTGGAGCTTGCGTTCCAATGCCCAGAACCCGGTTTCAACGGTCAGCGGGCGCAACTTTGTGCCGGCGTCGTCGCTGATCCAGGTCTCGGCCCTGTACTGCAGGTACGGCAAACCGTTATGGGTGAAGGAAACGTGCTGGACGAAATGCTCCGAATCCTCATCACCACTGCCGAGCCGGCCGCGGCCTTCCCACTCACCAATGAGCCAGGAAAGCGGGACAAGTTCAGGCGTCAGGTCTGTTGGAATCTCAATAGGCACAACGACTACCTCTTTTGGACTGCAGGATCAGAAGGCTTTACTTCTGGCCCTTGAAAAGGCGGTAAACAACGAAACCCGCAAACCACGCCATGGCAATGCTTGCCAGGCCAAGGAGAACGAGGAAGAAGATTTCAAATGCGAGTACAGACATGATGCAATCCTAACCGTTAGTAGATGAGTAGTTTGTCTATGAAGTAAGCCAAGGCACCAACAGCCCACACCGGCGCGACACCCATTCCCACTGCCGCGGGAATATTGAGCCGCCCGCGCCTGAGAGTGGTCATGCGCCGGAAGCAAACGAGGACCGACCCGACCACGACGCCCACCAGGGCAGCAGGCAGGACGGCGATATCGGAAAAAACAAGTCCGGCCAAAGGGCCCATAAGACCGGCCATGACGATGCCAAGGGGAGCCACGATCCGGTCCGGCCATCGAATGACACCTACCAGGAGTGCCACCGCCGCACTCAGCCCGGCAACGAGGACCATTTCCTTGACACCGTTGAACCGGGCGCCCGCAATCCATCCTGCACCCAGGCAATTCAGCAGGACGCCGGCACAACAGCCGAGCGTGGATTCCAGGCGCTGTGCCTGTCCCGTTCCCCGCACGAGCTGGATGATGAACACGGCCATGACCCCCAAGGCAATGAACGCGGGGGTACCATCCAGGAATCCGGGAGCGGGCATGTAAGCTGCCGTCACTGCGGACCCGGCACCGGCCAAGGCAATGACGGAGGCCAGGGTCTTCTTGGCCGGGACTGCCAGGAAATGCGGCCAACCAAGCCCTACAGCCGCGGACGCCACAATGCCAACGCCCACCATGGCTTCCCGGGAAACGAAGGTGCTGGCCACGATGGCTGCGAGCGCCACGAGTCCGAATACCCCGATGCTCCAAGACTTCACTGTGTGCCCGACCTCAATTCGATGCGCCTTACGACCTCCCGACAATCCTGCCTTATGGCGGGCGAATATGTCGTAATTCCAGTGGCAGCCCGTCACGAATCCCTGACTGGCGGGCCTCAGGTGGGTATACTCGGACTTCAACGGCGCACACTGTTTGCCTTGATCCCGTTACAACGGGCAAAGGCTTGCCAGTAGCCGTGACCGGCCGGTGAAACTCCGGTTTCGACGCCCGATGATGCGCGTACAGCCCATTGGAGGAACTATGTCGCACATCCTGCTCCTGACGAACAGCACCGGCTCTTCGGTGGACATTCTGCCTGCCCTTGAGCTTCTCAACCACCGTGTTCACATCCTCCCGGCAGAACCGACCGCGCTGCTCGAAACCGATCCCACGGACATCGTCTTCCTGGACGCCCGCAAGGACTTGGTGGGGGCACGCTCCCTGACGCAACTGCTGAAGGCCACCGGACTCAGCGCCCCGCTCATGCTGATTCTTACCGAGGGCGGCATGGCAGCCGTTTCCTCTGCCTGGTCAGTGGATGACATCGTGCTGGACTCTGCAGGCCCGGCTGAGGTCGAGGCCAGAATCCGTCTGGCCATGGCCCGGGCTGTACCAGGCGAAGAGGAGACCCAGACGGAGATCCGCGCTGCCGGCGTGGTTATTGACGAAGCGAGCTATACCGCCCGGGTCAGCGGCCAGCCCCTGAACCTGACGTTCAAGGAATTCGAGCTCCTCAAGTACCTCGCCCAGCACCCGGGACGCGTGTTTACCCGCCAGCAGCTGCTGACCGAAGTCTGGGGCTATGACTACTACGGTGGCACCCGAACTGTAGACGTGCACATCCGACGCCTCCGCGCCAAGCTCGGTGTTGACCACGAGAATCTCATCAGCACGGTCCGCAACGTCGGTTATCGCCTGACGCTGGTCAGGCTCCCGGACGACGAACTCTCGGAAGCGTAAAGCGCCTGTCGACTATATAGACGAAAAAGAAGAGGCCAGGATTCACATGAATCCTGGCCTCTTCCAATTTCCGTGGAGGACATACGGGTCGAACGTATCGAGGCCACCCCACTGGTGGATCCCCCCTGTGTTGACTACGCGCGGATAAACCGCAAAGCCGAACGAGATAACGAGACTACAGGCGTTTCAGGGGGACTTCAAATTACAGTGCTTGCCCGGGACGTATAGCCTTGCATCATGAGTCACGCGCACCCCGAGAACTGGCCAGTACTGCTCGTCACCGGCGCCCTCGATCCCGAACTCCTCAAGGACTTCAGGACCCTCGCAGCGGCCGCCGATGAATCCGACGGCAACCCTCCCCTGTCCGAACAGACACTGGTGATGCTGCGTGGCGCCGATGCCGGGGATCACTCTGTCTTCTCGCTTGCCCTTTACGCCCCGGATGAGGATTCTGATCCGGCGACTGGAGAAGATCTGGCGGGAATCGCCGTCGTCGTTGAAGCGCCCGGCCCGTCAGGAACAACGGGTGTCCTTGAACTGGCTGTCCACCCGAGCTACCGCAATCAGGGCGTGGCGGGCCGCCTGCTGGAGGCATTGGAAGGCAAACGCGGTTTTGACGGGTTGAGCGCTTGGTCCCATGGCAACCATGAGGGCGCGGCGGAGCTGGCCACGCGCTTCGGCTACGGTCCTGTGCGGGAACTGTGGAAGATGCGGCTGATGTCCTCCACGTCCGCACTGCCCGACGTCGGTCTTCCGAACGGAGTCTCACTGCGCACCTTCGTGCCGGGACAGGACGAGGAAGCCTGGCTGACGGCCAACCGCGCGGCCTTCTCGCATCATCCCGAGCAGGGTTCGATGACCCGGGCCGATCTTGAGGCCCGCAAAGGCGAAGATTGGTTTGATCCCGCCGGCTTCCTCCTGGCCGTCAATGATGAAGGCGAACTGTTGGGGTACCACTGGACCAAGGTTCACCCACGCCAGGGACCGCATCCCGCGATCGGCGAGGTTTACGTGGTGGGTGTCACGCCTGAAGCGCAGGGCCTGGGCTTGGGCAAGGCACTCACCGTGGCCGGAATCAGGTATCTGCAGGACAAGGACCTGCACGCCGTCATGCTCTATGTCGATGCCGACAACAAGGCCGCCGTGTCCCTATATCAGAAGCTTGGCTTCGTCCGCTGGGACACCGATGTGATGTATGGACCTTTAACCAAGAATTAACCTCAGCATCCCGCTGCAAGGAAAGCCCGGGACTTCTTGGATTCGGGCACTGAAATTGCTTGTAATGTGGGAGGAAACCCCAGTCCTGAGCTTAGGAGAACCCCCATGCAGCCGGACCCCGTCGGCACCGCCGGATCCACTTCGAAGGGCGCCACACTGCCCCCACGCTTCGGATCATCGGAAGTCCCGGCCTCACGAGCCACCCAGGACCGCATTGACATCCCGGAATTTGCGCCGAGCCTGGAACCCGAAGGCGACATCTCGCCAGACCGTTTCCTGGACCGTGAGCTCAGCTGGCTGGCGTTCAACTCCCGCGTTTTGGAGCTCGCAGAGGATCCGGATCTCTTCCTTCTGGAACGCGTGAATTTCCTGTCGATCTTTGCCTCCAACCTCGACGAGTTCTTCATGGTCCGGGTTGCCGGTTTGAAGCGGCGCATCGCCACCGGACTTGCTGTTCCCTCCCCTGCGGGCCTGAGCCCCATCGAGGTGCTGGAGCAGATCGGCGAGGAGGCACACAAGCTCCAGGAACGCCACGCGCGTGTCTTCGCCGAGCAGATCCGTCCTGCCCTGGCCTACGAGCACATCCACATCATGCACTGGAATGAATTGGATGAAGACGCCCGCCACCGGATCAGCATTATGTTCCAGGAGAAGGTCTTTCCCATCCTGACGCCGCTGGCCGTGGATCCCGCGCACCCCTTCCCCTACATTTCCGGCCTCTCGCTGAACCTTGCGGTGATTGTCAGCAACCCCATCAGCGACAAAGAACTCTTCGCCCGTGTGAAGGTTCCGGACCAGCTGCCGCGCCTGATCTCCGTTGATGGACCGCGCGCAGGTGCCATCCCTGGCCGCGTTGCCCGCTTCATCGCGTTGGAAGAAGTCATCGCAGTCCACCTGGACAAGCTCTTCCCCGGCATGGAAGTCCTTGAGCACCACACCTTCCGCGTCACCCGCAACGAGGACCTCGAGGTAGAAGAAGACGACGCCGAGAACCTCCTCCAGGCGTTGGAGAAGGAACTCCTGCGCCGCCGTTTCGGTCCTCCTGTGCGCCTCGAAGTCACCACGGACATCAACCCGAACATCAAGGCTCTGCTTATCCGGGAACTCGGCGTGGAAGAGTCCGAGGTTTACTCCGTACCCGCACCCCTGGACCTCCGTGGTCTCTCTGCGATCAGCGCCATTGACCGCCCCGATCTCCACTACCCCAAGCATGTTCCGCACACGTCCCGGTATCTCAACGAATCCGAAACGTCCAAGGCGGCCAACGTGTTTGCCGCCATGCGCCGCCGCGACATCCTGCTCCACCACCCGTACGACTCGTTCTCCACCTCGGTTCAGGCATTCCTGGAGCAAGCGGCGGCGGACCCCAAGGTCCAGGCCATCAAGCAGACCCTGTACAGGACGTCCGGTGACTCCCCGATCGTTGACGCCTTGATCGACGCCGCAGAGGCCGGCAAGCAGGTTCTGGCGCTGGTGGAGATCAAGGCCCGCTTTGATGAGCAGGCAAACATCTCCTGGGCCCGGAAGCTGGAACAGGCTGGCGTGCACGTTGTGTACGGCATTGTGGGCCTGAAGACCCACTGCAAGTTGTCCCTGGTGGTTCGGCAGGAAGTGGACGGCCTACGACGCTATTGCCACATCGGTACGGGCAACTACCACCCCCGGACGGCACGCTACTACGAGGACCTCGGCTTGCTCACCGCCAACGAGCAAGTGGGCGAAGACCTGTCCAAGCTGTTCAACCAGCTCTCCGGATACGCGCCGAAGTCCACGTTCAAACGCCTGCTCGTGGCGCCGCGTTCCGTACGTGCCGGCCTGATCGAAAGGATCGAAGCGGAGATCCGCAACGCCCGCGCCGGCGTTCCTGCCCGTGTCCAGATCAAGGTCAATTCCATGGTGGACGAAGCCATCATCGACGCCCTCTACCGTGCCTCACAGGCCGGCGTGAGGGTTGACGTGGTGGTCCGTGGGATCTGCTCCCTCCGGCCCGGCGTACCTGGCCTAAGCGAAAACATCACGGTCCGCTCCATCCTCGGCCGATTCCTGGAACACTCCCGCGTCTTTGCTTTTGCCAACGGTGGGGATCCCGTGGTGTACATCGGATCCGCAGACATGATGCATCGCAACCTGGACCGACGTGTTGAGGCACTCGTCCAGTTGGCCAGCAAGGAAGACACCGCAACGGTGGTGGACCTCATGAACCGTTACGTGGACGACGCAACCGCGAGTTGGCACTTGGACAACCAAGGTCACTGGACCAGGCACCACCTTGACGAGGAAGGAAAGCCCCTGCTGGACATGCAGTCCTGGCTCCTTGCTTCCCGGTCACGCCAGCGTGCAGCGGCCCGGCGGTAAGGGAACGAGTTGAAAAGCGATACCCCCGTGGCGGATCAGACGGACCACCCCGGTGAACGGGTGGCCGTTGTTGCGGCCGGTGCCATTCCTTGGCGGATTCAAAAGGGCGCCCTTGAGGTGCTCCTGATCCACAGGCCCCGCTACGACGATTGGTCCTGGCCCAAAGGAAAGCTCGACGACGGCGAAACAGTTCCGCAGTGTGCCGTCCGTGAAGTGCATGAGGAGATCGGCCTCAACAGTTCGCTCGGCGTGCCGTTGCCACCCATTCATTACCACGTCACTGCCGGCTTGAAAGTTGTGCACTACTGGGCCATGCGGGTCAACGGCGAACAGCTTCGCCCCGACGGCAAGGAAGTAGACAGCGTCATGTGGTGCAGCCCGGACAGGGCTGCATCCTTCCTCAGCAACCCCACGGATGTGGAGCCCCTCGAGTACCTCGAGAAGGCACACATCCGGGGCGAACTCGATACATGGCCGCTCGTATTGATCCGCCATGCAAAGGCAAAGCCCAGGTCCTCATGGACCAAGGCCGAAGGGGAACGTCCGCTGGCCGCTACTGGGCTGCGCCAGGCCGCGGCCGTCCAGCGCCTGTTGGAAGTGTGGAAGCCGCAACGGATAGTTACCAGCCCGTGGACCCGATGCGTAGCAACCATTGCCCCCTACGCAAAGGCAAGCGGAGCGAAGGTAAAGCTGGTTGAAGCCCTCACTGAGCACCACCACAACCGGTCACCCAAGAAAACGGCTGCCACAGTGGAGGCCCTGTTCGATAAGCAGGTGCCAATCGCTGTGTGCACTCATCGCCCTGCGTTACCCACCGTGCTGAACCAATTAGGCCAGCACATGTCCGCGGCTTTGCGGGGCTTGCTGCCCACGTCCGATCCGTTCCTTTCCCCGGGCGAGGTCATCGTCTGCCAGGTGGCCAGGGGCTCCGAACGGAAGATTGTGTCCGTGGAACAGGTCAAGCCTTTCGACGACTAGCCACACCGGGATCGGTGATGAGACACTCATCGATCTACTGAGGGCCCGCATGGTCGAAACCAGTAAGCTGGACTCGTGAGCATCCCCACCCCGTATGAAGACCTCCTGCGCGACGTCATGGCCAACGGCACGCACAAGTCGGACCGCACCGGAACCGGAACGCGAAGCGTCTTCGGCCGCCAATTGCGCTTCGACCTCAGCGAAAGCTTCCCGCTCATCACCACCAAGCGGGTCCACTTCAAATCCGTGGCAGTGGAGCTCCTGTGGTTCCTTCGCGGCGATTCGAACGTGAAGTGGATGCAGGACCAAGGCGTTTCCATCTGGGACGAATGGGCGGATGCGGACGGCGAACTCGGCCCCGTGTACGGTGTGCAGTGGCGCAGCTGGCCCACGCCCGACGGTGGGCACATCGACCAAATCTCCGAGCTCATGGCCAATCTGGCTGCCAACCCGGATTCCCGGCGACACATCGTCTCCGCCTGGAACGTGGCCGAGCTCAAGGACATGGCGCTGCCGCCCTGCCACGCGTTCTTTCAGTTCTACGTAGCCGACGGCAAGTTGTCCTGCCAGCTGTACCAGCGCTCTGCGGACACCTTCCTCGGGGTCCCCTTCAACATCGCCTCCTACGCTTTGCTGACATGCATGGTCGCACAACAATTGGGTCTTCAGCCCGGGGAGTTCGTCTGGACGGGCGGCGACGTCCATATTTACGACAACCACGTGGAGCAGGTCACCGAGCAGCTCGCCCGTGAACCGTACGAGTATCCGCAGCTGAAAATCCTGCGCAAGCCGGACTCCATCTTCGACTACACGCTGGATGACTTTGAAGTTGTTGGCTATCGGCACCACCCCACCATCAAGGCGCCGATCGCGGTATGAGCACTCCTCCATCCGACGCTCCTTCCCAGCTTCCCGGCGTCATCTTCACCCAGGAAACCGCGGCCAAAATGACCGGCATCGGCATGATCTGGGCCCAGACCACATCCGGTGTGATTGGCAAGGACGGCTCCATGCCGTGGCACCTCCCCGAGGACCTCAAGCACTTCAGCCAGCTGACCACGGGACACCCCGTCATCATGGGCCGCAAGACCTGGGAATCGTTCCCGGACAAGTACCGGCCTCTGCCCGGGCGCACCAACATTGTGGTGACCCGCCACCCGGAGTGGGCTTCTACGCCTGAGGCCGAGGGCGCCGTCGTGGTTTCCTCGCTGGACGCAGCCTTGCTGGAATCCCAGTTCGCACCCGGTGGCCAGAAGGTTTGGATCATCGGCGGCGGCCAGATTTTTGAACAGTCGATGGGGATTGCCAACGTTGCCGTCGTCACCATCATCGACGCCGACCTCGACGGCGATACGTTCGCGCCTGAACTCGGCGACGACTGGACCTTTGATACTGCCGCGCCCGCCGAGGGCTGGCTGACGGCCAAGAACGGCACACAATACCGGTTCACCACGTGGCGCCGGACGGAAAGCTAGGAACGCCCGCATGCTGAAGAAACCCGAAACTTTGTTCGTGCTTGGTTACATGCTGCTGCCGCTTTTCGCGCTGATCTCAGCCATTGTGGGGCTGACCATGATTCTTGGCGGCAACCGCATCGTTGGCATCATCGTCTTGATCGTGGTCACGCAGGTCTTCACTTTCGGTGCGTTCTTTGCCTTGCGCAAGCGCAAAGCCGTCCTGCTGCAGGAGCCCGACGCCGGGAGCTAGGCTCTGCGTGCCGGCTTGCCTGCCGCTGTGGGCGAGTGCCGGCGTCGTGCATTGCGTGCGTGACGTAACCAACAGCGGCACTTTGCTGCGAAAGTTTAGACTGGGTAAATGACTACAGCAGCTAATCCGTCCGTTGGACTGGTCGGTTGGCGTGGCATGGTCGGCTCCGTCCTGATGCAACGTATGCAGGACGAGAACGACTTCGCCAACATCAACCCGGTATTTTTCTCCACCTCGAACGCAGGAGGTGCCGCCCCTTCCTTTGCTGACGGGGCTGGCAAGCTCGAGGACGCGTTCGATATTGAGACGCTTGCCAAGCTGCCGATTATTGTTACCGCCCAAGGTGGCGACTACACCAAGCAGGTTCACGGCGAACTCCGTAGCCGCGGCTGGGATGGCCTCTGGATCGATGCTGCCTCCACCCTGCGCATGAATGATGACTCGATCATCGTGCTGGACCCCATCAACCGCGACGTCATCGATGCTGGCCTGTCCGGCGGCGTGAAGGACTACATCGGCGGCAACTGTACGGTTTCCTGCATGCTCATGGGCCTCGGCGGGCTGTTCAAGAACAACCTGGTGGAATGGGGTACGTCCATGACGTACCAGGCTGCCTCCGGTGGCGGCGCCCGCCACATGCGCGAGCTCCTGAACCAGTTCGGAACCCTCAACAACGAGGTAAGCAGCGAACTGCAGGATCCGGCCTCAGCCATCCTGGAGATCGACCACAAGGTCCTCGCCGCTCAGCGCACCGGCGTTGACGCTACCCAGTTTGGCGTTCCGCTGGCCGGTTCACTGATTCCTTGGATCGATGCCGACCTCGGCAACGGCCAGTCCAAGGAAGAGTGGAAGGCAGGAGTGGAGACCAACAAGATCCTCGGAACGGGCAAGGGTACCGCGGGCAAGGACCACATCGCCATGGACGGCCTGTGCATCCGCATCGGCGCCATGCGCTCCCACTCCCAGGCCCTCACGCTCAAGCTGCGCGAAGACCTGTCCGTCACGGAGATCGAAAACCTCCTGGCCAAGGACAACGAGTGGGCCAAGGTTGTTCCGAACACCAAGGAAGCCTCCATGGCAGACCTGACTCCTGTGGCTGCCTCCGGCACCCTGGACATTCCCGTTGGCCGTATCCGCAAGCTCGAAATGGGCCCGGAGTACATCAGCGCCTTCACCGTTGGCGACCAGCTCCTTTGGGGTGCAGCCGAGCCCCTGCGCCGCATGCTGAACATCGTCACGGGCAAGCTCTAGGCCCTTTCCGCGCTTCTACGTCGTCAACCCGCTGTTCCGCTGCTGCCCAGCAACGGAACAGCGGGTTTTCTACGTTCTACCCGTGAGGACGCGGTTGCCAAGGCCGCCGGCAACAAGTTCTGGAGTCGAGGCCGCGGGGTTTCCGGCCAGTGTGCAGTGATCAGGGCATCGAGTTTTCGCAGTTGCATGGGACCCATCGTGGCCACCAAGTTCGCGAGCGGGCTGGGACAAGGCCGGGCCTCAGCCCTCCATGAACTTCAGGTAAGCCCGCCCCTGCGCTTGGAACGAACGTTCCGCGGCCGGGCCCAGTTCGCCTTCGAAGGGCTCAGGAACCACACTGATAGCCTTGCCGTTGCCGGTCCTGGCCCACGTGCCCACCACTTCTCCCCCGGCCACGATGATTCGTTTGAACACTCCGTTCTTGCCCGGCACCACCAATTCAGCATGCTCGGGCGCGAGGACGAGGCTCCGGTCCTGGTAACCGAGCAGGAACTCATCGAAGCCAGGAAGAGCCAGCAACGCCCGCGAGCCGGGGACGCCGTCGTCGAGCAGTGCTGCTGTTTCAGGCGAAAGCCAAAAGGTGCTACCGCCGAACGGCAGCTCCACCAACCGGTCCTGAACCGAGGCGAGGGCCTTGCGTGCTTCCGTGAGCGGCACTTGGCTCCACCAGGCAAAGTCCTTCACCGTGGCAGGTCCGTGGCTCCGGACGTAACGCAAGAGGAGCTCCTCGATGCCTTCCTCGCGATCAAGGTCCCTGGAATCCTTGATCCACTCGTCAAAGGGCACAAACAACTGTTGGACGCCCACCTTGCCGCGTGAACCTGCCATGGGACCCTGGACCAGCCACGCACGCTGGCACAGGCTCCCGAGCAAATGGATGCCACGCTGCGCCTTCGTCATCTGGCCGGCTTCCTCGAAGGCGTCAAAGAGCTGCTCGCGCGTGGCGCCGCGTCCGCCGTCGGCCGTCTTGAGGGACTCCAAAGTCTTGAGTGCGATATCCCGGCAATGGCTGATGTCCTCGGCGGTAATGCCAAGCTCCCGATGCCGCCCTGCCACCAAGTTCATGAGTCGCGGACTGGTGATTCGCAGGATCCAGCGAAGGTCCTCCGGTGCCAGAAGGTGCAGTGTTCCCCGCATTGGCCATGATCGGACGATGGTTCCGGCGTCAAGGGCTGCCCGGACGTCTGAAGCGGCAGATCCCGGAACTCGCTGCCCCACTGCCCATAACGCGGATCCGAGGTCCTGCGCCTGCATGGCTGTCATCCAGCGGACCGCTTCCGGCACCGAGGCAAAACCTCCATTGAGAAGTCCTTGGCTGGCGAGCCGCAGTCGGCCCATGACTCGTGGAGTGATCGCGGGGGGACGCGGATGGGGTGCAGGCATGCTCCATCCTAAAAGGGCCATCCCGTTACAGGGAACCTTGCAACACCTCCCAGCAGCCTTCCAGCACAGTTTCCTAGGATGGGTGCATGCTCTTTGGTGATCTTGCTCCGCTTGTGCGGCCGCTCAGCAGATGGTTGGCGGCGGCTGGCTGGTGCTGCACCGTCGTCGGGCTTGGAACGGGACTCGTTGTGGCCGTTGGCACCGGAGTCAGCCTCACGCCTGCCATGCAAGTCATCCAGATGGCGGGTCTGGTGGCGACTGCCACTGCCGCCCTGCTCATCGGTACCGCAGCGGCCATCCAACCTGTTGCCGATCCCGGGGACGACGCCCCGGAACCCTGGTTCTACCCTGCGGCCGCAGCACAAGTACGCAGCTTCCTGCTGGGTGCCATCGTGATGCTCCTGGGACTGGTGGGCTTCGCTATGGCAGGACTCTTCATGCCGAGCGGCCCTTCACCCCAAAGCATCGCCTTCAGCCAGATCTTCTTGCTGGGATCGGTGAGTTGCGGGCTGACCTTCCTGCTGCTCAACAAAATCCTGCCCATCGCGGCACGAGGCACACGCTAGCCTGCCACGACACGCCAAGCGGCGCTAAAGGGAAACGCCAATCAGCAACGGTTCGGGGTGCAGCTCAATGCCGAAGCGATTCACGACGCCGGCACGCACCTCGCGCGCGATAGCCACCATATCCGACGCCGAGGCCGAGCCACGGTTGGTGATGGCCAAGGTGTGCTTGGTGGACAAGGATGCCCTGCCACCGGAAACGCTGGTTTCATCGAGCCCGAATCCCTTACCGAATCCCGCGTGATCGATGAGCCAGGCAGCAGAAAGCTTTACCAATCCGTCCTCGCCGACCGGGTACTTCGGCGCGTTCTCCGGCAACGCTGCGGCACGTTCGGCCGGAATGATCGGGTTGGTGAAGAACGAGCCCGTGGAGTAAGTGTCGCGGTCTGCGGCGTCAAGGACCATGCCTTTGGACGCGCGGAGCCGGAGGACTTCCCGGCGGACATCGTTGGAGTAGGCACGTTTGCCCGCCTCCACGCCCAGCACGGGGGCGAGCTCACCGTACCTGATGGGGGCGCTCATTCGTCCCAGCGGCAATTGGAACTCAACAGTCAGCACCACGTAGCGCGGAGAACCTTCCACCGTGGTCTGCTTCAGGATGGAATCCCGGTAGCCAAACTTGAGTTCTGAATTCGTGAACGTCTGAACTGTATTGCGTTGCCGGTCCCAGGTCCGCACGGCGGCGATGGTTTGCGAGACGTCCGCACCATACGCGCCCACGTTCTGCACCGGCGTGGCACCTGTGGCCCCCGGGATGCCGGACAGAGCCTCAAGGCCGGACCAAGCATGCAGGACCGAGTGCTCCACCAGTGCATCCCAATTATGGCCGGCCTGAACCACCACGGACACGCCGCCGCAACTGTCTTCCGAGTCCACAGTGAAGCCCTCGGACGCAATCTTCAGGACGGTGCCGGGGTAGCCCTCGTCCGAGATCAGGAGGTTGGAACCGCCACCAATGATGAGGAGTTTCTCCCCCGCAGCGTCAGCGGACCGCACGGCGTCGATAATTTCAACCTCGGTGCGGGCCTCTACATAGTTTCCTGCGGGGCCGCCGACGGCAGCCGTGGTCAGGTGGGAAAGCAGTGTCTGGGTCACCCATCAAGCCTAACGGGGATTGAACTGCTCACTTGGTTCAAGAGACCTTCACAACTGCTTGGGACTTCATCAGGACCTTCTGCCCGGCGGCTACAACGGTGAGGTCGATGCGCGCGGTGCCGGCCTCGGCGTCGAGCGCTCCCACTACACCCGTGACATCGATAACGGCACCGGCCTCGTCCGTTCCGGTGGTGTCAGTGACCAGGACCGGCTTGGTGAAGCGCGTCTGGTAATCAACGACGGCGGCGGGGTCCCCTGCCCAGTCGCTCACAAGCTGCACTGCCGAGCCCATGGTGAACATGCCGTGGGCAATCACGCCGGGCAGCTCAACAGAGGTCGCAAAAGCTTCGTTCCAGTGGATGGGGTTGAAGTCCCCCGAAGCGCCTGCGTACCTGACCAGGTCCTGACGGGTGACCTCAATACTGCGGGTGCCGATTTCCTGGCCGACCGTCAGTTCTTCAAATTTCGGGCTCATGGTTACTGTCCCTCTCCGCGGACCAGGATGGACGAGGTGGTAGTGGCTACTTTTTCACGGGCATCGTTGCCGTCGAGGGCGAAAATCTCCGAGCGGGTTGTGATCATGGCACCGCCACCCATGGCCCGTACTCCATCAACATGCAGTTCAGCCACGAGGCGGTCCCCGGCCACAATGGCGCGGTGATGGGTAAAGCGCTGGTCCGCGTGGACGACGCGGGAGAAGTCGATGCCGGACTCGGGGTCCTCCACAAGCTGGGCGTCGGCGCGCTGGGCAACAATGATGGCAAACGTCGGCGGCGCTACAAGATCGCTGTGGCCCATGGCCCGTGCTGTCTCAACATCGAAGTGCGCAGGATTGCTGGCCTTCACGGCCTTCGCAAATTCGCGGATCTTCTCACGGCCGACGTCGTAAACCTCTGCGGCAGGGTAGCTTCGGCCCTGCAGGTCCGGATTGATACTCATGGTCCAACCCTATCGGGCCAGCGGACCCCAGGTGGTGTTGCGACTACTTCTTGTAGCTCTTGCGGATCTTCTGGCCGCGGACTACGAGTCCTGTGACGTGGAGCAGCAGCCCGACGCCGATCACGGGCAGTGATGCAATGGCCAATCCCTGGTTGCCGGTCGTGTTGCCGGCAATGGAAAGGATGAGCCCGACGGCGATGAGCCCCATGGCGCTGAAAACCAGCGTTTTGTAGGCGGTGGACGAGGTGGCCCAGAATTCGTTCAGCACCGTCCAAGTCTACCGGTGCGCGTTGCGGGGCCCGCTCTGCGCCCCAAAACCCACAAATAGCCCGCACACCAGGCCCCACAAGGAGTTAGAACAACGAATCCTGCAGGGCAGGGATTTCCGTGACGTGGGGGCCGAACTCGATCTTTCGTCCCTTCAACGCGCCCAGGTCCGCCACGAAACTCCCCTGCACCTCGTTGCCCTCGGCGTCCGGGAGACCGGCCAAGGCGATGGCACCGGAAAGTGAGTGGATCCGCAAACCATGCCCGCCGCCGTCGAACGCTGCCGGGTAGGGGTGGCGCGAAGAACCGGCGGCACGAGCGGTGCAGAGCCGGTCAGCCAAAGCCGGCCGCTGCCACTCTTCCTCCACAAGGGCGAACCCGGTCATGGCCAGCCCGCTTAGCAAGCCGCGCACCTGTGCGGCATGGCGGCGATTGGTGGCAACAAGCTCGACGCCGGGACGCGGCTCAACGAGCGACGCCGCCTTGGCAGCGGAACGGACCTGCTGGACGAGCCCAAGCTCGCGGGTCACTAGATCCTCGAGCACACGAACAACCCGACCGTCCTCGGCAAGGGCAACATAGGAAGCGTGCACGGCACCCTGCTCGGCCAGCCGGTTCCACTTGCGGGGTGCCGAGGCAGTCCCGACCTTGGTGGCCCCGTTGGCGAACGTTGCAACGTACAGCCAGTGTGGCTGCATCAGGTAAGCGCGGAGGCCGGTGGGAACTGAGCCGCCTCGGTGGAAGTCATGCATGAGCCGGGAATCGTCCTTGGCGAAGCAGGCCCCGCATTGCTTCCCACGCTCGGCTGGGGAACCGCTGCGGCAAGGAACATGGGTTCGGTTGCCTGGCCCGTGGACTTTGGTATGGCCAAGGCACCACACTCCGGGCATGACGCGAAGGCCCAGGGTTGAACCCGGGGCCAACGCAACGTCACTGAACTCCCCGTCCGGCCGCAGCAACCTCAACGCCGGTGAAGAAGAGTCCCAAGCTATGCCGTGGACCAGCATGGCTACAGGGAGGGCTGAACCCCGAAGGCAACTGCGAGCTTCATGATCTTCTCGGCACGGCCAAGACGCGGAAGGTCGGAACCATCGCGGATAACCCGACCATTGGCTTCGAAGTCGCTCATGAAGTCGGTTGCCCAGGCAACGTCCGACGGGGTGGGGCTGATGACCTCGTTGATCACGGTGGTCTGGTCGATGGCCAGGCACAGCTTGCCGGTCATGCCCATGGTGACGGTGATGCCGGTCTGCTCGCGCAGAATGGGGTGGTTCGTGCCGACTGTGGGCCCATCAATGGGGCCCGGCAGGTTGCCCACGCGGCTGGCAACGACGAGCTTGGCACGCGGGTAGGCCATGGCCTCGGGGGTAGCGGCCATGCCGGTGTCGCGGCGGAAATCGCCGGAGCCGAAGGCCAGGCGGAAGGCACCCTGGGCGCGGGCAATGTGGTTGGCTTCCTCGATGCCGAGGGCCGACTCAACCAGTGCGATCACGGGTGTCTTGCCGTCCATGCGGTGGTAGGACTCGGTGACCTGGTCCGCGGACTCGGTCTTGGCGAGCATCACGCCGAGCAGGCCCGGGGTGCCGCGAAGGCCAGCGAGGTCATCGGCCCAGAAGGGACTGGTGGCGTCGTTGATGCGAACCCAGGCCTGACCGCCGGACCTCAGCCAGTTCACGACATTCTCGCGGGCAGCATCCTTCTGGGAGGGATCAACGGCGTCTTCAATGTCCAGGATGATGGCGTCTGCCCGTGAGACCGCGGATTCGTCGAAGAGTTCCGTCTTCATGGCGTTCACAAGGAGCCATGAGCGGGCGATATCGGCGGGAATATTGCGGGTAGGCCGAATGGATTCGGCGGCGATGCTAGACGTCATGTATCTACCGTATCCGGCAAGCGGCCCGCAGGGCGAAGAAATCCGCCCGGTTGTGAGGATCAATACGAACTAAAGCCCTTATGACTGTGCCCGCGCCCAGTATGACCGTCCGACGGCGGCACGCGCCATTCGCTTCTTCATGCAGCTCAATGCTGCGACTTTGTGTCCGTCGGTTGCATTTCATGGCTTCGCGTTGCGCCCGGTTGCCCGCTGTTTCACAGCATTTCCCGCCGTTTCCCGCCGTTTCCCGCCGTTTCCCACCATGACCGCGGAGCTTTCCACCGGCGGTGCAGATGGGCTTACATCGTTCCCAAGCCGCTGAACGTACGGCTCCCCCAACCGAACCACACTCACTCGAAAGTAGCTCCCATGAAACTGCACCTGCCCCTGCTGAGCGTCGCGGCCGCCGTCGTACTAGCGCTGACGGTGTCCGGCTGCGGCGGTGCAGCCGAAGCCGGACAAGCGAACCAACCCGGCAACGAGGTCAAGGAACTCCGCTACCAAGGCTCCGCCAACAATGTGACCTTCCCCGAGCTTGCTGCAGACCTCGGCTATCTGGGCGACCTGAAGCTGAACTGGGTGGGCAACACCACCAGCGGGCCCCAGGACATCCAGTCCGCGGCGACCAACCAGACGGACTTCGGCGGCGCATTCTCCGGAGCGGTGGTGAAGCTGATCGAAGCGGGCGCCCCCGTGAAGGCCGTGGTCAACTACTACGGCTCGGACCAGAAGACCTTCAACGGCTACTACGTGAAGGCGGACAGCTCCATCAAGGGACCCCGCGACCTGATCGGCAAGAAGATCGCGGTCAACACCCTGGGCGCACACCACGAAGCGGTCATCAATACGTACCTGACGCAGAACGGTCTCAGCCAGGACGAGATCAAGCAGGTCCAGCTCGTCCCCTTGGCTCCGAACGATACCGAGGAAGCCATCCGCCGCGGCCAAGTGGACGCCGGCACCCTTGGCGGAGTGCTGCAGGACAGGGCCATTGAGGCTGGCGGACTGCGTTCGCTGTTCAGTGATGTGCAGTTGTTCGGCAACTTTGCGGGCGGCCAGGTCGTGCTCCGGAACGACTTCATCGAAAAGAACCCGAACACCACCCGCACTTTCACCACAGGTGTCGCCAAAGCCATCAAATGGGCAGCAGAAACACCCCGCGACGAAGTCATTGCCCGCTTCACCAAGATCATCGAAAACCGCGGACGCAATGAGAGCACAGCCAACCTGAAGTTCTGGAAGAGCCCTGGTGTTCCGGACAGCGGTGTGATCAAGGACGAGGACTTCACCCGCTGGGAGGCGTGGCTGAACTCTGCCGGGATCGTGAAGGACAAGCTCACGCCGTCCAAGTATTACACCAATGAATTCAACGATCTCGCCGGCGCCAAGAAAGGATAGCCATGACAGCCAAAATCAGCCTCCGCAATGTCACCAAACAATTCACCGTCCGGGCTACCAAGTCCACTGCTGCCACGACGCTCACAGCCATAGATTCGCTGAGCCTGGACGTGCGCGACGGCGAGTTCCTCACCTTGGTAGGGCCCAGCGGCTCCGGTAAGACCACGCTGCTGGACTTGCTCGCGGGTCTCTCGACGCCCACGTCCGGGGAGGTGCTCGTTGACGGCAAACCTGTGACGGGTCCCGGCAAGGACCGCGCTGTGGTGTTCCAGCAGTACGCCCTGTTCCCTTGGCGGACAGCATCGGCCAACGTGTCCATCGGCCTGGAAGGAGCAGGGCCGGACGGCAGGAAATTGAACCGCCGGGAACGGGCAGCCAAGGCCAAGGAGTATCTGGCATTGGTCGGGCTGGCTGGGTTCGAGGACCGCTATCCTCATGAGCTCTCCGGCGGCATGAAGCAACGTGTTGCCATTGCCCGGAGCCTGGCTTACGAGCCCGACGTCCTTCTGATGGACGAGCCTTTCGCGGCATTGGACGCCCAAACCCGCGAACAGTTGCAGGACGAACTGCTGCGCATCTGGAAGGCCACCGGCAAGACGATCGTGTTCATCACGCACGGCATTGACGAGGCCGTTTACCTCGGCGAGCGCGTAGCTGTGCTGAGCGCGCGGCCGGGCCGGCTGAAGGAAATTGTGGACATCAACATCCCCGATCGCGACGGCGAGGACGACATCCGCTCCCACCCGGCCTTCGTCGAGCACCGGCATGAGGTATGGACGCTCCTCCACGATGAGGTCCGCCGCGCACAGGACGCCGGGCACAGGAAGATCCTCCCGGACGGCAGCGCACCTGATGAACCGTCAACCGTCACTAAAGAGGGAACCGTCACCAATGAAAGGACTGCGGCCTGATGAGCACCACATTGACGCAGACAGAATCCGCGGCGGCAGCGCGCAAGGCAAGCGTCACGAGCGAGCCGGGTAACGCCGTCGGGCCTTCCGGTACTGATGCCGCAAACGGCCAGGACGCCGCTGCCCGGGAAGACACGGCGCAACGTTCGACGCCGGTCCTCACCACCGTGCGCAGGGTTACGGCAGCAGCCGGTTCAGGCGTGTGGAAGTCTGCAGGCATCCTGGCCTTCCTGGCACTGTGGGAACTCGGGCCGACGTATCTGGCCAGCCCGTCCACCAGGGTCTTCCTGCCACCGTTGCACGAAGTGCTGCTGGCATGGGGCAAGCTCTTTGAAGCAGGCACCATCCAAGGCCACATCGCGGCCAGCCTCACCAGGTCCGTCACCGGTTTCGGCGCGGCGCTCGTTGCAGGCGTGTTGCTGGGACTCTTGATCGCTTGGTACGGACGGCTCAACGCAGTCCTCAACCCCTTGCTGGAGCTCTTCCGCAACACGGCCGCACTGGCCCTGCTGCCCGTGTTCACGCTGCTGCTGGGCATCGGCGAGGAATCCAAAATCAGCATCGTGGCTTATGCGGCTTTCTTCCCAGTGCTTCTGAACACGATCGCGGGAGTGAAAACCGTGGATCCGCTGCTCATCCGGGCTGCGCGCTCGCTGGGACTGAACAGTTTCCGGCTCTTCCAGAAGGTCATCCTGCCATCGGCCGTGCCCACGATCTTTACCGGTATCCGGATGGCCGGCACCGCGTCCATCCTGGTGCTGATCGCCGCCGAAATGGTCGGCGCCAAGGCCGGCCTTGGCTACTTGATCGTGAACGCGCAGAGCAGCTTCCTGATCCCTGACATGTATGCGGGCATCCTCACGGTCTCGCTGCTGGGCCTTGGCGTGAACTTCCTGCTGGTCGCCCTGGAACGTCACTTCTCCCGCTGGCGGACGGCAGTGGGCGCGGACGCCCCCTGAAAACCATCCCCGTGGCATCTGCCACAAACCATCACAAAGTAAGGAAAAAACAATGACCGTCATTACCGAAACCAAGCTTGAATTCGCCAAACTAGGCTCCCGCATCGGCGCGGAAATCCGCGGACTCGACATCAGTGGAGACCTCAGCGAGGACACGGTCGCTCAGATCCGGGGTGCGCTCAACGAGCACAAGGCCCTGGTGTTCCGGGAGGCCAATATCCTCACCGACGAAGCCCAGGTGAAGTTCGCCAGCCATTTCGGTCCGCTCACCAAGGCACATCCCACGGTTGCGTCCGTGGAAGGTGAAGAAAACGTCTTGCCGGTGGACAGCGAGAATGGCTCCGCGAACAACTGGCACACGGACGTGACGTTCGTGGTCAATCCGCCGCAGGCCTCCACGTTGCGGAGCATCGACCTGCCTGCCTACGGCGGGGAGACGCTCATCGCTTCCTCCGCTGGCGCCTACCAGGACCTGCCGGAGGAACTGCGCAACTTCGCGGATACCCTGTGGGCCATCCACACCAACGATTACGACTACTCAGTGCCCAAAAACCTTGAGCATTCCAACGCGGAAGAGCGACGCAAGGAATTCACCCGCCTGAAGTTCGAAACCGCCCACCCCGTGGTGCGAGTCCACCCGTTGACCGGCGAGCGCGGATTGTTCATTGGGGGCTTCGCGCAGCGGCTTCGGATCGTGGGCCTGTCCAACACCGAATCCCGGGACATCATCCGGCTGCTGCAGGCTTATGTGACCCGCCCGGAGAACGTGGTCCGCGTGAATTGGGAGCCCAACCAGGTTGTCTTGTTCGACAACCGGATCACCCAGCACTACGCCCCGGACAACTACGACGGGCAGCCGCGCAAGCTCAATCGCGTCACCATTGCCGGCGACATTCCTGTCAGCATCGACGGCAAGGCAAGTCAGTCCATCCAGGGTGATTCCAGCACCTACTCAGTGGTGGCCCCGGTGACCATCGCCACCGTTTCGTAGGGGCGCATATGTGTTGCTGTTGTAACCCATCTGAGTCGCAGTTAAGCACAACTGCGACTCAGATGGGTTTAAGGGATGGTGGCGCTTACGCGTCGCGGACTACCCAGGCGGTGGTGTCGGCCGGGAGCAGCCCGTCTTCCAGCGGTCCGCTGCTCACGACGACGGTACCCGCCGGAAGTGCGAAGGGCTCACTTCCGAAGTTGGTTACCGTTTCCCAACCACCCGGACGGCTGAAGTGCAGGACGTCCTGGTTTCCGGTCTCAACCCATTCGAGTTCCTCGTCGGTCTGAAGTTCCCGGCGCAAGCGCAGCGCTTTGCGGTAAAGCTCCAGCGTTGAGCCTTCACGTCCTTCCTCCTCGGACACCGCGTACTTTGCGAACCATTCCGGCTGCGGCAAGTGTGCCTTGCCTTCTCCGAAGCCAAAGGAGGGTCCTTCCGGGGTCCACGGCAGCGGGACGCGGCAGCCATCGCGGCCGATCTCCACCCCTGGGTTGCGGTAGAAGGACGGGTCCTGGCGCTCGCAGTCCGGGATCTCAGCTACTTCCTGCAGGCCAAGCTCTTCGCCTTGGTAAAGGTAGGCGGAGCCGGGCAGGGCGAGGAGCAGCAACGTGGCGGCGCGGGCACGGCGCAAGCCGAGTTCGACGTCGAGCTCTTGCGCCGGAGCGCCAGCCAGCAGCCAGCCTTTACCGTCTTGGCCCTTTGGCTTGCTGGCCGAGACATCCTGGGCGGCGTTGGTTCCCTGCGCAACTGAACCACCCTTCGGCAGCCCGTAGCGCGTGGCGTGCCGAACGACGTCGTGGTTGGAGAATACCCAGGTGGAGGACGCCCCTGTTTCCTTGGCGGCGATCAGGTTTTCCGTGATGATCTTCCGGAAGGAAGGCGCCTCGAAGTCGGCCTGCAGGAGGTCGAAGTTGAAGGCCTGGCCCAGTCCCTCGGGGCTGGCATAGCGGGCGCGGCGGGATTCATGGACCCAGGCTTCGGCGACGGCGGTGCGCGGCGGGTTATACTCGTTGAAGAGCTTGCGCCACTCGGCGTAGACCTCGTGGACTTCGTCGCGGTCCCAGAACGGGTGCGATCCGTCCACGAAACCATCGGTGCCATGAGCCCGGGCCTCAAGGTCTGCCTTCATCGGCAGCGGCTCGGAGAGATCCTTGGCCATGCCGTGGGCGACGTCGATGCGGAAGCCGTCCACGCCGCGGTCGGACCAGAAGCGCAGGGTCTTCAGGAAGTCCTCGCGCACCTCAGGGTTGTCCCAATTGAAGTCCGGTTGCTCCTTGGCAAAGATGTGCATGTACCACTGGCCGGGAGTGCCGTCAGGTTCAGTGATGCGCTCCCAGATGGGTCCACCGAAGACAGAGTCCCAGTCCGACGGCGGCAACTCGCCATTTTCGCCCCGGCCGTCCCGGAAGATGTAGCGTTCCCGCGCAGCAGAACCCTTCGGCGATGCCAGCGCCTCCTTGAACCACTCGTGGCGGTCCGAAGAGTGGTTGGGCACGATGTCGGCCACCAGCTTGATGCCTGCGGCATGCAGTGCCGCTGCCATCTCATCGAAGTCTTCAAGCGTCCCCAGCTTGGGGTCCACGTTGCGGTAATCGTCGACGTCGTAGCCACCGTCCGCGAGCGCCGACGGGTAGAACGGGCTCAGCCAAACGGCGTCGATCCCCAGTTCCTTCAGGTACGGAACCTTGGCAGTGATGCCCTTGAGGTCACCGATGCCGTCACCGTTGGAGTCGGCGAAGCTGCGCGGGTAGATCTGGTACACAGCTGCCTGGCGCCACCAGTTCGGATCAGCCATTCGCTCTTCGTCGGTACGGTGTGCCTGAGTGGCGGAAGTGCTCACGAAACTCCTTTGATTTAGAATCTAAATTTATGTCCCGGACCAGTATGAAACGCTGGGCTCGGAAGGTCAACATCCACTAGCCCTTAACGGCACCTTGTGTCACGCCCGCCATGACCCACCTCTGCGTGAAGAGGTACGCGACGATCGCGGGCGCCATCGCCATCAGGTAGGAGGCGAAAGACACGTGGTAGTTGTTGCTGAACTGCGTCTGGAACAGGTTTTGCCGCACAGGCAGGGTCTGCAATGCAGGATCGGAAATGATCAGCGACGGCATCATGAAGTCATTCCACGCATAAAGGAAGGCGAAGATCCCCACGGTTGCGCTCATCGGCGCCAACAGCGGGAAAATCAGCTTCCAGAATGTCTGCCATGTTGTAGCGCCATCGATCCGGGCACTCTCTTCCAATTCCATGGGGATGGAACGCAGGAATGCAGTGAAGAGCAGCACGCTGAAGCTCAGTTGGAACATAGTGGCCAGGAGGATGACGCCGAGCGGGTTGTCCAGCCCAAGACGACCGGTGAGCTGGATCTGCGGCAGTGCAACCACGGGGAACGGAATGAACATCGCCCCAAGAAGGTAGAAGAACGAGTACCTGAACAACCGGCGTTTCCAATTGCGCACAATCGCGTAGGAGGCGAATGCAGAAAGGACGATGGTGGCAAGGACAGTCCCTGCGGTCACCAGCAATGACATCGCGGCACCCACGGGAAAGTTCGTCAGGGTCCAGGCCTGGACGAAACCGTCGAGGCTGAAGGGTGCGGGAAATGAGAAGGCATTGCCGTCCACTGCCTGCCCCTGGGTCTTGAAGGCCATGGACACCGTGACATAGAGGGGAAGCAGCACGGTTACCGCGCACAGGACGAGGACCGTGGTTGCCGGCCAGTTGACCCGCTCGAGGGCCGGAGCCGACCGCCGTCGGCTGCTTGGAGCGGCGCCGGGTTCAACGTGGGAGGAGCCCCCGATTGCGAGGGTGGTTTCTGTGGTCATCAGAGTGCATTCCGTCCGCGAGTCAGCGAGAGCTGCAGGAGTGAGATAAGGATGGCGACCACGAAGAAGATGGTTGCATTGGCCATCTGGTAGGCGTAGTCGCCGCCATTGAAGCCCGCGATGACAGTCATCGCGATGCTTCGGGTGGAGGTCCCCGGGCCGCCGTTCGTCAGCCCGACGATGATGTCGTAGGCATTGAGGAAGCCTTTGAACCCGAGAATGATGTTGATGACCACGTAACCGGCCACCAACGGAAGGGTGATCTTCAGCAGCTGCTGGAATTTGCTTGCGCCGTCGATTTCCGCGGCCTCATAGACGTCCCCGGGCACAGCCACAAGGCCCGCAATGTAGATGAGCAGCGCCCCGGGTACGGCCTGCCAGGCTGTGACAAGGACAATCGCAATCCATGCGAGGTCGGGGTTGGCCAGCAGGCTGCTCTCCAGCCACGGGATCCCTGCCGCAGCACCCGCCGCAGGCAGGGAGTTCGAAAACAGGAAGTTGAAAACGTAGGCGATGATGATGCCGGAAACCACCATCGGGATAACGAAGATGGTCCGCAACGCCGACTTCATCCGGATGCGTGAGGTGAGCCCGACGGCCAGGAGAAAGGCGATCACGTTGACGGCGATCACAGTAACGATGGAGAACCCGAAGGTGAACAGATAGCTCTGCAGGATAGCGGGATCACTGAAGATAGCAATGTAGTTTGTCAGGCCGATGAAATCCCAATCACCTATTCCGATGGAGTTCGTGAAGCTGAAGAAGATACCGATGATGCCCGGAATCGTGATGGCGAGTGTGAACAGGATGAGGCTGGGCACGAGGAAAAAGTAGAAGATCGGTTCCACACGCCGCCTGCTGCGCTGCGGAAGGCGACTCTGGCTTTGGCGGCCCATGCTAAGGCTGCCCTGTTTGGACGTGGTTGAGGTGCTGAGGCTGGACATATTTCTGACTTCCTATGTTCTGCACTACTGGCGGAAGGCCAGGCGCGCCCAATCTGCGTCGAGTGTGCGGAGGGTGGATGCAGGGGACGCGCCAAACACGATTGCCTGCGTGTAGTTCATGATCGGGATGGTCCGCGGAACGAGAACCGAGGGGCCTTGGTAAACCTGCGATTTCTCGTAGTACTCCACCATTCCCTCAATCCGGGGGTCCGGGACGTTTGCAGAATCCTTGGTGGGCGTGAAGCCCAACTGTGATTTGTTGTAGGCATCGATCACCTCTGGCCTGTACAGGTACTCGAGGAAGTTACGTGCAGCATCCTTGTGCTTGGACGCCTCGGGAATCCAGGCCGCGAGGTCCACATTGACGCGAACGCGCAGATCCTTGGGATCTTCGGTCATCGGGAGGGGAAAGGTTCCGAGCTTGAGGTCCGGGGCGGTCTTGGCGATCTCGCTGAATGCCCACGGGCCCTGCAGATACATGGCCGCCTTGCCCTGCGAGAAAGCAAGATTACCGTCGCCATAGGCCCGGCTTGCAGCATCCTTGTTGACGTAGCTCTTTGCGAGCGTCAGCATCTTCTCGACCGGCTGGTTGAAGTCTTTTTGAAATGACACCGAGGACGCCGGCCCCACCTCCGTGCCTTCGGCAGCCAGCTTCTTGAAGAAGTCAATGGTGTCCACCTGCCCACCTACGGAGTAGTCAAACCACCCTTGAGCGATCGTCCAGTCGTCCTTCCACGTGGCATAGAACGGCGTTACCCCAGCGGCTTTCAGCGCTTCACACGCCGCGACCATCTCGCTCCACGTCTTCGGCACGGCGATGTTGTGCGCAGCGAAGATCTCCTTGTTGTAGATCACCGAGGACGCCATGACCGAGTACGGCAGGGCACTGGTCCGGTCCGGATACGAGCCGTACTGATCCATCAGCGGTTGGAGGTCCTCGCGGACGCGGGAGGCGGCTTGCGTACCGGACAAGTCGCTCAACGCTCCGCGCTGGACAAAGCGGGACGTCTCCATGTTGTAGTTTGCAAGCGCGATGTCCGGTGGATTGCCACGGACAAAGCTGGCGGACACGACGTCGACACCCGAGGTGTCCAGTACTACCTCGGTTTTGTTCTGGGAAGCGTTGTAGTCGGCAACCAGCTTGGTCATGAAGCCGATGGCCTCCCGCTTGCTGAAGGTGAAGCGGATGGTCTCTTTGCCCGGCTCCCCGGTACAGCCCGAGAGAAGGCCGGCGAGCAGAGCCAGACCCAGGCCCATCGCTGCCATGCGTTTCTTGCGCGTAGCTTTCACAGACTCCATAGTCCTTTCGTCTTGCGGACCCCCAGTGGCCGCTATGCCTTGGGGGAGGTGGTCGCGTTCAACCTCCGACTTTAGATAGGAGGTAAATTTATGACCTATCGCTAGTATTTAGTGAGGAGCGCCACACGGTCAAGCTTTTGAGGAAATGCGTCGCCATCTAAATTTATGTACTAAATTTAGAGAGACCGCCCTATCACTCTGGTAGGCGGCTGGAAACTGGGAGCATCGCATGCTGATCGGGACTGCGCCGTCAACACAGCTGGTTCGTAGGGTCAATGCCGGCGCGATGCTCAAGGCCATGCGGGGTGCCGGCGTCGTAACAGGCACCGAACTCATGGCTTCTACCGGACTCTCCCGCGCCACCGTCATTTCCATCTGCGACGAACTCGTCCGGCTCGGCTGGCTCCAGGAGCTGGAAAACCAGCGAGGGGCCGGAGACTACATCAAGGGCAGGCCGGCGCGCCGCTTTATCTTCGACGACAGCGCGGCCAGCGTGCTTGGGATCGACATCGGCGCCAACAAGATCACGGCCATAGTGGCTGACATGGCGGGAACACCTCTGTCGCAAGTCACGATGCCCTTCCGTACATACATCGTGCCTGCCAATGAGCGCGCGGATGTGCTGGACCGGATCGCCGCCGATGTCCTGAAAAAGGCCGGCGTATCTGCAGACTCGGTTCTTGCTGTGTCTGTGGGAGTGGCTGCGCCCGTAAGCCGCGACGGCGAGGTCCTCACCGTCCAGGAATTCTGGAAATCCTTCGATGTCCGCCAGATTGTTTCAGAGCGGCATGGCTGGCAGGTACTCCTGGAAAATGACGCCAACCTCGCAACCCTCGCGGAACGGTGGCAAGGCACCGCGCAGGGAGTCGACAACCTCGTGGTCATGCTCGCCGGCGACCGTCTGGGTTCCGGCATCCTGGAATCCGGCCGTTTGCTCCACGGGCAGCTTGGTGGCTTTGGGGAACTCGGATATCTGGATACGGTGGACGGCGTGGGCGACACCTACGGCATCGCCCACTACGCTGTGTTGTGGGGGCGGGAAGCCCTTTCTGGCAGCGAGACCACCAAGCTGCGGGAACTTTGCGAGGATGATCCTGCAGCGCTCACAGCGGAGATGGTTTTCAAGGCAGCCGCGGAAGGCGACCACGCCGCCCGTCACGCCCTGGACCGCGTGGCGCACCGCATGGCGCGGGTCATCGGCTCGATCAGTACCTTGGTCAACCCTGAGCTGCTAGTTATTGCCGGAGCCGTGGCAGCCTCTGCCCACGCCTTGATCCCAGCCATTGAGAAGCAGCTGCCGGACTTCACGTTCACTCCCCCGCGCCTGGCAACCTCCACTCTGGGCGACGGCATTGTGTCCCTCGGCGCGATCCGCCACGCCCTGGACTACGTCGAGGAACACGCGCTGGACCTCTCCCCCTCGTCATTGCCGAAGCGCGCGGACGCTTCCTGATCTTGTTCAGCGCCGGCTGGAACCCGGGGCTACGCGCTATTCCGGCATTGACATGGTGCGCAGGTCCAGCTGCCTCAGAACACGATCTGCCACTTCCGGATCAGTCCCAGGCTCGTTGCGCGCCTCCACCACTTCCTGGCGGGCGGCATCCAGCGCGATCGTCTGCACGGCAATGGCAAGCTCACGCCCTCGCTTGCGTTTCTCCGCCGCCGATTCGTTGCGCAACGTCCCATCCAGCAGCTCTGCGTGGAGCCGGCGCATCTTTTCCTTGACCAGTGCCACTTTGTCCGCTGGGAGTTCCTTCATGAGCTCGTGGTCCTTCAGCGCCGAAACCGCCGCCGACTGCGCACGTTTAGCCAGAACACGTGCCGCGTCCTTTTCATGGGAACCGTCCTCCGTGGCTTTGAGGACCCGCATCAGCCACGGAAGTGTCAGGCCGGGCAGTACCAAAGTGGCCAGGAGCACGGCGCAGGCGATGACCAGGATTTCGTGCCGTGCGGGGAAGTCACTGCCATCAGGCAAGGTCACTGGGAGGGCCAAAGCGAGAGCCAGTGTGGCCAGCCCACGCATTCCGCACCATGTCAGGATGAGTACTTCCTTGGGCGAGGTTGGCTGCAGGAGATTCCGCCGCTGGTGGGCGGTTAGCGCAAGCAGCCCGAGCCATAGGTAGCGAACTACGAACACCAAGATACAAATCACCACAGCAACGCCGATCATCCCGAAAATCGCCGTCCCCTCGTCACGGATGACGTGACGGATCTCCAAGCCCACCAGGCCGAAGGCCAGTCCGGTCGCCAGCAGCTCCACCACATCCCAGAAGGCTGTCCGGGTGATGCGCTCAGCAGCGTCCTGCGGCCGTGCGTGGCGTTGCAGTTCCAGGGCGGTCACGACGACGGCGACCACACCTGAAGCGTGGAGCTCTTCCGCCAGGATGTAGGCAGCGAACGGAACCACAAGCGTGACCGCACTGCGTGCCACCATGGACGTCACCAGCTTGGTGATGAACTTGGTCAGCCAGCCCATTGCGATGCCGATGACCACTGCCAACGCCGCACCCACCACGAACTGCCATATGAGGTTAGGCCCCACCTCGCTACCGGAGACCGTGGCGGCAACCGCTGCCTGGAAGATCACAATGGCGGCGGCGTCATTGAAAAGGCCCTCGCTCTGCAGAACGGTAATGAGCCGCCTCGGCATGTGAACGCGGCCAGCCACGGACTCGACTGCGACGGGATCCGGCGGCGCAACCATGGCTCCCAAGGCAATAGCTGCCGGAATCCCGATGCCAGGAATCATGAGCCACGCAGCACCAGCCACCACCGCGGTGGAAACCACCACCAACGCGACAGCCATGAGGAGCAGAGTCCGCCACCGGACGCGGAAAACGGCCCAGGAACTCTTCTGCGCAGTGGCAAAGAGCAACGGTGGGAGGAAGATTGGCAGGATCAACTCCGGCGAAATCTCAAACTCAGGAAAGCCCGGAATGAAAGTGAGCGCAACAGCCAAGAGCAGCATCAGCACCGGATAGGGAAGCCGAAGCCTGTCCCCCAAGCCCACGGCCAGCACCGTCGCAAGCAGCAATCCGATAATGAGTGCCAGCTGATCCATGTTCCCGCTTCCCCAGAAGTTGTACGAGCTTCCCGCAGGCCTGGCCCACGGAAGCTACCTACCAACCTATCCCGGGGTCCACGGATCCCTTGCCACGTCAGTCCGCAGTCAGAGCATCCACCACGTCGACTGTTCCATCCTTGAAAGTGATGGTCCGGTGGATAGTGTCGGGAAGTTCCAGGACGGCAGCGGCCACCAGGGCAACGTTCGCACGGGAGATCGCGGTGCCGTTGCCAGGGTTTGCCGGGTTGACCTCGATCAACCCGGACGCCGGCTCCTCCGTCAAGGTTCCTGGTGCCAGCACCGTCCACTCCAGGCCGCTACTGCGCAGGTAGTCATCAGCCGCCGCTTTGGACTCCGCGTAAGGGTAGAAAGGGTGGTCCCGGGGAATGCCGTGGTCCTTTGCACTGCCTATGTAGGACACCATCACGTAACGCTTGACGCCGGCTTCCTTGGCTGCGTCCATGGATCGGATGGCGGCGTCCCGGTCCACGGCATACGTCCTGGCCGGGTTGCCCCCACCGGCCCCTGCCGACCAGACCACGGCGTCGTGGCCCTCTAGCGCCTGGGCGAGTTCCGCCGTCGTCGAGTTTTCCACGTCCAGCACCTGCGCAGTGGCTCCCGTTTCCGTGACTTCCGCCACATGATCGGGATTTCGAATGAACGACGTGACATCGTGACCTTCGCCACTAAGAATCCGGGATAAATGAAGGGCCACTTTGCCGTGGCCGCCAATGATTGCGATTCGGCTCATGCACCCATTCTGTCCCACATGGGAAGGTGGCGCGGGCGGGGAAATGAAAAGACCCCGCAGATGATACCTGCGGGGTCTTGCTCTGTAGCGGTGGGGAGGCTCGATCTCCCGACCTCACGATTATGAGTCGTGCGCTCTAACCAACTGAGCTACACCGCCACGAATGAGAAAAACCTGTGTCAAGCCGGTCAAAACCGCCTTGACACAGGCCCTCATTCAGAGCCCCCCACCGGAATCGATCCGGTGACCTCGTTCTTACCAAGAACGCGCTCTACCACTGAGCTAGGGGGGCAACGAGTAAATACTCTACCGGACGTTTTCAGAAGCTACAAATCGGCGAAAATCCGGGGAAAAACGGCGCCGACACAATTTGCGCAGACGCCATTTTCCTGATCCAGATACCGCCCAGATCAGGGCAGTCGAAGCACCTGCCCGGGGTAGATGAGATCCGGGTTGGGCACCGTGTCAGCATTGGTTGCGATCAGGGCTCCGAGATCCACCCCGAACTGCGCAGCAATGCCGCTCATGGTGTCGCCGGGCTCCACCACAACCTCCGTGACGCGCGGGGCGACTGGACCAGGCTGTCCTGCCTCCGCAGCGGCCTCAGAGGCTGCCTGTTGGGCCATTGGCTGGACCTCCGGCGCTTCTGGCTCCAAGCCTGCCTGCTCGGCGATCTGAGCGCCTGCAGCGTTGGCTGCCGCCTGCTGCTCGGCCGCCTGGGCTGCAGCAGCTTCTGCGGCGGCCTTGTTCGAAGCAGAAGCATCGACGGCGGCAGCATCCTCCGCCGCCTGCGTTACGGCTGACTGATCGGCAGGAGCCTTGTCCAGCGGATCCACGGGGGCGCTCGGATGATCCTTCTCACCAAGGCCCAGGTTCTTCTTCAAATTGTCGAGCAATCCCATGGGGAACCCTCCTGCATTCAGCGTGCGACCATCAGGCTCTTCGCAGCTACGCGGCTCGTAGCACTTTGATCGTACGGCGGCCCGCAGGTGGCATGGAAGCCGCATGTGGCATGGAACCCGGTCTTGTTCGAAATCCCCGCCGTACAAGGTTTCGGATATGCAACTACCCCGGGAGTTGCCCCGGGCCGCACCACTTACGGCCCTTAAACACGTCAGGGGGCCGGCCCGAAAGCCGACCCCCTGACGGGAACTACTTAGTGTTTACCACCTGGCAGTGTTTACCATTTGCCCTTGCGGTTGAAGTCGCGGTGTCCGCCTTCGCCACCGCTGCGGGGCTTGCGGGCGCCGTCGCCGTGTCCGCCAAAGCGGGAGCCGCTGGACTGGCCACGATCACGATCACCGAAGCTGCCCGCAGTGCGCTCGGAGCGGTCGCTGTACGTGCGGCCACCACGGTCGGCAGAGGAACGCTCGCCACCCTCGGACTTGCGGAAGTCCTTCTTGAACCCACCGCTGCCCTTGAAGTTGCCGCCTCCACGGTTTTCGCGGTCGCCATAGCCACCACGGCCACCGGCGCCACCACCGGAGTAGCTGCCACGGTCGCCGCTGGGCTTGCGTCCGTTATCCAGCTCGAGGTTGATCAGTTCGCCACCAATGCGGGTGCGGGACAGTGCGCGCAGCTGCTCGGGGCTCAGGTCAGCCGGGAGCTCCACCAGGGAGTGGTCCGAGCGGATGTCGATGCCACCGATTTGTGCCGAGGAGATGCCACCTTCGTTGGCAATGGCGCCCACGATGGAGCCCGGCATGACGCGCTGGCGGCGTCCGACGGCGATCCGGTAGGTGGCGTTGCCCTCGGTGAGTGCACGGGTCGGGCCACGGGAGCCGAAGCCGTCCTTGGAGCGTTCGCGCTTCTGGTACTCAGGAGCTGCAGGCAGTTCCTTGACCAGCAGCGGCTGTCCGCCCTGTGCCATGACGGCGAGTGCAGCGGCGATCTCCGAGGCCGGTACGTTGTGCTCTTCCTCATAAGAGGAGATGAGGTCGCGGAATGCTGCAACATCCTCGGACTCAAGGGTCTCGGTGATGCGCTCGGCGAACTTGCCCAGGCGCAGCGTGTTCACGGTCTCGGCCGTGGGCAGGTGCATCTGCTCCACCGGCTGGCGCGTAGCCTTCTCGATGGAACGCAGCAGGTACTTCTCCCGCGGCGTCATGAACAGGATCGCATCACCGGAACGGCCTGCACGGCCGGTGCGACCGATGCGGTGGACGTAGGACTCGGTGTCGTGGGGGATGTCGTAGTTGATGACGTGGCTGATGCGCTCAACGTCAAGACCACGGGCTGCGACGTCGGTAGCAACCAGGATGTCGATGCGGCCTTCCTTCAGCGCGTCAACAGTGCGTTCACGCTGCTGCTGCGGGATGTCGCCATTGATGGCGGCAGCCTGGAAACCGCGGGCCTTCAGCTTGTCAGCGAGGTCCTCGGTTGCCATCTTGGTGCGCACGAAGGCGATAACGCCGTCGAACTCTTCGACCTCGAGGATGCGGGTCAGGGCGTCCAGCTTGTGCGGGCCCATGACCTGAAGGTAACGCTGCTTGGTGTTGGCACCGGTGGTGGTCTTGGACTTCACCGAGATTTCAGCAGGGTTGTTCAGGTACTGCTTGGACATGCGGCGGATCTGGCCCGGCATGGTGGCAGAGAACAACGCAACCTGGCGGGTTTCCGGAGTCTGCTGGAAGATCTGCTCTACGTCATCGGCGAAGCCCATGCGCAGCATCTCGTCAGCTTCGTCCAGCACCAGGTACTGCAGTTCGGAGAGGTCCAGGGAGCCCTTGGCAATGTGGTCGATTACACGGCCGGGGGTACCGACAACAACCTGTGCACCGCGGCGAAGGCCGGCCAGCTGGGGACCGTAAGCGGAACCACCGTAAACAGGGAGCACGGTGAAGTCGTCAATGTGCTTGGCGTAGGAAGTGAACGCTTCAGCAACCTGCAGGGCGAGTTCACGCGTCGGCGCCAGGACCAATGCCTGGGTCTTGCGGGACGGGCCGTTGAGGTCGTGCAGCTCAGCGAGGCGGGACAGGGCAGGAACAGCGAAGGCTGCAGTCTTGCCGGTACCGGTCTGGGCCAGGCCGACGACGTCGCGGCCTTCGAGGAGCAGCGGGATGGTGGCTGCCTGGATGGGGGACGGCTTTTCGTACCCGACATCCTGCAGTGCGGCCAGAACGCGGCCATCGATGCCAAGATCGACGAAGCGGACGCCTTCTTCTTCCTCGTCTTCTGCCTTGGGGGCAGGAGCTTCGGTGAAGGCGGGGGCTGCAGACTCGGGTGCAGCGTTCTCGACGGGGGCAGCGGCGGGGGCCGGTGCTTCTACTACGGTGCCTTCAGCGGCGGTCTCTGCTACGTCAGCAGACTCAGCGGTGGTGGCGTCGAAGTTTTCGTTGAGATTTTCGGTCATAGGGGGAAATTCCTCATCCATAGGGCAGTCGGCGCGGCCCGGTTGGGCTTGGCCGCATTACTCGTCGCGAAGAGCCAGGCAAAGGTGCCCTGCTTTCGCAAGAAGTCCGGCGCTATCGCAATCCCATGGCAGGACTTCCCGCTGCATCTCTTGGCTGCTATCCCAGCAGTCTGTACAGCGTTTTCTTTAGCCGGCTCTCCCTATGAAAATGCCCGCACACATTTGCGGGCCCCAACACTTACCAGTCCTGCCTCAAGAATTGGGCAGGATAAAGGGATTTCCGGAGTGGGGGATATTTCAAGTGTAGGGCACAGAGGGGCATCACCGCGAGTTGAGCCCTGATGAAGACCGGGTGAGCTTGAGCACACCCGGACTCTCCGGCCCCTCCAGGCAGACCCCAAGGCGGCATTCAAGGCAGTTTCAAGGCAGCCCTACAGCCCGTTCAAGAAGGCTTACAACCCGTTACGCCGCAGGACTTTCTCGAACTTCTCGTGGTATTCGTCCTGGAGCCGGACCTCCCCGTCCGCCTCGGCATCGAGCAGGGTTTGCACCATGTCCGGCGTGGGCTCGCTGAACCACTGGCCAACGGTAATGCCGTGCTTCGGTACGAACAGCTGGTGAATGTGGTCTCCCGCGGAGACCGTCCCCGTCTTGATCACACGCAGGTAGGTTCCCACCCGACCGGCCTGGGTGAAGCGCTTCACCCATTGCGGCTCGTCCAGCAAGCGCTGGAAGGTGGCGCACGGGACGCGCGGGGACGTTACTTCCACTTCCACATCCAGCCCGATCTTCCAACGTTCACCAATCACGGCCCCCGTGGTCTCGATTCCGTCCACCCGCAGGTTCTCCCCGAAGGCGCCAGCTGGAAGCTCACGATCCAGTGCGGCCGCCCAGTAATCGGCGTCCGCCTGCGAATAGGCATACAGAGCCTGGTCTTCGCCGCCGTGATCGAACCTGTTGGCTTGGACGTCGCCATGGACGCCGAGCTTGTGGATCTTGATGGGGCCTTCCACAGGACGCTTGTCTATCGCGGTGACGCCAACGCTTCCTTCCGGGTCCGGCAACAACTGGTGGACACGGCAGACAGCGAGGAGGGATGCGGTGTTCATGGACACCAGTTTACGGACGGGGAGCCGGATTTAAGGATCAAACCGGTAACCCATTCCCGCTTCAGTGTGCAGGTGCCGCGGCGCGGCCGGGTCCCGCTCCAGCTTTCGCCGCAACTGGGCAATATAGACCCGCAGATATTGCGTCTCCTTTGCATAGGCCTGTCCCCAAACCTGAGTCAGGATCTGCTGCTGGCTCACCAGCTTTCCCTTGTTCCGGACCAGCAACTCCAGGATGTTCCACTCGGTGGGCGTCAGCCGCACCTCTGACCCGTCCTTTACGATCTTCTTGCCTGCCAGGTCCACCATGAAGTCCGACGTCGCCAAGGTAGGTTCCTCGCGATCGGTAAGGACTCGGCGCGAGGCAACCCGAAGCCGCGCAAGCAGCTCATCCAGTCCGAACGGTTTGGTCACGTAGTCGTCCGCACCGGCGTCGAGTGCTTCCACTTTGTCCTCCGAGGCATGCCGGGCGGACAACACGATGATGGGCATGCTGCTCCACCCGCGGATGCGGCGGATGATCTCCACTCCGTCCATGTCCGGCAATCCAAGATCCAGCACAACAATGTTTACGGTTTGATTCGTCACGGCGTTCAGGGCATCGGCCCCGTTTCCAACGGTCATTGCCTGGTACCCGTGGGCCTGCAGGGTGACCTGCATTGCCCGCGCGATCTGGGCTTCGTCCTCAACTATCAGCACACGGGTCATGCTCTGCCTCCCCCGTGACCGGTCCACAGCGGCAAGGTAACCACCATGGTCAAGCCGCCACCTGGCGTCGGCTCCGCCATGAGCGTGCCGCCCATGGCTTCCGTGAAACCCTTGGCCACCGCAAGTCCCAACCCGATTCCGCCGCCCGCGCCACCTGCCGGGGCGGGCGAATCGCCAAGCCGCTGGAAGGGCTGGAACATCTCAAGCACTTCGTTGTGTCCCACGCCGCTGCCGTGGTCCACGATCCTTAGTTCGCTGGCAGGCTTGTCCCCCACTGTGATCCCGGCACCGGCACGCGCAGTCAGGATGACGTCCGAACCGGGTGCGTACTTCACTGCGTTTTCAACGATGTTTGCCACCACGCTCTCCAACATGCCGGCGTCGGCTGTTACGGGCGGCAGGTTGGGTTGCAGCTCACTGCGAATCCGATCCCTCGGGATACCGCGAAGTGCTTCGGGCAATATTTCCGACCAGGTGGTGCCCGCGAGCAAAGGGTTCACGGCGTCGGCGGTAATCCGGGACATATCCAGCAGGTTGTCCACCAAATGGTCCAGGCGGTCAGCATAATTCTCGATCGTCTCCAACAACTCCTTCTCCACGTCCGGAGGGAACTGGACCTCTTCCTGCCGCAAGCTGCTGACAGCCAGTTTGATTCCGGCCAAAGGCGTCCTCAAATCGTGGGAAACGGCGCGAAGGATGGACGTCCGCATCTTGTTTCCCTCGGCCAGGCGAAGGTTGTCCCGCCGGCTCTTGACCAGTTGCTGCCGCTCACGAACAGCCACCACAAACGCTCCGAAGGCCGCCAACAGCCGCTGGTGTTGGGAGGACAGCGCACCACCGCGCAGCAACAGCGTGTAATGGGGATCGACGACGGCGGCATGGTCCGCGGCAGCATGGGTCACCGGCGGATTGGGGCCGGCGCTCGCAAGAATCCGCCACTGCGGCGGTGCTCCCGGCACTGTGACACTGTCCGGTCCCGGGGAGCCCAAGAGTGTCACAGCGTCCATGCCGAGATTTCCGCGGACTTTCTCAAGGAACGATTCAAGGCTGCCGTCCGAGCTGAGGATGCGCAGGGCCAACTCGCTCAGGGCCGTGGCCTCGGCCTCGGACCTCGCAGCCTCCTGCGCCCTGCGGCTGGCCAGTCCCACCGCGAGCGCCACGCCGCAAGCCACTGCCAGGAAGACCACAAGGGTAAACAGGGTGGTTGGATCAGCGATGGACAGCGAACCCACGGGTTCGGCGGAGAAGTAGTTCAACAGGAAACTGCCCAGCACCGCCGCGACCACGGCGGGCCACAGGCCTCCGATCGCGGCGACGGCCACGGCTGCTGCCAGCTGAAGGAGCATGATCATGGCGAAGTTGCGGAAACCCAGCAAAGTGACCAGGACTTCGACGCCGGGCGGCAACAGCAGGGCGAGGACAAGGCCGGTCACGACGCGTCCACGGCCGATGCCCCGAACAGCGGGAAGGCGCAGCAGAACGGCGTCGGAGTCGCTGCTTTGTGCTTCAGGACCTGGCATGGCTACATCCTTCCACGGTTGGCAGGGTGGGCAGTTCTACCCACTCTGCTGTGCCACCAGTGCCCGCGGTCCGCTCAAGGACTAGGCTTGCTTTCAGCATCTGGTCCGGCATGGCGCCGGACAATCCAACGGTCTATCCAGGGGGATATACATGGACCCGAACGAAGGCGCCGCAGGCAGCGGTGCTTCAGGAAACGGCGCTTCAGGCAACGGCGCTGCCGGGGGCGCTGGTGCCGGGGGCGGCAAGGACCCGGACGCGGGCAAGAATCCGCCCAAGCCGCCACCGTGGCAGGTGCCCAAACCCGAGCTCCATCCGGAGCTGATCCCTCCTACCAATGACGACAGGAACAAAGCTCCGAGCGGACAGGAGCCAGGAGCTTCCAAGCCCGGCGCATCCCAGCCCGCGCGCGGCAAGCCGCTCCCCATCATTGACCCGTTCGCCAAAGAACGTGAACGCGAATCAGCCCAGGCCGAGGCCCGGAAGAAGCGCTCCCGGCGCCGCACCGTCGTCGTGGGTTTGGGAGTTACCGCCCTCTTGGCCGGAACCATCACTGCCGTAGTTGCCAGCAGCGAACAAGAGGCTGACTACGCGCAGGTCTGTTTCAACGATGAAACCGGCGAGCGCGTGGACGATTCCCAGTGCAACAACAGCAGCTCGGATGGCCGCGGTTCGGCCATCTACGCCTGGTACTTCTACTCGCGGGGAGCCACTGTGCCCGCTGTGGGACAGAACCGTAACTCCTACCCGAGCTACACCAAGACAGTTCCACAAGGCGCCAAGACTTCAACTGGTTACAGCACCAAGGGCGGCACAGTCAGCCGTGGCGGCTTCGGCAGCAGCTCCAAAAGCGGCGGAAGCTCGGGAGGCTAGGCGTGCAGCGTTTACCCTCTGAGCCCAGGCCGGACTGGAAAAAGAAGATCGAAGAACAGGGCCTGGTCTTTTCCACCACCACCATGCCCGATGGCCGCAAAATCGAATACTGGAATGAGTCGGCGTACTACGAATTCACCATGGACGAGGTGGAGACGCTCGAGAAGACTGCCGAGGACATGCACCTCATGTGCCTGGAAGCAGCAAAGTACCTCGCCACCGGAGCCATGGGCGATATTGGGATCGGACAACAGGCGCTGGAGCTCGCCGGCGAATCGTTGCAGGCCGGGGATATGGATATCTACGGTCGCTTCGACTTCATCTATGACGGCAACGGTGGGCCGGCAAAAATGCTGGAGTACAACGCCGATACGCCCACAGGCCTGATCGAAGCCTCCGTCGCGCAGTGGTTCTGGCTGCAGGATGTGTTCCCGGAAAAGGACCAGTGGAACGGAATCCATGAGGCACTGATCCGGCAATGGAAAAAGCTGCAGTTCCGCACCGGAATGAGCACACTGCATGTGGCTCATTCGGAGGCCGAAGAGTCCGGTGAGGACTGGATGACTGCCGCCTACATGCGGGATGTAGCGAGCCAAGGTGGGTGGACGACTATCGGCATCAATATGTCGGACATCGGCTGGGATCCGAACCTGAATCGCTTTGTGGACCTGGACAATTTCATGATCAACACCATGTTCAAGCTGTACCCGTGGGAACTGATGATGAAGGAACCTTTCGGACACCGGCTGCTGACCCGGGCGCACAATCCCCGGTGGGTGGAGCCCGCGTGGAAGATGCTGCTCTCCAACAAAGCCCTGCTTGCTGCGCTGTGGCACCTCTACCCCGGCCACGAGAACCTGCTGCCGGCCCACCTCGGCGATCCTGGCCCGCTCAAAGAATGGGTGGCCAAGCCTCTTCATGGCCGCGAGGGCGACAACATCCGCATCCACGCCCCCGGGATCGAACTCCAGCAGCCCGGCGGCTATGGCCGTGAAGGGTGGTGCTTCCAGCAGTACCACGCTCTCCCCGACTTCGACGGAAACCATCCGGTGCTTGGTCTCTGGGTGGTGGACGGCGAGTCCGTGGGCTGCGGCATCCGTGAATCGGACGGCCCCATCACGGACTATTTCTGCCGCTTCGTTCCCAACACCATCGACGCCCCGGCGCCTGCCGCGCCCATAACTACTTCCTATGGAGCTGCACTGTGAACACAGAAAGCATGAGCACTGAAAACCATGAGCACTGAAATCTCGACGCCGGACGGCGGTTCCGCGGGCGGCGACCGTACCGCCGTCGTACCTTCCAAAGGCCTCCATGCAGGCATCCTGGACCTTGGCGACTCTGTCATGCTGGGGCTGGCTTCCACTGCTCCCGTATATTCGCTGGCCGCTACGCTGGGGCTCATTGTCGCCGTCAACGGCAACTACACTCCCCTGATCCTGGTTCTCGCCTTCATTCCAGTGCTCTTCATCGCCTATGCATTCCGCGAGTTGAACAGTGCGCTCCCTGACTGTGGCACCACGTTCTTCTGGGCCCGCAAGGCCTTTGGCCCGTGGGCGGCCTGGCTGGGCGGCTGGGGCGTGGCACTGGCCGGCATCGTCGTCCTCGCCAACCTGGCCCAAATTGCCGGGAAATATCTTTGGTTGCTGATCGGCGACGGTTCCCTGGCCGACAACACCTGGCTGGTCACGGCCACCGGGGTCCTGTTCATCGCGTTCATGACCTACGTTAATCACCGCGGAATTCGGCTGGGCGAGCACGTCCAGCGGACCTTGACCTACATCCAGTACATCTCACTGGGCATCTTTGCGGTGGCCATTATTGTTGGGATTGCCGGTGGCGCGCCTGGCGGAGCCAACGGCAGTGACGCCACTATCCAGCCTTTCGACCTTGAGTGGTTCAACCCCGCGGGTGCCTTCGCCGATCCCAGCGCCGTGGTTCACGGGGTCCTGCTGGCCCTGTTCATCTACTGGGGCTGGGACACCTGCCTGGCCCTGAACGAGGAGACCGAAAACCCTGCGAAGACTCCAGGCCGGGGTGCCGTCATCTCTGCGTTCGTTCTGGTGGCCATCTACGTTTCGGTGGCCCTGCTGGTGATGATGTACGCGAGTGTCGGGACCGAAGGCATCGGGCTGGGCAATGAAGCGAACCAGGATGACGTCTTCCTGGCCATGAAAGATGTAGTGCTGGGTCCGTGGGGTTGGCTGATTGTGGTGGCCGTTCTGGCATCCGTGCTCTCCTCAACGCAGACCACCATCCTCCCCACAGCCCGGGGAACCCTGTCCATGGGCGTGCATGGCGCCCTGCCGGCGCGTTTTGGCAAGGTCCACGAACGGTTCCAGACGCCGGGTTTCTCAACCCAGGTCATGGGCGTGGCTGCCGTGGTGTACTACGTGGCCATGAGCTTCCTCAGCGAGGACCTGCTGGCCGACTCCATCAGTGCCATCAGCCTGTTCATCGCGTTCTACTACGCCCTGACCGGTTTCTCGTGCGTGTGGTTCTTCCGCTCGACCCTCCGGAATTCTGCCCGCAACCTGTGGTTCCGCGGCATCCTGCCCTTCCTGGGAGCCGTGTCCCTGACGGTGGCGTTCTTCATCTCGGCGGTGCAGATGTGGGATCCGGAATATGGAGATACCCAGATCTTTGGAATCGGCGGAGCCTTTGTCAGCGGAGTCCTGCTTCTGCTCCTGGGCGTGGTGCTGGCGATCGTGTGCCGTTTCGCGCCGGCCACACGTGCCTTCTTCACTGGGGAGCGGGCCGACGCTGGCGTGGTCCGGGGCGAGTAGAGTCTAGCGTCGCGCTGCGGTCCACTGACGCAGCCGCGTGGGAATGTCCGGGACCTCGAGCTGGACAGCGTCCCGCCGCAGCGCGACCAGCCAGCAGACCAGGATCGCCACGGCGCAGAACACCCCAGCACTGGATGCCATGATCCAGAGCCCCGGCGTCTGGACGTTCAGGTCCGCGGCACCCAGCGCCGTGCCGATGGTCTTTGGCGAATAAAAGAAGACCAGCGTGGAAACGGCCAGCACAGCGGTCATCACAATTCTCTGCGCCCTGTACCGGCCAGGAGTTTCCTTGATGGTCCAGGCGAATGCCGGCAGGACCACTGCCATCCAGACCCAGTGGTGGGACCACGAGACCGGGCTGATGAGCAGCATGGTGAGTGCTGTCGTCGACATTGCAATGACTCGGGCCCCCTGCGAACTGGCCGCGCGGATCAGGAAGGCCGCCAGCACAACAGTGGCGATGCTGAGCGCGAGCCAGGGAACGGTTACTGAATCCTGCGGCACGCCGAAGTGCAGCAACGCGCCCTTGATCGAGAGGTTGTCCACGTAGCCGGCGCCGCCGATCCGGGACGTGTCAGGGAGGATTTCCAGCCAGAACTGCAGCGACTCAGCTGGCCGAACCACCCAGGCCAGGAGGACGGTCCCGGCGAAACCGATGGACATGTTAGCCAGTCCGCGCCAATCCTTGCGCATCAGGAAGTACAGGCCAAACACAAGGGGCGTCAGCTTGATACCCGCCGCTATGCCCACCAGGAAGCCGCTGCCACGGAACCCCCGACGACGGGAGGCACCCAGCAAGTCGACAGCCATCAAGCCCATGAGCAGGATGTTGATCTGGCCAAATGCCAACGTCTCACGCCACGGGCCGAGGAATAGGACAGCCAGGAACACGGCCCCGGCAATCCAGCGGCTGCGGCCGGATGCCAACGCAGTGCGCCAGTCGTGTTTGGAGGCCCAGTACTTCACAATGGTGGCGGCAACCCAAGCGGCAATCGCTACGCCGGCCACGTTGAACAGCATCAGCGCGGCGGGTTGCGGCCAGAGTGCCAGCAGCCCGAAGATGAGCGCTGCGAACGGCGGATAGGTAAAGGGAAGCTCCGGTCCCCCGGCTGCGGCAACGCTTGGGCCGTACAGGTCCGAAGGCGAGGCGCCAGCGTCGTTGAGGATGCTTCCGCCGAACCAGTACACACTGAAGTCCAGGCCCTGCTTGCTCCACTCGGCAAGCATCAGCCACACGGGCCACATCAAGAGCGCCCACGGGAGCCAATGCAGTGCGCGTGAAGTGGTGGATGCAGACCTCCCGGCATCCGCCTTAGCCTGTAAATCGACGCCGGGCAGTGCCATGTCTTTATCCCCCAATATTTTCTTTGCGCAGTGGGATCCCAATGGCTCCCGGAATACATACTACTTAAACGCCCGGCGGACGGCCCGACCCGACTGACGGCGCCGGGAGTCTCGGGTGACGGCCCGGGAGCGTCCGCCTCATGCGGGCATCCAGCCGCTTAGGATGCTGGAATGAGCGATTCAACGACGAACACCTCGGATGTGCTGGCCCTCGATTCCCTGTTGACCAGCGAAGAACTAGCTCTGCGCGAGAAGGTCCGGGATTACACAACCCAGCGGATCCGGCCGAATATCGCGCGCTGGTATGAGGACGCAGTCTTCCCGCAGGAGATCGCGCCCGAGTTGGGCGAGCTCGGCGTCCTGGGAATGCATCTGGAAGGTTACGGCTGTCCCGGACGGACCGCCGTCGAATATGGCCTGGCAGCCATGGAACTGGAAGCCGGCGATTCCGGCATCCGCACCTTTGTCTCGGTGCAGGGCTCGCTCGCCATGACGGCCATTTACAAGTGGGGCTCAGAGGAGCAGAAAGAACAGTGGCTGCCGCGGATGGCTGCAGGCGAACTGATCGGCTGCTTTGCGTTGACGGAGCCGACGGCGGGTTCGGACCCGTCGTCGATGGCCACTTTCGCTCGTGCGACCTCCGACGGCTGGGTCCTCAACGGCGCCAAGCGCTGGATCGGACTCGCCTCAATTGCCGACGTCATGGTGGTGTGGGCCCAAACGGAGGATAACGCGGCAGGCATCCGCGGCTTCCTGGTACCTGCGGGCACGCCGGGCGTGACTGCCACGCCGATCGAGCCGAAGCTCTCCATGCGCGCATCAATCCAATGCGACATCAAGTTCGACGACGTGAGGCTGGGTCCGGAGGCAATCCTCCCGGGTGCCATAGGACTTCGTGGACCGTTCTCCTGCCTGAACGAAGCGCGCTACGGCATTGCGTGGGGAGCCATGGGCGCAGCCCGCGACTCCTATGAAGCCGCGCTGGAATATGCCGGCAGCCGGCTCCAGTTCGGGCGGCCACTCGCTGGATACCAACTGACACAGGAAAAGCTGGTGAACATGCTCCTCGAGATCCAAAAGGGCACTATGCTCGCGCTGCACCTTGGCCGCCTGAAAGACGCCGGGCACCTCCAGCCCCAGCAGATCTCCGTGGGCAAGCTCAACAACGTCCGGGAGGCCATCAAAATCGCCCGGGAGGCCCGCACCATCCTGGGCGGCAACGGCGTCACGCTGGACTATTCGCCGCTGCGGCACGCCAACAACCTTGAATCAGTGCGCACCTATGAGGGCACGGACGAGGTTCACACCCTGATCCTGGGGCAGCACATCACGGGGGTTGCCGCGTTCCGGGGCTGAGCACCCAAGTAGGTCGCAGATAAAGCCGTTTTTGCCGCCGCCTCAAAAACGGCGTCAACTGCTACTCAGTTGGGCCGGGTTAGGCGGAAACCGTGGCGGGTTGCTTCTTTGCTGCATCCTTGCGGATGGTTGCGCTGATTACTGCAGCTACCGTGCACATGGCTGCTGCCCCCATCCAGGCGTAGTTATAGTGCCCGGTGGCATCGCGGATGAAACCGGCGGCCAGGGCGGCGGCAGCAGCTCCGAGTTGATGGGCCGCAAACACCCAGCCGAACACCACGGAGCCATCGGCCCCGAACACCGAGCGGCAAATGGCTGCCGTCGGAGGCACCGTAGCTACCCAGTCCAGGCCGTAGACCACGACGAAGATGATCATGCTGGGTTCCACGGATGAGCCCAACAACAGAGGCAGCACCAGCAGGCCGATCCCCCGGAACTGGTAGTACACCGCCAGCAGGACCTTGGGGTTGAAGCGGTCCGTAAGCCAACCGGATGCGATGGTTCCGACGATGTCGAAGATCCCGACGACGGCCAACAAGCCCGCCGCTGTGGTTTCGGGCATGCCATGATCATGAGCTGAGGGAATGAAGTGCGTGCCGATGAGCCCATTGGTCGTGGCGCCGCAGATGGCGAAGCCCGCCGCCAACGCCCAAAACGTGCGGACTTTGCTGGCGCGTTTGAGGACCTGCAACGCCCGGACGGCCGCGTTCGCGGAATCCGGCTTGGCTGTTACGGAACCCGTCGGTGGCGACGCGACTGCAACGCCCGGCGTCGTGCTCTTTGAACCGGCTATACCGGCGTCAGGTGCTTCCGCACCATAAGGCAAGACGCCGACGTCGGCGGGTGAGTTCCGCAGCCACCGCAGGACCAGCGGTACCACCGCGAGCGCACCGGCGGCGATGAGCAGCGACGCTCCCCGCCAGCCCGGGTTCTGGGCAAGGGCGGCGATGAAGGGCAGGAAAACGAGTTGGCCAGCGGCGCTGCCGGCCGTCAGGATGCCGATCACCAGGCCACGGCTCTTGGCGAACCAGGTGTTGGCGATGGTGGCTGCGAAGACGAGGGCCATTGATCCCGTTCCCAGGCCAATCAGCACGCCCCAGGTGAGCAGGATCTGCCAGGACTGGTTCACGAACACGGTAAGCGCTGAGCCCAGGCCAATCAGGCAGAGAGCGAGCGAGGTGACTTTGCGTATGCCGAAGCGTTCCATCAAGGCCGCAGCGAAGGGTGCCGTTAGCCCAAACAGGACGAGGTTGATGCTTACCGCCAAGGACAAGACTGTGGTGGACCAGCCGAATTCCTCTTGGAGCGGGACCATCAGCACTCCGGGCGCGGCCCTGAATCCGGCCGCCCCAACCAGGGCGAGGAAAGCTACGGCGGCCACCATCCAGGCCGGGTGCAGCCTGCCGGGTCGCTTGCCGGATTGCTTGCCGGATTGCTTGCCCGTTGAGACGGCTGCATTGCTTGTCGGAGTTCCTGTGACATCGGGAGCGGTCATGTGGAGATCTCCGTTTCAGGGGAAGTTGTTGGTACGGGTGCTATGGCCAGGGGCAGCGGATGGTCACTGCGTGTGAAGCTATGCCAGCTCGTATTGGCGGCTGTCAGTTGGACCCCACAGTGCGTGCAAGTGTCTGCCGAGGCTGTGACTTGTCCGCAGTCAGTGTGTACGACCCGCATATGGGAAACCTCGTTGGGGGCGTCCAGGTGCTTCTCGGCCCAAATGATAATGGCGTTGAGGACAGGAAGAGCGTCCTCGCCCTTGGGTGTGAGCACGTATTCCTGGCGTGTCCGGGCACCATCCTGATAAGGCCGTTGAGCCAACAGCCCGTCCTCGAGCAGCCATGTTAGACGTTTGCTGAGGACGTTGTCCGCGACTTCCAGTCGCTCCTTGATGGCTTCAAAGCGGCCGTTTCCGAAGAAAATCTCGCGGAGGACCAGGCTCCCCCAGGGATCGCCGAGGACGTCGAGACCGCGCGCCAGGCTGCACGTGCGGGCGGACCAGTCGGATCGCAAAGGCATGTCGACAAAGTACCTGACTTTTCTAAAGAAAGCTAGGCTGCGGGCAGCGCCGTAGCGAACGCCGCTGCCTCCTCACCGTCTTTGGAGTTTGGACTCACCGGAACCACCCTATTTTGGTTGATTTGCCTAGACCTCCACGGCAAAGAAGGTCAGGAACCCACGCGCCCACCGCGCATCTCAGCAGGAACGAGGCCCGTGCGCGAAGGCCGATATGCCAAGGCCCAGTAGATCAGCAGCGCGATTCCGCACACCACACCCAGGCTTGACACCATCAACTGCCATTGCGTTTGGGGGTCCTTTCCCCACTCGGCAGCACCGGCCCAGACGGCAAGGTTCTTTGGCGTCATATAGAAGGCAACCGTGGAACAGGACACGATGATCCACCCTGCTGTTCGCATCCGCCCGTTGCGGGATGGCACCCGATGCATCGCGAACGCCATACTCGGTAGGGCTACTGCCACCCAGACCCAGTGGTGGGACCAGGAGACGGGGCTGACCAGGAGCATCAGGATGGCGGTGGCCGAGACGGCGATGAAGTTTTCGTCCACATCCACGGCCCACTTAATGATCTTTGCTGCGAGGGCCGCAAGTCCCAGGGAAAGAACCAACCACACCACGCTGGTGAGGGAGGAATCCGGCATGCCGAAGTGCAGGAGCAGCCCCTTGACCGACAGGTTGTCCACGTAGGCCGGGCCGCCAATACGCCCGGTATCGGGGAGGATCTGCGTCCAGAATGCCAGGGATGCTTGCGGCAGGATGACCCACGCGATGGCGATTGATCCGAAGAATCCAGCGGCCATCCATGCCAGCGCCTTGAAGTCGCGGCGGACCAGGAAATACAGGCCGAACGCCAGCGGCGTGAGCTTCACACCGGCAGCCAGGCCGATCAAGAGTCCTGCGGGCCACCGGATGAGGCCGGCCCGCGCCTTACCGTAGAGCGCGAAGTCTGTCAGGATCACGCCCATCAGGATGATGTTGATCTGGCCGAAAACGAACGTATCCCGCCATGGGCCCAGGAGCAGGATGGCTCCAGTTCCAACTAAAGCCGTGGTCCTGAAGCGATAGTCGGCGAATGCTGAACGCCACGTCTTCAGGCCGAAATAGTGGCGTGCCAACCACGCAGCCACCACTGCGGCACCTGCCAAGGCGGCGATGATGAAGACCATGCTGCTGGCGAAGAAACCCATTGCTGCGAGGCCGGCAAAGAGCAAGGCCGCGAACGGCGGGTAGGTAAACGGAAGGCCATCGCGCACAGCATAAAGATCCCCGCCTTGGAGAACCTTGCCGCCCCCGTAGAAATAGACTTCGAAGTCGTTCAGGAACGGCTGGTAATCCGTGTAGAGGAACCAAACGGCGACGGCGAGGGTCAGCACGCCTGCGACGGTCAGGATCCAGCCGCGCTGGGCAGCCGAAACAACCGTGGGTGAAGAAGAAGCCACTGTGTCAGCCGTTGCTGATCTTGGCGAAGGCCTGCTCAAGGTCCGCAATCAGATCCTCGGACTCCTCGATGCCGCAGGAAAGGCGCAAGAGATTCACGGGAACGGCCAGTTCGGTTCCCTTGACGGAAGCGTGCGTCATCTCCGAGGGGTAGTTCATGAGGGATTCGATTCCCCCCAGCGATTCGGCCAGCGTGAAAATCGAGGTGGATTCGGCAACTGTACGGGCCGCCGCTTCACCACCCTTGAACTGGACAGAGACCATGCCACCGAACTTCTTCATCTGCTTCGCAGCGAGTTCGTGGCCGGGGTGCTCCGGAAGGCCCGGGTACAGCACGGCTTCAACTTCGGGGCGCTGCAGCAACCATTCGGCCACAGCCTGGCCGTTCTCGCTGTGCCGGTCCATGCGCACGCCAAGGGTCTTGAGGCCCCGCGTGGTGAGGAAAGCATCCATCGGTCCGGAAACGGCACCAACGGCGAACTGGATGAAGCCGATCTTCTCGGCGAGTTCGGCATCGTTGACGACGATCGCGCCGCCCACCACGTCCGAGTGGCCACCGATGTACTTGGTGGTGGAGTGGATCACGACGTCGGCACCCAGGTCCAGCGGGGTCTGCAAGTAGGGAGACGCGAAGGTGTTGTCGACCACCAGGAGGGCACCGGCGTCGTGCGCTATTGCGGCGAGCGCTGCAATATCAGTGATCTTCATCAGGGGGTTGGACGGGGTTTCCACCCACACGATGCGCGTCTTGTTCGCTGCAACGGCACGTGCCACGGCATCGAGATCGGACATGTCTACAGGAGTGTTCCCAATGCCCCAGTCGCCGAGCACGCGGTCGATGAGGCGGTACGTGCCACCGTAGGCGTCGTTGCCCAGAACGATGTGGTCCCCGGGGCGGGCCACAGCGCGGATCAGCGAGTCTTCGGCAGCAAGGCCAGAACCGAACGAGAACGCGGCGGAGCCACCCTCAAGGGCTGCCAGCTGCTCCTGCAGGGAGTCACGTGTGGGGTTGCCGCCGCGGCCGTATTCATAGCCGGATCGCAGCCCGCCGATTCCGTCCTGGGCGTAGGTTGAGCTGAAGTGCAGAGGCGGCACCACAGCGCCTGTCCGGGGTTCGAAGGCCTGGCCCGCGTGGACGGCCCTCGTGTTGAACCCGGCGTTGTTGTTGACGGACATGGAAGCTCCTCTTTCAGTGTTCAACGGTTGGAAGTGGGCGCGTGGCGCTCAGTTGCTCAGGTAGGCCAGGAGGTCGTGGCGGGTCAGGATGCCCACGGGCGCCCCCACGAACGTGACCATGACAGTATCGACGTCGGACAAAAGCTCGCGCGCCGCGGAGATGGTCTCCAGGGATCCGATAACGGGCAGGCGCTCCCCCATGTGTTCGGCGATCTTGTCCGTGAGTTTGGCTTCGCCGCGGAACAGCTTGGTGGTGAGGCTGCGCTCATCAACTGCGCCCAGGACCTCACCCATGACCACGGGTGGTTCCTGCGAGAGGACCGGGATGTGTGAGACCCCGAACTCGTTCATGATGTTGATGACGTCTCGGACAGTCTCGTTCGGGTGGATGTGCACCAGGTCCGGCATCTCGCCTGTCTTGGACTTCAGCACCTCGCCCACGGATGACTCTTCGCCGCCGGAAAGGAAGCCGTAGGAGCGCATCCATTGATCGTTGAAGATCTTGGCAAGATAGCCACGGCCCGAGTCCGGGAGGATCACCACAACTACTGCGGACTCGTCCAGATCCTTGGCGGCCTGAAGTGCAGCGACCACCGCCATGCCGGACGAGCCGCCCACCAGGAGGCCCTCCTCACGTGCCAGGCGGCGGGTCATGGCGAACGAATCGGCATCGGAGACTGCTACCACCTGGTCCGGCACGGTTTTGTCGTAATTGGCGGGCCACATGTCCTCGCCAACGCCCTCAACGAAGTAAGGACGTCCGGTGCCGCCTGAGTACACAGAACCTTCGGGGTCTGCGCCGATGATCTTGACCCTGCCGCCGTCGGACCCTGGCCTGTCTGCCGAGACTTCCTTCAGGAACCTGCCCGTACCCGTGATGGTGCCGCCGGTTCCGGCGCCGATGACCACGTGCGTCACCCTGCCGTCAGTATCGCGCCAGATCTCCGGTCCGGTTGACTCGAAGTGGCTGCCCGGGGCAGCTGGATTGGAGAACTGGTCCGGCTTGAAGGCGCCGGGAATTTCTTTGACGAGGCGATCGGAGACGCTGTAATAGCTTTGGGGGCTGTCGGGCGCAACAGCTGTAGGCGTCACGACAACTTCGGCACCATACGCTGCCAAGACAGCGCGTTTATCCTCGCCCACTTTGTCCGGCACTACAAAAATGCACTTGTAGCCCTTTTGCTGCGCAACGAGCGCCAAGCCGACGCCGGTGTTCCCCGACGTCGGTTCAACGATGGTTCCGCCTGGCTGCAGCCGCCCGTCCTTTTCCGCTTCCTCGATCATCTTCACGGCGATGCGGTCCTTGATGGATCCGCCGGGATTGACGTACTCGAGCTTGACCAGGACGGTGGCTTTGATCCCGTCCGTTACGTGGTTGAGCTTGATGAGCGGCGTATTGCCGATGAGGTCCAACACGGACTGGGCGTACTTCATAGGTACAAAGTTACCGCCTGCCCGAGGCGTGCCCTCACCTGCCGCGCATCACTTCCCGGCAGAGGAGTCGGTTTGCCAGAGGCCCAGGATGTTGCCCTCGGTGTCCTTGAAGTAGGCATACCAGCCCATTCCGGGGACGGCATCCTTACCTTGAACGATGGAACCGCCAGCGGATTCCACCTGGCTGAGCGCGGCGTCTACATCGTCGACGTCTATGGTGAGGACGGGATTTTTCAGATTTTCAGTTCGGGGGAACAGTGCGCCGTTGATGGCTCCGGGTTCGCTGGGCCTGCCGGTCTGTTCATCGGACGGAGTAGTGATGGCGATCGTATAATCCATCTCCTGCATAGGGCTGAGATTCCAGCCGAAAGCACTTTGGTAAAAAGTGTTGGCCCTCTCGTTGTCATCCGTGGGAATCTCAAAATGCACTATTCCGGCCATGGTTTGCGCTCCTGGATTTTGGGGTTCGGACGCGGCCCACCCGCGCCACATCAGGGAGTCTAGACCCGTGAAGCAGCCGCCGTAAGAGGCTTGCAGGAGTGAATTGTCAGCCAGCCGTGGGACCATGAAAACATGACCATCGCAGACGCCCCGCCCCTTGTTGCGGCCGCGGCAGACGCTTCCTTACGATGGCACCCCGGCGCCTCCTACAGGCTCGACCAAACCATGTTTCCCCTGATGCGGGGCAATGCCGACCCCTCTTTCGCGGCCCATCCCAACGGTTTCTGGATGGCCTTCACCACTTCTTCGGGGTCTGTGACCCTGCGGCTCTCGGCGGGTGGAGTGGGCGAGGATACGTTCGTTGACGCCCAGGCCTGGGGGTCCGGGGCGGAGGACGCCATCGTCGGCGTTCCCCGCCTCCTCGGCGCGGACGACGACTGGTCCGCGTTTGACGAACCCGGCTTCCATGCAACGCTCCCGCGCTTGGTCACTGAAGCACGACGCCGGAACCTGGCACTGCGGCTACCCTCCACTGGGCGGCTGGTTGACTCGCTGGTGCCCACCATTCTGGAGCAAAGGGTCACCACCTTGGAGGCAAGGCGTGGCTACCGGTACTTGATGTACCGCTTCGGAACACCCGCGCCGGGCAAGGCCCCCGCTGGGCTCCTCGTGCCTCCCATGGCGCGGCAATGGTTGGCCGTTCCGTCCTGGGAGTGGCATAAGGCCGGAGTCGGGCCACAACGCTCGGCGACAGTGATGCGGGCGCTGCAATCCGCCGTCGCCCTTGAACGTTTGGCTGTCTTGGACCCAGCCCGTGCCGGCGCCAAGCTGCAGACCATTCCCGGCATCGGCGTTTGGACTGCTGCCGAAGTGGTCCAACGTACCCACGGCTGCCCGGATTCGATTTCCGTGGGCGACTACCATCTGGCCTCTTATGTGGGCTACGCGTTGTTGGGGCGAAAGATCGACGACGCCGGCATGCTGGAGCTGCTGGAACCTTGGCGGGGACAGAGACAGCGGCTGGTCCGCATGCTCTACCTGAGCGGCTTCCGCAAACCCACTTTCGGGCCAAGGATGACCGTCCAGGACCACCGCGCCAACTAAAGCAACGCGGGGTCACTTGTGGCCCATGTTTGCTCCGCCAAAGGGCCATAAGTGACCCCGCGTTGTCCTACATTGCGCGGAGCTTCGCCTTCTTGATCCTGGCGATCGCCCCGGCGAAGCCTTCGGCAAGGTCGTCTGCATTGACTTTGAAGTAGGACCAGCCAGCACTGAGAAATGCCTCGTCACGGCGGTTATCCTTTGACTGCTGTTCACGTGTCAGGTGATGGGCGCCGTCGTACTGTACTGCGATGCGAAACCGCCGGTACCCGAGGTCGGCCCTGGGTGATATCGGATCCAACGGATCCAACGGCAGCTGTAGTTCCGGTTCCGGAAGGCCACCGTCACGCATGGCCAAACGAAGGAACGTTTCTGGATACGAGTCCGCACCCACCCTCATTTCGTCCAGCGCCAAGCGGGCCTTCTCGACCCCTTGGAGATTGGGGTGTTGTCGAATCAACAGCCGAAGGCCAGAGGGGTAAGCGTAGGGTTCCGACCGTGATTCAAAGGCTGGTCGAGGGCGACGGATCAGCTGATCGCCCATCGCAATGACATAGGGAAGGGGCAATTCGGCGGCCAGGTCCAACCAGGTCCGGGGGCGCACGGAGACCGGGACTCCCTGATGATTCATCACCTCGCCAGGGAAAACCCGAACTCTGTGACCTATTACTCCGGTCCGGCGAACGCGCGGCAGTTGATGTGGCTTGCTGAGATGGATTGTCTCCTCGTTGCCCATCCAAGGCGGAAGCCCCAGTCCAGTCAAAAGGGCGGCAGTCTCATGCGAAACCCAGGCGCCCGGTGTTGCGGCGGCCAGAACCCTCGCCCGTTCCAGCAATTCAATCTCACGTCCCGTTGGCAGATAAATCAGCCGACCGCCGTCGGCCACGTCCTTGGCTCTCAGGCGTTTGGTCGCGACGCCCAAGGCGCGGGACTCATAGACGGTGAAGGGCCGAGCGTCGAGCCCGTCCGGCAAAGGATTGATGCGAACCATGCACTCCAGTCTGTCGGCTGAAGGCCCAGGAAATTGAGTTATCCACAGGTCCACCTTCTGACAAGGCAACGCGGGGTCACTTATGGCCCTTTGGCGGAGCAAACATGGGCCGTAAGTGACTGTGAGGATTGTTGTGGCTGGTCTGGGACTGGCTGGCAGAGTGGGTATTGGCCGTGCTGCCCCTTGGATGTGACTCGGTAAGTGACTGGCCCCGCAAGGGTGTCCTGGAGTGGGATCTGTCCATCCGAGGGGTGGGGCGG
>NZ_JBFRFP010000025.1:0-71624 GCF_052114885.1 Paenarthrobacter sp. 2TAF44 | reverse complement strand
ACCCCTCGGATGGACAGATCCCACTCCAGGACACCCTTGCGGGGCCAGTCACTTACCGAGTCACATCCAAGGGGCAGCACGGCCAATACCCACTCTGCCAGCCAGTCCCAGACCAGCCACAACAATCCTCACAGTCACTTATGGCCCATCCGGAAGCCCAACATGGGCCACAAGTGACCCCGCGTTGCTCTATTCCCCGGCGGCTTGCGAGCCCACTCCGGCTTCCTTGTAGAAACCTTGGATGTGGGCGGCCACAAGATCTGCTGCCCGGCCGCCGTCGTTCGCGTTGACGGCTGCCAATATCGCGTGGTGTTCCGCCCGAAGCCTGTCCGAGGTGGCCTTCCAGTCAGGCAGGTTTCCGGTGAGTTTCCCGGCGTAGTTTTCAATGGCGCCACGCAACGACGCCATCATGGCACTGACCACGGTGTTTCCGGCAGCCTGTGCCAGTGCCACGTGGAACCGGGCGTCAAGGGCCAGGAACGTCTCAATATCCGGGCTGTTGTCCATTTGCTCGAGCAAGGCGGCAGCCTCGTCGAGGGCGGGGGCACCAACCTTTGCCCGCGCAGCCGCCCAGGATTCAAGCAACACCCTCGTCTCCACGATGTCGGCCACGGGAAGGTGTCGCGTTGCCACGTGGAGGCGGAGCGTCGAGCCCAGTGCCGAGCCGGGCTCGGCGATCACTACCGTTCCCGCGTCCTTGCCCGAACCAACTCCCGCGCGGACAACACCCATTGCTTCAAGGATCCGCACAGCTTCCCGCACGGATGTCCTGGATACCTGCAGCTGCTCGGCCATGGCCCGTTCTCCGGGGAGGCGTCCGCCGAGGGCGAGGTCGCCGTCGGATAGTTGCTTTTCTATCCACTGCAGGACTAGTTCGTGGGTACGCATACGGGAATACTAGTTGATGTGGTCCAACCACATGGCTTAGAGTGTGGTTAGACCACAGTGGTAGGACCACAGAATTTCAAGGGAGAACCGCATGACCGACACCCTCGATCCGAAGATCACAGCCGCTCCGGCCAATGCCGGCAGCGACGAGAACGTCAGCCGGCCGCCGCAGCCGACCCCCGCCGTCGTGCAACCTCCGGCACTGAAGCGACGCATACCCAAAGTGTCCGATCTGGCCCCGCTGATGCAGTTCAAGAAGCCGGAATTCAGCAAGGCCGCCCGTCTCAAGCGCGCCAGCACCATCTGGGAGCTGCGCGAGATCGCCAAGCGTCGCACGCCACAAGCACCTTTCGACTACACGGACGGCGCCGCGGAGGAAGAAATCACACTGCGCCGCGCGCGCCAGGCATTCCAGGACATCGAATTCCGCCCCGGGATCCTTCGTGATGTTTCCAGGATTGACCTCCACACGAACATTTTGGGGAACGAATCGCGCCTCCCGTTCGGCATCGCGCCCACCGGGTTCACCCGCATGATGCAGTCCGAGGGCGAATACGCTGGCTCGCAGGCCGCAGAAGCCGCCGGCATTCCCTACACGCTCTCAACCATGGGCACTGCTTCGATCGAGGACGTTGCTACAGCCGCTCCGAACGGCCGCAACTGGTTCCAGCTGTACCTGTGGACCGACCGCGACCGCTCACTGGAGTTGATCGAGCGCGCCGCCAAAGCAGGCAACGATACCCTCATGGTGACCGTGGACACCGCTGTAGCCGGGGCTCGGTTGAGGGATGTCCGGAACGGCATGACCATCCCGCCGGCACTGACCATCAAGACAGTCCTGGATGCGTCCTACCGACCCGCATGGTGGTTCAACTTCCTGACCCATGAACCGCTGACCTTCGCGTCGCTGTCGCGCTACACCGGCACGGTGGCGGACCTCATCAACTCAATGTTCGACCCCACGCTGACCTACGAGGACCTGGACTGGTTGCGTGAAACCTGGAAGGGCAAGCTCGTGGTCAAGGGCATCCAAACCGTTGAGGATGCCCGTAAGGTGGTGGACCACGGCGCTGATGGCATCGTCCTGTCCAACCATGGCGGCCGCCAACTGGACCGCGCACCCATCCCGTTCCACCTGCTTCCCGAGGTAACTTCGGCGCTGAAGGCTGACAACAGCAAGGCCGCCGTCATGCTGGACACAGGCATCATGAGCGGCGCTGACATCGTGGCAGCTCTCGCCTTGGGTGCAGACTTTGCCTTGATCGGACGCGCTTACCTCTACGGACTCATGGCCGGCGGACGCGAAGGCGTGGACCGCACCATCCAGATCCTCGAGAAGGACATGACCCGGACCATGGCGCTGCTGGGCGTCAGCAAAGTCTCGGACCTGAACCCGGACCACGTGCGGCTGCTTCAGCACTAGCGACCGCCCAAGTAAGTCGCAGATGAGGCCGTTATGAACGCTCATAACGGCCTTATCTGCTACCCAGTTGGGCAAGGACGGCGCTAGATCAGGCCTTGAGCCAGCATGGCGTCGGCTACCTTGACGAAGCCGCCGATGTTGGCGCCCACCACGTAGTTACCAGGCGAACCATACTCTTCGGCGGTTGCTGCGCAGCGGTCGTGGATGCCCACCATGATCTCCGTAAGCCGCTGTTCAGTGTGCTCGAACGACCACGAATCACGGCTGGCGTTCTGCTGCATTTCCAATGCGGACGTAGCAACACCTCCGGCGTTGGCGGCTTTACCCGGGCCGAACAGAATGCCCGCCTCCTGAAACACTGACACTGCCGACCGCGTGGAGGGCATGTTGGCCCCCTCGGCCACCGCGATCAGACCGTTGCTGACCAGCTTGGCGGCAGCATCGCCGTCGAGCTCGTTCTGGGTGGCGCAAGGCAGCGCGACCGTACCGTTCACGTCCCACACCGAGCCACCCGCTACGTAGCTGGATCCGGGCCGTCGTTGCGCGTATTCCGTCAGCCGGGCGCGCTCCACTTCCTTGATGTGGCGCAAAAGCCCGACGTCGATCCCAGCCTCGTTCACGATGTAACCGGACGAGTCGGAACAGGCCACCACAGTTGCACCGAGCGACTGGGCTTTGGCAATCGCATTGATGGCTACGTTTCCGGAACCGGACACCACAACACGCTGGCCGTCAAAGGAAGCGCCGCGGGACTTGAGCATCTCCTGGGCAAAGATCACGGTGCCGTACCCGGTAGCTTCAGGCCGGACCAACGAGCCACCCCAGGAAATCCCCTTGCCAGTGAGGACCCCGGATTCGTAGCGGTTGGTGATGCGCTTGTACTGGCCGAAGAGGTAGCCAATCTCGCGTCCGCCAACGCCGATGTCGCCAGCGGGGACATCGGTGTACTCACCAATATGACGGTAGAGCTCAGTCATGAACGACTGGCAGAATCGCATGATCTCGGCATCCGAGCGTCCGCGCGGATCGAAGTCGGAGCCGCCCTTGCCGCCGCCGATCGGCATGCCTGTGAGGGCATTCTTGAAGATCTGCTCAAAGCCAAGAAACTTGACGATTCCCAGGTAGACGGAGGGATGGAACCGCAGCCCGCCCTTGTAGGGACCGAGCGCCGAGTTGAACTCCACCCGAAAACCGCGGTTTACGTGGACTCGGCCAGAATCGTCGGTCCACGGTACGCGGAAGATGATCTGCCGTTCGGGTTCGCAGAGACGCTCCAGCACGGCGCCTTCCAGGAATTCCGGGTGCCGATCGTGAACCGGCCCCAGGCTTTCGAAGACCTCGGTGACAGCCTGGTGGAACTCCTTCTCGCCTGGATTCCGCGCCAACACGGTGTCCCTGACAGCTTCGAGCCTCGAATCCATGCGTCTTCCTATCCCTCAGTGCGCCGGCCGGCGGCGAGACGATTCAGTCCCGCTCATGGTTGCACCGATGGACGTAGGATCTCCATCCGATGGGATTGTGACCTTCGGCCCGGAGTTAACACAACTGTAGAAAATCCGCGCAAACGCAAGGAAACCTGACCTTAATGAAACCTCACAAGGTGTCCAAGATCACGTTAGATTGCTTGGCTATAGCGCACTAGCGCTTGCGACCGAACTTCGGGAGGTTCGGAAGGTTCGGGAGGTTAGCCAGCAGGTCCGCGGCTTTAGTGGCAGCGCGGCCAACAGTCCGGCCGATCTGCTGCGGGACGGTATCGTCCGATGCGAGTTCCAGCGAGACGGGCATCCCATCTGAGTGGACTTTCACGGCCTTGCTAACGGCGTCTGCACGAGTTTCGATGACATCCGGCACAGTGGGTTCCACAAGCGAAGCAGAAGCCACCGTTTGAGGAGCTGCTTCCACGGACTGTCCGACGGCGGCAGCAGCCGAGGGTCCGACGTCGAACGTTTCCAGCCACGTGGCTACGCCCGCCAGCGGTTTCGGGTTCAGCGCGTAGTAGCGCTTCTGCCCCTGGGCACGCATGCTGACGAGGTCAGCCTCGCGGAGCACCTTCAGATGCTTGGAGATAGTGGGCTGGCTTGCAGCCAGTTCTTCCACCAATTCGCCTACAGCTTTATCCCCAGAGCGGAGTGAAACCAGGATGTCGCGCCTGGTTGCCTCAGCTATGACGGCAAATACGTCGTCAGTCACCATGCCTCCCACCCTAGCGACATATACGCCAAATGGCATCCCTGTTTCGTGCCGCGACGGCTCCGGATCGTTGACCCTATCAAGAGCCGATGCTAAAACGGACTCACGGTCCGTCCGGGCTCCCAGGCCCCGGCCGCCAAAAGCACGGGGTGCGGGCAATGACTGATTTCCTTCGGCGGCAAATCTTCAACATCATCGCCGGGGTGTTCCTTGCCGTATTCGTCTTCGTGTGGAGTGCCGTGCTCCTCCGGGTCGGCACCTGGGTTCCAACCGGTGGGTTGAGCGCCCCTGAGCTGAACGGAGCGTTGGTTACCGCGGCGGGAGTCCTCGCAACGTCCCTGAGTTCGCTTACGGCATCTGCACTCGGGTTCACTATCTCGGAGGTTAAGCGGGACAACACGAACGCTGGCGAATCCGGTCCCCTCGTCAGCCCGGCGGAGGTTGCCCTGCGTTTATCGGGACGGGTGATATTCGCGATCATGGTTTACATCACCATGGGCTTGCTGGTCCTGGTGCTATGGCTGTTCAAGGGCCAGGCGTCCACGGACCTCATCGGAGCCTTTGCGTTGTCCTTGCTGGGCTGGCTCGTGGGTGCGGCGGGCGTGGTCTTCCAGACGGAGAAGTCCGAGCCATAGCTGGTGAGTCCGGCTAATCGAACCAGGGATCCAGCCCGTACAAAGGGAAGATCTCCTTGCGTGTGGCAATGACCGTGCGGTCCACCTCGTCCGCTGGGTCGTATCCAACTTCCCAAGAGCGCCACCAAACATCCACGTCGTCGCCCATCGACTCCGGAGCCCACACCCCGTAAGTTTCCCTGACATAGTTACGCCATGCTTCTGGCACGGGGGTGCTCAAGGGCACCGGCCGCTGTGTCACCATCCCGATCAGATGGCTCCAGGCACGTGGCACAACACCCGTAACGTCGTAGCCGCCCCCGCCTGTGGCGATCCACCGGTTGTCGCAGTACCTGGCTGCAAGGCTGGCGACGGCGCTGGCCGCCTCACGCTGCCCGTCCACGCTGAGGTTGAGGTGCGTCAATGGATCCAGGCGGTGCGAGTCGCAGCCATGCTGGCTGACAATCACCTCGGGATTGAAGGCGGCAACCAGCTGCGGTACCACCGCATGGAAGGCGCGAAGCCACGCGGCATCTCCGGTGAACGCCGGCAACGCGACGTTGACAACCGTGCCCTGCGCATCAGGGCCACCGGTTTCATTGGCAAAACCCGTTCCCGGAAAGAGGGTAAGACCGGACTCATGCAGGGAAATCGTCATGACGCGGGGGTCATTCCAAAAAATGCTTTGGGTTCCGTCGCCGTGGTGGGCGTCGACGTCGATGCTGACGACGCGCTGCACGCCGCCATCCAGCAGCCGTTGGATGGCAATCGCGACGTCGTTGTAGACGCAAAAACCGCTGGCGCGGTCACGTGCTGCATGGTGCATTCCGCCACTGAAATTCACGGCACGGACGGCGTTGCCGGACAGAATGGATTCCGCAGCGAGCAAAGAGCCACCGGCGAGCCGGGCGCTGGCCTCATGCATACCGGCGAACGCAGGATCATCCTCAGTCCCCAGACCACGCCCTTCCTCCGGCATGCCAGGATTCTCGCTCACCCGGCGGACGGCCTCCACATAGTCGGCGCTGTGCACCGAGCAAAGTTCGACGTCGGTGGCCAGCTCCGGCGACTCCACCGCCACATGGCTGTGGTTGAAAAGACCAAGGGATTCCGCGAGCCTCGCCGTTAACTCCAGGCGCTGCGGGGCCATAGGATGGCTGGGACCAAAGTTGTAAGCAGTCATGGCTGGATCCCACACCACCGTCGTTGGCAGTGCGGATCGCGTAATGCTGGAAGCAGTTGTTCCAAGCCTGGAGTTCATCCAGAACAGGCTACCTGAGGCCGCGCTGCACTACCGCCCGGTTACGCCGCAGGAATAGTGGTTTACTACTCAGGAAAGCATGTTCAACCGAGGAAGAACCCCATGTCTCAAAGCCAGTCGCGCTCCGTGAGCCCGGCCAACTGGCAACCCGGCCAGCAGGAACGTGAAGGTCTATGGATTTTCACGCGTGCGCGCGACTTCATCGACAACATCGCCAACACTTCCCCGGCCCGTTTGGCCTTGGTCGCTTTCGCCTCGGTGATCCTGCTCTTCACAGGCTTGTTGTCTTTGCCATTTTCCTCGGCGTCGGGCGAACCTACGCCTCTCCACCAGGCCATGTTCACGGCAGTTTCCAGTGTCTGTGTTACCGGCCTGACCGTGGTTTCCACCGCCACGCACTGGTCCTTCCTCGGCCAGCTCATTATTTTGGTGGGCATCTTTGTGGGCGGCCTTGGCACCCTGACCCTGGCTTCACTGTTGGCGCTCATGGTCAGCAAGCGGCTTGGTGTCCGCGGCAAGCTCATCGCCCAGGAGGCCATGAACAACGCCGGCAGGCTTGGTGAAGTAGGTACGCTGCTCCGCATTGTCATCGTGACCTCCGTGGTGATCGAAGGCGCGCTTGCCCTTGCGCTGATCCCCCGCTTCATGCTCCTCGGAGAGCCGTTCTGGCAGTCGGTTTGGCACGGGGTCTTCTACTCGATCTCGTCCTTCAACAATGCCGGATTTACGCCGCACTCGGACGGCATCGTCCCCTACGAGACCGACCTCTGGATCCTCGTTCCACTCATGCTGGGCGTGTTCCTTGGCAGCCTCGGCTTCCCCGTAGTGATGGTCCTCCAACAGAACGGCCTGAACTGGAAGAAGTGGAACCTCCACACCAAGATCACCATCCAGGTGTCCTTCATCCTGCTGCTCGCCGGCACAGTCCTGTGGGCGCTCATGGAATGGGACAACGTGCGGACCATCGCGCACATGGACCTGGGTGACAAGCTCATCCATTCCCTCTTTGCTTCCGTGATGACGCGCTCAGGCGGATTCAACCTGGTGGACCAAAACCACATGGAATCCACCACCATGCTCCTCACGGATGCCCTCATGTTTGCCGGCGGCGGCTCGGCGTCCACGGCCGGCGGCATCAAGGTGACCACCATCGCCGTCATGTTCCTCGCCATCGTCGCCGAGGCCCGTGGCGATGCCGATGTGAAGGTCTACGGCCGAACGATTCCCCAAGGCACCATGCGGGTGGCGATTTCCGTGATCGTTGCCGGTGCCACCCTTGTCTCGGTCGCGGCATTCCTGCTGCTCTCCATCAGCGGCGCAACACTGGACAGAGTGCTCTTTGAAACCATCTCGGCCTTTGCCACCGTGGGACTGAGCACCAACCTCAGCGCCGAGCTGCCGCCGTCGGGCGTTTACGTCCTGACCGTACTCATGTTCGCAGGCCGTGTGGGCACCGTAACCCTCGCTGCCGGCCTGGCCCTGCGCCAGCGCAGCCAGCTGTACCACTACCCGGAAGAGAGGCCAATCATTGGCTAGTACCACAGGGGCGCCCAACCGTCCCGCCCACAACGCACCAGTGCTGGTCATTGGCCTTGGCCGGTTCGGGTCGGCCACAGCGGAGCAATTGGTCAAGCAAGGCCGGGAAGTCCTGGCGATTGAACGTGACCGCACCCTGGTCCAGAAATGGGCGCCTGTGCTCACCCACGTGGTGGAGGCCGACGCCACCAACATCGATGCCCTGCGCCAGCTGGGGGCCCAAGAGTTCAGCTCCGCCGTGGTAGGCGTGGGCACGTCCATCGAGTCCTCGGTACTCATCACTGTGAACCTGGTGGACCTGGGCATCCAACACCTCTGGGTCAAAGCGATCACCCCATCCCACGGCAAGATTCTCAGCCGGATCGGCGCAAACCACGTGATCTACCCGGAAGCCGACGCAGGGGTCCGTGCCGCGCACCTGGTCTCAGGGCGCATGCTGGACTTCATCGAGTTCGACGACGACTACGCGATCGTCAAGATGTATCCGCCCAAGGAAACTGTGGGCTTCACCCTGGAGGAATCCAAGGTGCGCTCCAAATACGGCGTGACGATCGTCGGCGTGAAGACTCCCGGCGAGGACTTCACGTATGCGCGGCCGGAAACCAAGGTGTCCGGCCACGACATGTTGATCGTGTCCGGACACGTTGACCTACTGGAGCGCTTCGCAGCGCGGCCGTAGCGTGCGGTTGGTTGGGGATCAGCCCAACTGCTTGGTGATCTCGGCCGCCCGGGTGGCAGCCGCGCGGGCGCCGTCGGCGATGATCCTGGGGATCCCGCCGTCGTCGAATGCTGCGATAGCACGCTCGGTGGTGCCGTTGGGACTGGTCACGGCAACGCGAAGGGCCGTGGGGTCCGCACCCGGTTCCGCCAGCATGAAACCGGCGCCTGCCACCGTTTCGCGGGCCAGCATGACGGACAATTCGGCGTCCAGCCCCAACTCAACACCCGCAGCGGCCATGGCCTCGGCCAAATAGAACGCGTATGCGGGGCCGGATCCACTGATGGCGGACAAGGCGTCCACTTGTTCCTCAGGTACCTCCACAACCTTGCCGGCACCTGCCAGCGCCGCCTTCACCTTCTCCAGCTGTTCCGGCGTGCAGTGCGTTCCGGGCGAGACGGATACGACGCCGCGGCCCAGCCTTGCGGGGGTGTTCGGCATGGTGCGGATCACCGGCTGCCCCTCCGGAAGGGCGGCCTCAAGCTGCGCGATGGAAACCGCAGCTGCGACGCTCACAACAACGGTGTCCTTCGCGAGTGCCGGGCTGATTTCCCGGGCAAGGTCTGTAATGCCAACTGGTTTGACGCCAAGGATGACTATGCCGGAGCCCTTGGTGGCAAGCTTGTTGTTGTCCCGCTCTTCCTCGCCGGCGATCGCCATAACGCCATGCCGCTGCGCAAGTTCTTCTGCACGCTCAGCACGTCGAACAGTGGCGACGACATCAGATGGGTCAGTCCCGGCGGCAAGGAGACCGGCCAGGATTGCCTCGTTCATGGATCCACAGCCAAGGAATGCGATTCGGTTGCTCATTGCTCCATCATGGCAGTTTGCCCATGGAGGGGTCGAACGCTATCCGGATTCACAGCTTGTTCCCAAGAATATTGCAGGCAGTACCCAACCTTGGTCCGTAACTTTGTAGTTACCTCATTGAGGGTGCGAGTGATGAGGCGGGCATGGGGATGTCCGCCAACAGCACCGGTGGCCGGGCGGGTTTTTCCCCCATTTCCCGATTCGGCCGCCGGTGCTTTCGCTTTTAATTGCGTTGGCTACTAATTATCGTGTGAGCGCACCAGCGGGATGCTGAGGTGCTGCCGCGCGAAACGAAGCGTCTCCGCCAACATTTCTTCGCGCTCGCCTGCCACCTTGGCCTTGCGGGTCGAAATCTCCGCCACCACAACACCGCTGAAGCCGTTGGATGCAAGGTGTTGGAGGGCATCCGCGCACTGCTGCGTCCCCGTGCCCGGCACCAGATGCTCGTCTTTTCCGGATCCTGAACCATCTGTGAGGTGAACGTGCCGGAGTTTACTGCCCAACGCCTGGATTGCTTCCAAACTATTGGCCCCCGCAGTTGCCGCGTGCGAGAAGTCCCAAGTGACGTCGTCGTAATCCTGTCCCAACGGATCCCAGTGCGGAAGGTAGGCAACAGCCTCCCGTCCGCGGACGCGCCACGGGTACATGTTCTCCACCGCGATGTGCACTTGGTACATCGCCGCGATCTCCCGAACACCCGCGGCGAAGTTCTCGGCATAGTTCGACTGCCAGCGGAATGGCGGATGGACCACCACGGTGTCGCAGCCAACTTCCCTGGCCATCTGGCACGACTTCTCGATCTTGTTCCATGCAGCTCCCCAGACTTGCTGGGTGAGCAGCAAAGTGGGCGCGTGAATAGAGACGATCTCTTGGTGGTAGCGATGGCTCAGCTGGATGAGTGCGTCAGGATTCTGGCTCACGGCGTTGTTGGTGACCATGACCTCAACGCCTTCATAGCCAAGGTCCTGGGCAACCGCGAAAGCATCATGGACGCTCAGCGGATAAACGGAGGCACTGGACAGCGCCACTGGGATGTGGCGGTTATTTGCAAAGGGCTCGACGTCGGTACTCATCTCAGGAAGCCAGCCCGCCTGCAGCAGGTGCCGGGATTGGTGCAGGGGCAGGGTTGTTCACCGGCACTGTGTTCAGCGGCACCGGGAACTCCTCAAAGCTGGGCTGGGGCTCGTCGTTGTCCGTCGTCTTGTCGCCTTCCTTGACTGCTTTTTTCTTGGACTTGTCCTTCTTGCGCTTCCCGACGTGTGGGGCGGGATCCACTGCGTCCTCGAAGACCAACTGGTCCAGGCGGCGAAGGATCAGCCCTTCACGCAGAGCCCACGGACAAATTTCCATTTTAGGGAATTCGAAGAGTTCCAACGCGGCTTCTGCAACCAGAGCCCCGGCCAGCAACTGGCGGGCGCGCGCATCTGAAACGCCGGGGAGGTACAACCGGTCCTCGACCTTCATGGCGGATATGCGCTGGGCCCACAAGCCAAGATCGGCGGCGTGGAGTTCCCTTTTTACATAAGGACCGGCTCCGCTGGGGGCAGCACCGGCGATCCGGGCAAGGGAGCGGAACGTCTTGGAGGTCCCTGCCACCAGGTTGGCGCGGCCGAGCTCGTGAAAGTTGCGGACAACAGGTTTGAGGGTAGAGCGGATGTACCGCCTCAACTCCTTGACGCTCTTCGCGCTGGGTGGATCTTCGTGGAGCCAATCCCGCGTCAGCCTGCTGGCTCCCAAGGGAACGGATGTAGCGAATTCCGGAAGTTCGTCCGTGCCGTAGGCCATTTCGAAGGATCCACCGCCAATGTCCAGATCCAGAATCGGGCCGGCGCCCCAGCCGTACCAACGACGAACGGCAAAGAAGGTCATGGAGGCTTCTTCGCTGCCAGTGAGCTCCTGGAGAGTCACCGTGGTCTCGTGTTTGACCCGGGCCAGGACCTCGGCTCCGTTGGTTGCCTCACGGATTGCCGAGGTACAAAACGCGAGCAAATCCTCAGCCTTGTGGCGGGCTGCGAATTCCCACGCCTCCAGGACGAACTCAATCAGCTCAGTCTGTCCGGCGTCGTTGATGTTGCCATCACCGTCGAGGTATTGCACCAGGGAAAGTGGCCGTTTGTGGGAGGCAAAAGCCACTGGGCGGGCGCCGGGATGGGCATCCACGAGCAGCAGGTGGACGGTGTTTGAACCGATATCGAGAACGCCAAGACGCATTCTGCCATTATTCACCGATTCGAAGCCGGGGAAGCAACTTGGCGTCCACGTTTCGCTGGCAGGCGGACGTCCCGTGCCCAGGATGCCAGCTATTCCGTTGGCTCCCCTGCTTCGTCTGCCCGTTTGAAGTCGCGGCGGATGTTGGCGATCCCTTCAGGATCGATTTCGAAGCCATATTCGCTTCCGGGGTTAATGACCATGCCCAGTTCGTCGCCGATGTTGCCAAGGATCGCTGAACCCATGGTCCCCAGAATGTGCGGAGCGGCTTCCAGGAAACGCTCGTCCACGCGGCTCGGGTGGCTGAACACCGCCAGAACGGGCTGTCCGTCGGCGTTCGAAAGGACCAATGGCTCTACTGCAGAATCCGGTCCATCCACTGCTTCGGAACTGATGAGATAGACCTCGTTGTTCAGGAAAGCAAGGATGACGTCCACCGGGTTGGCGTCCGGCTGTTCAGCCAAGGCGAGCTTCGCTTCGAGGTCGTTCAAGGGTCCGTTGTCCGGTGAAGCCGTCTGTTCAGTCATGCTTCTACTCGACCACGATGCCGTCCGGGACGCAATTCGCTTGCTTCCCGGACGGCATCCTGTCTTGCTGCTGCTTTACTTTTTGGCTGTTGCCTTCTTGGCTGGCGCCTTGCGGGTAGTGGTCCGCTTGACGGGGCCCTTGGCCCGCTTCTCGGCAAGAAGTTCGACGGCGCGTTCCCGGGTCAGTTCCTCAAGGGAGGTTGAGCGCGGGACCGTGATGTTCGTAACGCCATCAGTGATATACGGACCGAAACGGCCCTCCTTCACGACGATGTTCTTCTCCGACACGGGGTCCGGGCCAAACTCGGCCAGTGGGGGCACTGCGGCCCGGGCACCACGCTGCTTGGGCTGGGAGTAGATCTCCAAGGCCTGTTCCAGGGTGATGGTGAAGATTTCTTCTTCGGATCCGATGGAACGGGAGTCCGTACCCTTCTTCAGGTAAGGTCCGAACCGGCCGTTCTGGACGGTGATGACATTTCCTTCAGCGTCCTCGCCAAGCACCCGTGGCAGGCTCATGAGCTGCAGGGCCTCATCCAGGGTGACGCTGTCCACGGTCATGGACTTGAACAGCGAACCTGTGCGTGGCTTGGCTTTCACAGGCTTCTTTGGAGGTTTGGGCTTGCCGTTCTTGTAGTACTCAACAGGCTGGTTTGCCAGCTGTTCCTCGGTCATCTCGGGGATGATCTCGGTGACATAGGCGCCGTAACGGCCGTTCTTGGCAACCACGGTATGGCCGGTGTGTGGATCGGTTCCCAGGACACGTTCCTCGGGAGCAGCAGTTTCCATGAGCTCGATTGCCTTGGCGGCTGTCAACTCATCCGGTGCGAGTTCCTCCGGGACGTTGGCCCGCGCGGACTCCACCACTTCACCGGTCTTCTCATCAACGGTAGGGATGCTGCTTTCCAGGTACGGGCCGAACTTACCCACACGCAGGGTGATGCCCTCGGCTATGGGCACGGAGTTGATCTCGCGGGCATCAATCTCGCCGAGGTTGTTCACGATGCTCAACAGCCCGGGATCAGAGTCTTCACCATAGTAGAAGTGCTTCAGCCACGCTGCGCCCACGGCCTGGCCGTTGGCGATTTTGTCCAGATCGCCTTCCATGTCGGCGGTGAACTCGTAGTCGACATAATCCGTGAAGTGCTGCTCAAGCAACCGAATCACCGAGAAGGCGATCCAACTGGGAACCAGGGCAGAACCTTGTTTACGGACATAACCGCGATCCTGGATGGTGGAAATCGTGGAGGCATAGGTCGACGGACGCCCGATGCCCTTCTTTTCCAGCTCAGCCGTCAGCGAGGCTTCGGTGTAGCGCGGAGGCGGTGAGGTCTCGTGCCCCACGGCCACGATGTCCGAGGCCGTCAGGGAGTCATCCTTGGCCACGTTGGGGAGGCGGCGCGCTTCATCGGAGTCGTCATCTCCGCGGCTCTCGTCCTTGCCCTCCTCATAGGCGGCGAGGAAGCCGGGGAAGGTGATAACGGTACCTGAGGCCGAGAATTCAGCGTCGCGTCCGTCGGCTGCTACTGCACCGAGGCGGATGGTGGCTGTGGAGCCCTTGGCGTCGGCCATCTGGGATGCGACCGTGCGCTTCCAGATGAGCTCGTACAACCGGAATTCGTCGCCGCTGAGCTGCTTGGCCACCTGGGCGGGCGTGCGGAACGAGTCACCTGCGGGGCGGATAGCCTCGTGGGCCTCTTGCGCATTTGCAGCTTTGTTGGCGTACACGCGGGGGCTTTGGGGCACGTACTCGGGGCCGTAGAGCTCCGCAGCCTGGCGGCGGGCTGCTGTGACAGCTTCATCGCTCAAGGCAGAGGAGTCCGTTCGCATATAAGTGATGTAGCCGTTTTCGTACAGGCGCTGGGCGACCTGCATGGTGCTCTTCGAGGAGAAGCGGAGCTTTCGGCCGGCTTCCTGCTGCAGCGTGGAGGTGGTGAACGGTGCGGCAGGGCGCCGGGTGTACGGCTTGGTGTCTACCGAACGAACGCGGAAATCGGCGTTCTGCAGACCTGCGGCCAATGACGTTGCGAGTTCCTCGTTGAGGTGAACCACGTTGGAGGATGTGAGCTGGCCGTTGTCGTTAAAGTCACGACCACTGGCCACCTTGGAACCGTCCACTGCGGCAAGCTTCGCCTTGAACGATCCCGAGTCGGCTCCGAACTGGCCCGTCAGGTCCCAGTAGGAGGCGGCCCGGAAGGCCATACGTTCGCGTTCACGGTCAACCACCATGCGGGTAACCACGGACTGCACGCGTCCCGCGGAGAGTCCCCTGGCAACCTTGCGCCACAGAACCGGTGAGATTTCGTAGCCGTAGAGCCGGTCAAGGATACGCCGGGTTTCCTGGGCATCAACCAGTGCGGTGTCGACGTCGCGCAGGTTATCCATGGCACGGTGAATCGCTTCCTTGGTGATTTCACCAAAGGTCATGCGATACACGGGAACTTTGGGTTTAAGGACCTCAAGGAGGTGCCACGCGATGGCTTCGCCCTCGCGGTCCCCATCGGTTGCGAGATAGAGCGCGTCAGCGTCTTTCAGCTGGGCCTTGAGTTCGGCGACCTTCTTCTTCTTATCCGGGGATACGACGTAGTACGGCTTGAAGTCGTTTTCGATGTCGACGGCGAACTTGCCCAGCGAGGTCTTCTTCAGTTCTGCAGGGAGGTCCGATGGCTGCGGGAGATCCCGGATATGGCCGATGGAAGCCTCGACGATGAAGCCCTCGCCAAGATACTTGGCGATGGTCTTGCTCTTGGCCGGAGACTCCACGATCACGAGTTTCTTGCCGGTTTTTGCCTTGCTGGGCACGGTGCTCCTACAGAAAAAATGTGTAATTGGGCTGGTGCCCATATTGGCCTAGTTCACCATAGATTGCAGAATCCTGCGTTTTGGCGTGGAAATCCGGGGGGCTGGCCTGACCCCTAGTGCCCAGGTGCCATGCGGTCATCCGGGATCATTGACCACAGAGTAGCAACACGCTCGGCACCTTGCGGAATCCGGGTTGGGTCTTCGAGTTCGTACTCCCGCAGGACCTCCCGGATCCGCTCAGAAAGCTCCTTGCGCTGTTGGTTGGTTAAGTACAGCAAATTGCTCGCCAGCACCACGGACGCCGGTTCTTCCGCCGCTTCGCCACGCTGCCGGCGCTCCCCGCGGGCCTTGGCAAAAGCTGATGCCCTGCGTCGGAAGGCGTCCAGCTCAAGATCGACCACTGCGATCTCCGGGCTGGCCGCGCTGCCACCTGAAATCCGGAAATCAGTTCCAGCAGCCTTCCACCGGCGTTCCCTTGCATCGCCGGCATTTTCGGCCGGGGCTACGATCCCCCATTTTTGCAGTGCGCGAAGGTGGTAGCTCATGGCACTTGGGGTCAGGCCGGTACGGGCCGCGAGCTCAGTAGCCGTGTGGCTTACCTGCGTGGCGTAGAGCTCGGAGATGACTTCGAGACGGGCAGCGTGCGCCAAGGCGCGGATGGCCTTGGGATCGGTTATCTCAACCGTTTTCTCGGCCCTCTTGCGCCGGGGGGTATCGCCTGACGCCTGGGATGTCTCGTTGTTCGCAATCACTTCCTCAGTGTAATCACGGTCACTTGCCGCGGGCTTGGTGCGGAGTGGCCGCGGCGGCCGTGCACTGTTCATGCGGACGCCTCCGGCACGTCGGGAAGGAGGAAGCCATCCAGGACGAGATTCCGCACTTCGGCAAGAAGCCCTTCGCGAAAGGATCCTGAATCGAAGTCGTCTGTGCCTCCCAGAAGTGCTTCCAAGGCGCCGACAATCTGCCGTACGGATAATTCGCCATCACAAGCAGAAACAAAGCCCGCCAGCTCAGTGCTGAGCAGGTTTGTCCGACGAAGGCCAGCCCCCTGCCGAAGGAGGATCACGCCTGGATGCACAGCCCCAGGACGCTGATGGCGCTCTTCGGTGACGTCCTCGGCCACTACAAGGTGTACTTCCGGCAAACTGCTGGCTGCAAGCCAGTCGGCGCGCTCCACGGCCGCGCCGAGGTGGGGTCCGATGGGTTGCTCAATGGGGTAGGTAATTTCCTCAAACCGGCTGAAGCGTACTTCGTCTGAACTTTGTGGGCGGCGTAGCCAAATCATGCCAAAGCCGATTCCTTCGACATCCCTCGATCCGAAGTCCTCGAGGTACGCGGCGTACGACTCCTGGTAGTGGCTGCGGTCCCGGTTCTCCGAGGCGTCCTGCAGCCAGGTCTCAGCGTACTGCTCCGGGTTCAACTGCTCACGTTGAATGAACCAAACATCCAAACCCGAATCTTGGAGCCATGCGGAAGGCCGGTCATGCCACTGGGTCCCTTCGTGGATCTCCCAGTTGCCAAGCATCTGGGCTGTGCCGCCGGGTTCAAGGACTTCGGCCAACGTTCGCACCAACGATGCGACGATCTCGTCACCGGGCAGGCCGCCGTCCCGGTACGTAAATTGGTCAGCCGAGGACTCTCCTGTGCTACGCGGAGTAATGACAAACGGCGGATTGGAGACGACGAGGCCGAAGCGCTCCCCTGCCACGGGTTCCAGGAGCGAGCCCAGGCGCAGGCTCACGCGCGCTTCCAGGTTGTTCGGATCCAGGTCCAGTTCCGCAGCGTTGAGGAGCAGATTGAAACGGGTGAAGGCGAGCGCCCTCTCGGAAATGTCGGTTGCCGTGACGTGTTCGCAGTGATGCAACAAGTGGAACGTCTGGATGCCGCAGCCTGTCCCGAGGTCCAGCGCACGATGCGTGTGCCGCCTGATGGTTGTTTGGACAAGGGTTGTTGATGCCCGCCCTATCCCCAGCACATGATCGTGCCTCAGGACCCCTGCTTGCTGATGGGCAGCGAGATCGCTGGCCACCCAAAGCTCCGCTCCCCCGCTGCCGTCTGCATTGGCCTCCCAGCCGTAGGGGCGTAGATCCACCTTGGCCGTGGCAACGCCGGCCTCCAGGGTCACGAGTCCGAGCCGGGCGAGGCCTTGGGCGCCGATGGTGGGGAGCGCAAAGTCAACATCGGGCTGGGTCTGTGGGACAGCAAGCAACCACAGCCGCACTATGACGGACAGCGCACGTGTGGTTTCCACGCCGCTCTTGGACAAGCGTTCGCTCACCAACAACGCTGGAATGATCTGGTCCCTGTTCAGTGCGGCATAGGCGGATTCCCCCAGAAGCTCCGCCACGCCGTCGACCGTGTATGAGATGGCGCGAAGGTCAGAGGCGAGCGACACCAGGAGCTCCGGGTGGTCGCTGCGTGGGGCGTCGTCAGTATTGCCAACGGTAAATATTTCGGGGGTTTGAGTCACATTGCAAGTCTATGGGGGCTGCTTCATGGCAGGCGTTCGTGGTTTGGGCTATGTGGACAAAACCTTGCTGTGGGACCCGGTAGCGTGGAAGCATGCTCAACCTCTCCTCCACAAGGCGCCGCGCAGGCCTTGTTGTCATTGCTGCGGGGACGCTGCTGGCGGCCACAGCCTGCCAGGGTCCGGTCAGCGTCGAACATGCCGATGTACCGGCATGGAAAGACAAGATTCTTCCCACAGCCAGCACCGTGACGTTGGAGGATTCCGGCAAGATCCTGAACCGGGACCCCTTGGTTAAGGACTCACCCAGCGTTCCTGCGGGGAATTACACACTCATGATGGCTTGTGATGGAGGAGGGAAGGTGTTCTTCGCCGTCTCTTCCGGAGGAAAGCAAATTGCCGACGCGGGAGCTGCCTGCAACGGCAGCCTTGAAATGGTGAAGATAAAGGTCCCCGCCACCGCCGCTCTTAGTATCTCCACGAGCAGTGTGGATGCCCCGCTGATCTTTGCGTACCAGCTGGTACCCAGCGCTAATTAAACCCCTTCCGCAGCCCTATGGCGGGCCTCCGGGCAAGCGTAAAGTCACCATATGGGCAGCAAGGTGGCTGGCTCGGTTATGTCTAGACGGCTGGCAAGTGCCGCCGTCGGACTCTTGCTCGTGCTGTGTAGCGCGCTGACGGCGTGCGAGTACACCTATGACGACGGCGGGCGTGCCGATTCCAGCCCCACAGACACTACCGGCAGCAATGTCGTGCTTCCTCCCGACCCAGCCTTGGAGCAAACCGTTACGGGTGAGGCCCTGAAAGAGTGGGCCAAGGCGGCCTTGCCGGAATCGCAGGGGCAATCGTTCTATTCCAGCAGCGGATTCCTGAACTCCGGCGAGTCCAGAACTGAACAGACCGTGCAGTTGCCCGGCGGAACGTATGCCGTGACACTGGCGTGCCGAGGCACTCGACGCGTTTCATTCGCAGTCAGCGTGGGCGAGACGGCTTTGGTTGACCTGACCTTGGGATGCGCCAATGCCCGGGTGAGCGTGGTGCAGTTGGAAAAGGACGCCATCCTGGCCATCACTGTGGGTGCCAGATCCGACGCGAATTTCGCTTACCGGGTCAGCAGGCTCTGATTGAGTTGCGCCTCAGGCGGCTTCACAGCCTCCGGGGCAGCGAAGGGTTTCAGGACTTGAGGCACATTCTGCACAGTAGAGGGTCAGGGTCCGGCAGCTCAGGTTGGAACAATTCTCGAACTTGTTGGTGGGCGCGGCGCAGCGGACGCACTCTCCAATGGTCTTTGCTTCGTCGCTGAACTCTACGTGCATGCGTTTGTCGAAAACATAGAGCGAGCCCTCCCAGAGGCCCTTGTCCTTGAAGGTTTCGCCGTAGCGAACGATCCCGCCGTCGAGCTGGTAAACCTCTTTGAAACCACGGTTGACCATCAGGCTGGAGAGCACCTCGCAGCGGATGCCGCCCGTGCAGTAAGTGACAATGGGCTTGTCCTTGAGGGCGTCATACTTGCCGGATTCCAGTTCCGTGATGAAGTCATGTGTAGTGGCGACGTCCGGAACGATGGCGTCCTTGAACTTGCCGATCTGCGCCTCGAAGGCATTGCGGCCATCGAAGAACACCACCTCTTCCCCGTCCGCTTTCTTTGCGTCCACCAGGGAATGAAGTTCTTCAGGCTGGAGATGCTTGCCTCCGCCCACCACGCCCTTTTCGTCGACCTTCAGTTCCCCGGGAGCCCCGAAGGAAACTATCTCGTCGCGGACCTTAACGCTGAGGCGGGGGAAATCGGCGGCCCCGCCCTCGGACCACTTGAAGTCGATGTCGTGGAAGCCCTTGTATTCGCGGGTGGTTTTCACGTATTGCTTCATGTTGTTGAGCTCGCCGCCAACTGTGGCGTTAATACCGTCCTTGGAGATCAGGATCCGGCCGGTGAGGCCCAATTTCTCGCAGAGGGCACGCTGCCACAGACGCACGGCGTCGGGGTCGGCGATCGGGGTAAAGCCATAGAAAAGTACGATCCGGTTTAAAGCCACTATTAAAGGGTACTGGGTGGAGTAAAATCCTCTGCGCCTCACTGACAGGCCCACTGAAAACCTAGAGAGCATGGGTTCAGTTCCACGCGTCGAAGTCACAATTTCATAAGCACGGATTCTTCCCCTGACCTGACTCTGTTGCTTCCCCGGGCGCTGACATAGTCTCTCTACATGAGTCCAGACGCCTTGGTTGAAGACATCGCGCACCTCTTGGAAGTTTGGGTGGCCGGCTGGTCCGGCTGCCGGGGCTATGAGTCGCGTCAAGAGGGACGCTTCCCCGCCGCGCTGCGGGCCGACAAGACGGGTGACTGGGAGTATTTCGCCCACGATCCCTCCGATGAAGAGTTCGCCGCGCTGGCGGCTAAGACTGCCGAAGCCGAGACACGGATCCTGACCGTGCTGACCAACGACGTCCAACGTTATAAGTACTTGGCCGAGCAGCATGGGCTGAATGTCACTTCTGCCTCACAGACCATGATGATCGTGGACATGGAAACCCAGGATTCCGAGGACCCATGGCTGCCTGACGATGACCTCGAACTCGCTACCTCGGAAACCAACGGCGTCCATCATGCGGTGGTCCACTCGGGCGAGAACGTGGCCGCGAGCGGCCGGGTATACGTGGTCAACGGCACCGCGGTTTTCGACAAGATCGTTACTGAGCCTCAATTCCAGCGCCGCGGCCTTGGAAGTTTCATCATGAAGGCCCTTGCCGCCCAAGCGTTCGAGCACGACGTCCAGAACGGGCTTCTCCTGGCATCCTTGGACGGCCAAAAGCTTTACTCCCACCTTGGGTGGGATGTGGTGTGCCACGTTCTGATGATGTCCGTCAGCAGCAGTGAAGGTTCGGACCTCTCGGTAGCGTGAGGATGCTTGTTTAGCGGACCTTCGACGGCGGCCTCATCGGGTGCCGCGGTGGGCGTCGCCGTCCGCGCCGCAACAGAGTGACAGAATGATTTGGTGGCTGCACCGAATTCGCTGATCTCTTTGCTGGGCCGGAACCCGGACCCGGAGCAGTTGCGCCATGTCCACACCATCCCTGCCCGCAAGGCCGTCAACGAGCCGTGGCCCGAATGGGTGCATCCGGACATCGTCCAGGCCTACGGCTCGCTGGGCATCCACGAGCCGTACCGACACCAGGTCCAAGCCGCCAACCTCGCCCAGGCAGGCCAGCATGTGGTGATCGCCACGGGCACCGCCTCAGGGAAATCGCTCGCCTACCAACTACCCGCACTGGATGCGATCCACCGCTCGGAGCTGAGGGTATTGTCCGAGCCCGGAAAGATCCACGACGACGGTGCCGTGACACTTTACTTGTCTCCCACGAAGGCACTGGCGGCAGACCAGTTGGCTGCAATCCGTTCACTGAAGCTCCCTACCGTTCGAGCAGAAACATACGACGGCGACACCGACGTCGCGTCGCGCCGTTGGATCCGCGACCATGCCAATTTCATCCTGGCAAACCCGGACATGCTGCACTTCGGCATTCTGCCCAACCACACGTGGTGGGCGCGGTTCTTCCGCAGGCTGCGCTATGTGATCGTGGATGAGGCTCACAGTTACCGAGGCGTCTTCGGCTCGCACGTAGCCAACCTCATGAGGCGTCTTCGCCGGATCTGCGCCTACTACGGCGCCGGGACCTCCTTTCCTGAACCCGTATTCATCGCCGCTTCTGCCACGGCGTCGGAGCCCGCTGTCTCCTTCGGACGCCTCATCGGTGCTCCGGTCCGGGAAGTGTCCGAAGACTGTTCTCCGCATGGCTCTACGACCGTGGCGTTCTGGGAGCCTGCTTTGACGGACGTCAAGGGTGAAAACGGAGCCAAACAACGCCGGACTGCCGTGGCAGAAACAGCGGACATCCTGGCGAACCTTGTTTCCTCCCGGGTTCGGACCATTGCCTTTATCAAGTCCCGGCGCGGCGCCGAGTCGATTTCGTCGATCACCAAGCGACTGCTGGATGAGGTGGATCCCAGCTTGCCCAGCCGCGTGGCCGCCTACCGTTCCGGCTACCTTCCCGAAGAGCGGCGTGCCTTGGAAAAAGCGTTGCGGTCCGGACAGCTGCTGGGGGTTTCCAGTACCTCTGCCTTGGAACTCGGCATCGATATCTCCGGGCTTGACGCGGTTTTGGTTGCCGGTTGGCCAGGGACCAGGGCCTCGCTCTTCCAGCAGATTGGACGCGCAGGAAGGGCTGGTCAGGACGCCATAGCGGCGTTCGTGGCAAGCGACGACCCCTTGGATACATACCTTGTGAACCATCCGGAAGCTATCTTCGATGTGTCGGTCGAAGCCACAGTATTTGATCCGGGAAACCCGTACGTCCTGGGACCTCACCTGTGCGCGGCAGCAGCGGAGTTGCCAGTGGGCCCGGCTGAACTCGAACTCTTCGGGCCCACAGCGGAAGGCCTCCTCGACCGGCTGGTCTTGCAGGGATATCTCCGCAAACGCCCTGCGGGGTGGTTCTGGACCCATCCGGAGAGCGCAGCCGGCATGGTGAACCTGCGTGCTGACGGAGGTGGCCCTGTGAGCATCGTTGACGCCGAGACAGGTTCGCTTCTGGGGACGATGGACTCGCCGCAGACCCACTATCAGGCACACACCGGGGCGATCTACGTCCACCAGGGGGACAGCTACCTGGTGGAGGAACTCAACGAGGCGGACCACTGCGTCATGGTGAGGCGCGTGAACCCCGATTTTTACACCACCGCACGGGATGTAACGCAGATCGAAGTCCTGGAAACCTCGCGCTCGGTCCAATGGGGCGAGATCACTGCGCACTTTGGGGACGTAAAGGTCACAACCCAAGTTGTTTCCTTCCAGCGCAAGGCATTGATATCGAACGAGATCCTGGGCGAGGAGCCGCTCGATCTCGGGGCCAGGGATTTGTTTACCAAGGCCGTATGGTTTGTTGTGGACAACAGGTCACTGCATGGTGCTGGCTTGGTGGAAGCGCAGTTCCCCGGCGCTTTGCACGCTGCGGAACACGCGGCGATCGGTCTCCTTCCGCTGGTGGCGTCCAGTGACCGTTGGGACATCGGGGGTGTCTCCACTGCACTGCATGCCGACACTGGGGTACCGACGATCTTCGTCTACGACGGTCACCCTGGCGGCGCCGGATTTGCCGAGCGCGGCTTTGAAAAGGCCAAAATCTGGCTGACAGCCACCCGGGAGGCCATCAAAGCATGCGAATGCGAAGCCGGCTGCCCGTCCTGTGTACAGTCGCCCAAATGCGGCAACAAGAACAACCCACTGGACAAGGCAGCCGCCATCACACTTCTGGATGTCCTCTTGAAAGACGCCATCTAGCTGCAACGGCTCCAAGCAACCCTGCGGCCCAGTCCGTTACTTGGCTAAGGAGGCGGCCCAGCGCGTGCCCTGCCTGTAGCCGTGCCGAAGAGGAACGGTTGTTCCAACTCGGTGGCGAGCTCCACGACGTCGCCCCCGACGACGTCGCAGGCAGTCAGTGTGGCACCCTGCTGTCCTGCAACGCTGGCCGCCACAGCACAGGGCTCACCCGAGGCTATTCCACGCGCTGCATCCGCCGCCGCGAGAGCTGCCAGATCTGCTGCCGACGCAGCCCGCGACGCCATGACCCCCGCTTGCGCAAGAAGCAGCAGCCCGCCAAGCAATGCCAGGACTGCGAACCCCAGTGACAGCGCCAGGACTGTGCCGGATCCTAGCTCAGGGTGTGACGCTACAGGAAGACCCTTCAGCGTTCGCCGCCATAGGCACCGCACCCTCACAAGGGAATCCATGGGTTCGCCGCAACCCGTAATGCGGTATCCCCCGGTGGCATGTTCCACGGTGATGCCGCTTGCGTTGCCCCGCCCACCAAGGTTCCCGGCATGTCACTCACGTCGCTCCAACCAAATGCCCCGGGTGTTTCACCGCGGACCGACGCCGAAGCTGTGAGAGTCCATGGGATCAGTGAACCCAACGAGCCTGCTACCGCCGCGGAGGCTGTCACAGTCACCCAATCGCCGTCGCTTGCCACCCCCGCAGTTGCCCCCTCGCCCGCCATGCGCCTGACGATGCCCTGCACTTCGCCAGTACTCTCGCCCCGAGCAAGACCTCGAGCACCCGCCCTGGCCGCCTCCTCCAAACGAAGCTGAGTTATCCCTGCTGCACCGGCCGCCAGCAAGAAGGCGAACAGCAAAATCACCGCTGGCAGGGCAACTGCGAACTCAGCTGTTACGGCACCACGTTCGTTCTGTCTTGTGGACATTTTGATGGGCAGAGGCACCGCCTCGATTGGGAGAGGTACCGGCTTGATTGGGAGAGGTACCGGCTTGATTAGGAGAGGTACTGGCGAGGTCATGGCAAGGACAACGCGGTGCGAACCAGATTGAGCAGGAATCCTCGAACTTCCTCGCTCCGCAGGATAACCACCAGCAGACCCGCCAGGCCCACGGCCGCGAGCGTTGCTATTGCGTATTCCGCTGTTGCCATGCCGCCTTCGGAGCCCATGAGCGGGGTTCGCCTGAGGCTCGTCTGCCTGAGGGTGGTTTGGCTGAGGGTGGTTTGGATGGGGGTGGTTTGGCTGAAAGTGCCCTGCCTGGGAGGGGTCTGCTTGATGCTGCCCGGCTTCGCGCTGGCCTGCCGGCGAATCCTGCCGGGTGTACGACTGCGCAAGTAGTTGCTCCACTTGCTGGTCCAAGCTGTCCCAACCCGTTGATTGTCCAACTGCTGGATTGCGGCCGGGGCGTGAGGTTCTGCTCGGTTAAACAGCTCGATCTCCAGCTGCTCCATCCCATGCTCTTCAATCCCGAACTGCACACCCGCGCGGTTGCCACTCTTGTGTTGTGGGGCCTCATCGTGGCCGCTGCCATGCTCGACGGATTCAAGACCGGCAGTATTTGCTGCGAGCGCACGCGATGTGTTCCGTCGGTCAGACCGCCGGGCGTGGAGGGTGCTGGAGGGAGTTTCCATAGTATGTTTCCTTTCAGAAAAGTCGGCAGATCTGCCGGTTGAAATCGACTCTTCCGTGACTCCGGCCGACCCTGAAGCCCCTGGTTCATCCAAGTGGATAAAACCCCCGCGGGGACTGATTGTGGAGGAAAAGAGCGGCCTGTGTGGAGGAAAAGAGTGGCATGTGTGGAGGAAGAGAGTGGCCAGCCTGGAAGAATAGACTTGCCGGTTTGGAAGAAGAGTCGGCTGCCGTGCATGTGCTGGTGCCCTACTTATCCAGCCGGAAGCATGGCAATGAGCACCGGCACGATTCCCAGACAAATGAAGGCCGGCAAGGAACAAAGGCCGAGAGGAACCACAAGCTTCACTCCCAAGGCGGCGGCTCGCTTCTCGGCGGCACGGAATTGCTCGCGGCGCTCCCTGGCCGCTTGGGCATAAAGAATCGAAGCCGAGGGCGCACCAGTCAATGCGGCGAAAGCCAGAGCGTCCTTCAAACGCGCTACTTCGGGCTGATGCTGGGTGGGGTTTCGCCAGGCAGCGTCCCAGTCCGCCCCCATGGCCAGCGCAGCGACGACGGGACGGAGATCCTGGCTGATTTTCGGTGTGGCGCTGTGGGAAATCAGTTCCAATGCCCGCCCTATCCCGGCACCTGCATCCAGCATGGAAGCTACGAGTTCGAGCATCATGGCCGTGTCCCGAAGCCCGTCCCCGGCAGTGGCAGTATCTGGCTGAAGGCTGAGATCATCCTTGGAGTTAGGGTCGTCCTTGGAGTTATGGGCCTCGGCCAAACTTGCGTGCAGCCGGTCTCGAAACCCTGCCGGTCTGGCGAATCCGACAAAGGCTGCCAGAGCCAGTACTCCCACCAGAGCCAACAATTGAATTCCCAACATCATGTGGCCCCTACCGCCGAAGCGACGAGCCGGGAGGACCACACACGCCCTGCCACGGTCAGCAGGAGGCCAAGGATCAGGGTGGCCACACCGAGGAAGTTACCCAGCAGGATTCCCAAGGGGTCCACCCCCAGGGCCATCCCCAGTACCAAGCCAAGTACCGGTAGCCAGGACAACAGCCTGACCGTGGCTTTGGGTCCAGCGAGGGCAGTTTGACGTGCCGCTTCAGAATCTTCCTCCGCTTCGAGTTGCGCTGCGAACCGGGTGAGGAGCTCTGCGAGTGGACAGCCGCTGGTTTCGGCTACATCCAGGCATGCAGCCAATTCCATCCAGATGCGGCGTTCTGTGCTTCCTCGGCCGGGATAGACCTTTGCGGAGGTGTTGCGAATTGCTTGTGCTGGTGAATTTCCAACGGCCGAGGCTGCCCGCGCCGAGGCCAGCACCCTGACCGATTCCACTGAGATTTTTGGAGCGGGTTGGTGGCCTCTGCTCCTGGACTTGGCGCCCAGGCCAGGCCTGGAGCTATGGACGAGCCATAACTCTTCCCAAAGCTGCAATTGTCCACGTCCTCCTCGCAAGAGGGCAGCGAGCTGCTGCACCAACACCACGAGGGACAAGGGCTCTATCTTTGCCCGCCACACCCGGCCCCACGGCCCTTTGTCCGCTCCTGATGTTGCATGCTCTTTCCCAACACCGATCCCACTCAGGGATGAGGGTTTGGCGAGTCTTGCCCGCATTCGCCGGCTGCCGGCTTGGGGCGGCTTGAGCTGGAGCCATACCGCCAGCGCCAGGGCTACAACCAGGGTGGGGATCACGAGTCCAAGCCCATCACAGTGAGTACCTCCGAGCCGACGGATAAGCCCTGCAAAGATCCGCCCGCCTCGCCGGATGATCCGGGAGAAAGCCGTAAATTCAGCTCAGCCCAAGCAGGTCCATGCACCAGACCTTCGGGGCTCCATCGCAGTGCGGTCACCACTCGTTGGCCATCCAAGGAGTCAGTCAGCACACCGATTGAGCCTACTTTCCGCCCCAAAGGCGTCCGTTCCACGTGAATCACAACGTCCAATGCACTTGAGACCTGCAACCGCACGGCCTCGGCGTTCAACCCTGCAAGCGCGCCGAGGGCTGTCAGCCGTGCCGGAACTGCTTCCGCCGTGTTGGCGTGGATTGTTCCTCCACCGCCTGTATGACCGGTATTGAGCGCGGTGAGCAGCTCGCGGACCTCGGCACCCCGGCACTCCCCCACAATGAGCCGGTCCGGACGCATGCGCAGGGCTTGACGGACCAACTCGCCAAGATCCAGCGCTCCACCTCCCTCAAGGTTTCCATGGCGCGATTCAAGCGTGACCACATGAGGGTGGATCGGGTTGAGTTCAGCGGCATCTTCGATCAATACCAAGCGTTCGGACGGGCGGCACAGCCCGAGCATGGTGGACAGGAGCGTTGTTTTCCCTGATCCGGTGGCACCACTGACAAGGAAGCTCAGGCGCCGCTCCACAATCGCGCGGAGAAGAGTCTCGATGTGCTGATCGAACATGCCAGCTTCGCGCAATTCAGCCATTGTGAAGGTTTCTTCGCGTCGAATTCGAATCGATAACAGAGTCCCCGCAGTTGATATCGGCGCCAGAACTGCGTGCACGCGATAGCCGCCTTTGAGCCTGACGTCCACGCAGGGAGAGCCGTCGTCCAACCGGCGACCACCCGCCGAAACCAGCCTGGCCGCCAGCGCCCTGACCTGCTGTTCAGAATCGAAATGCACCGGGGATCGTTCCAGGCCCCGTCCCCGGTCGAGCCAGACTGATTCGGGGCCATTGACAAAGATATCTGTGACCGAGGGATCGTGCGCAAGCTGTTGAAGGGGCCCTAGACCATTCAATTCCGCATTGATGGATTCCGCGGCTTCCAGTGCTCCCGAAGTACCCAACAGTTTGCCGCTGGCCTGCACGGCGGCGGCCACAGTCGAGGGTGTTACCGGCCCATTCCCGGCGAGGACGGACTCCCGGACCGTTTCGAGAAGCACGGAGTCCAACCGACGGCTCTGGCTGCGGCGCCCTCCCGTGAATGGTGTCCCTGTCCGTGACCATCCCGCGATACTTTTCTCCGACCGGCTCATTCACCAGCGCCGTTCAAGTCCAGCACGCCCCGGGCGAAGCGATTCACGGACTTGCGACGGCCCAGCTCAAGGAGCCGGCCGAGCTCGGTCCCTGCGGCCGCTCCTCGAATCTCCGGAAGAATCCCCAAGAGTGGCAGTCCCAACGACTCGGCAATGAGTTGAGCATCAACCGCCGAAGGGCCACCACCCCGGACCACCAACCCCGTGTCCAACGGTGGCAGCTCGTTGAGGATACGTGCCGCGGCAACAGCCGGTTTCAGGTGGGCTGTGGTCATCAACAGCATCTTCTCGCAGTCCCACGCAAAGGTTCGAAGGCATTCCTCACTGCGCCCAATGTCCACCACGACGAGTTCGAAACTTCGCCGCGCGGCATCCAGGACAGCGGCCACAGAACCGGCATCCGGCATGGTGAACGCTTCACGTGTACCCGGCCAAGACAGGAACGCGAAGCCACCGGCCACCGGCAGGGAGTCCCTGAATTGGACGGGATCGATGCTCCCCCGCGTTTCGGCGAAGTCCGGCCAGCGCAAGCCGGCCAGCTCTTGAACGGTGATTGCCAGTTCCAGGCCCCCACCCCAGGGATCCCCGTCCACCAGCATGGTGCTGATGCCGTGGCCCGCCGCTGCCTGGGCAAGCCAAATTGCTGTGGTGGAAGCTCCAGCCCCACCGCAGCCTCCAACAATCCCGATAACGAACCCGCCAGGTTCCGGCGAACCGGACACACTCAAGTACTCGGCCAACCAGTTTGCGGCCTCGGGAAGGACGGCTACGCGCTCTGCGCCCAGGGCAGCAGCAAGCCGCCACAAGCCGTCCCCCTCAACAGACCTGCCCAGTAAGACAGTGGGCGCCTGCCTTCGTGGCGGCAGCTCACGGATGTCGCTTCCCACCAGGACGACGTCGGCACCGTCCCAGCCGTGGATTGCCTCTCCGACGTCGGCGGCCAACTGGAGGCTGCCACCTGCCGCAGCAACAATCCTTCGCGCCTCCTCCTGAAGGTAGGCGTCGCCGGTGACGAGGAGGATATCGGCAGCTTCACGCGGCATCCACGAGTTGTCCGTGGTCTGCCCCAAAGGTTCGCTGCTGGACCGTCTGTGCCGAAGCTGTCGCTTGCTCATGAAGCCACTTTCCCGGCGTCGAAGCCTTGGACGTAAGCTCTCAAACGCCCCATGTGGAGAACCCAGCCCAACCAAGGAGTGTGGAGGAACAGTTGCTGTACTGCGACAGGGCAGAATGGACACATGTATTTGCTGCTCGCCGCCCATCCGGACGGCGCAGCCATACAAAGAGTTTCTCCGTCCGGGAAGGCCACCACCGACGCGCGCGTCGTCACACGAGGTGAGTTGCCCGGCGTCGTCCGTGAACTGGAAAGCCAACGGCCCCGCTGGGTGTGGCATCGCGCGCAGGACTTCTACCCGGACCTCCTGGCGAACGGCGTGAAGCTGGAGCGCTGTCATGACCTCGCTCTCTGCGGAGCTATCCTGGCGCACTCCTCTTTCACGGCGCATACAGACTTCGCAAAGAACGCTGAAAAGCTCACGCAGGACGACGATTCAACGCCGCCGCGGGCACTGCAGCCTCTTCCACCACCCGCCGATCAGGGCGCACTCTTCGAGGACTTCACCCCGACGTCCAAGAGTCCGGGTCTCGCTGAACTGCGGGATGAGTTTGCTGCACAGCAGCATGCGATCGCCCAGGTCCCTGCAGATGACCAACGGAAACAACGGCTGCAGTTGCTGCTCGCGGCCGAGTCCGCCTGTGCAATCGTTGCGGTGGAAATGCAACACGCCGGCGTTCCCTGGCGGGAAGAGGTGCACGAGCAGATCCTTGCCGAGGTACTCGGTCCCCGTCCGCTCCTTGGCCACAGGCCCAGGGCACTTGAGATGCTGTGCAACGAGCTCCGGGAGATCCTCAAATCACCAAGCCTGAACCCGGACTCGCCACAGGACCTGATGCGCGCCCTTCATCGGAACGGCATCGAAGTCAAAAGCACCCGGCAATGGGAGCTCCAGGAGTCCAAACACCCCGCGATCCAGCCACTGCTTGCGTACAAGAAGCTCTCCCGCCTGCACACCGCGAATGGTTGGGCCTGGCTGGATGCCTGGGTTCAGGACGGCAGGTTCCATCCTGAGTACGTGGTGGGAGGCGTGGTCTCCGGCAGGTGGGCCTCACGTGGCGGCGGTGCCCTGCAGATTCCCCGGAATATCCGCGCGGCAGTACAAGCGGACCCTGGCCACAAGCTCATCGTCGCCGATGCCTCCCAACTGGAACCTCGCGTCCTGGTAGCACTCGCTCAGGACACAAAAATGGCGGAGGCCGCACGCGACAAAGATCTTTACGCCGGTATAGCAGCACAAGGCTTTGGCGGGGATCGATCCAAAGCGAAGGTTGCGCTGCTCGGGGCCATTTACGGCGCCACCACCGGCGAATCGGGCAGGCTCATGCCGCAGTTGGCCCGCACGTATCCGCGAGCGGTGGGCTTCGTGGAGCAGGCAGCCAGGGAAGGCGAGGCCGGGCGGACCGTCACCACCCGTTTGGGACGAAGCAGCCCACCACCATCCCACGGCTGGTTGCGAAGCCAACAGTCCACCACCGCCGAGGAACAGCGGCGAGCCGACAACCTGGCACGCTCCCGTGGCCGCTTCACGCGAAACTTCGTGGTCCAGGGTTCGGCCGCGGAATGGGCTTCCTGTTGGCTGGCGGAATTACGACGGCGGCTGCGGGCCTTGCATGCCGAAGGCTTACCCTCAGGGGAACTCGTCTTCTTCCTCCACGACGAAGTGATGGTCCATGCCCGGGATGAAGCCGTAGACGCCTGCATCCAGGCGATCGAGGAGTCCGCAAACGCAGCGAAAGAGCTTATGTTCGGCCGGATTCCAGTCGAATTCCCGGTGAGTGTCGCCGTCGTCGATTCTTACGACAAAGCGAAATAGGCACCTGCTTGTCCGCCCCGGCTGTCCGGAGGAAACTGGCCACGTGGGCTCGGACGTGCGTGATTCCGTGGATTCGTACATCGCTTTCCAACTAGCAGAGCTGGAGGGCTGCTTGCCGCTGGTCGGCGCGGCTGACCAGGAGGCCGTCCACGGCGCACGGCTGGCGCTTCGGCGGCTCCGTTCTGTCCTTTCATGCTACGAATCCGTTCTCCCTGACGTCCCGGAGGCCACGGGCCGGGATGTCCGGTGGCTGGCGCGTTCCCTCGGCGAAGCCCGCGACGCCTATGTTCTGTCCCAACGTTTGACGCTATGGCTGGACGCGTCAGAGGCCTGGTTGTCGCCGAACACACTCCATGACGCCGTGAACGAGCTCCTGGCCAGCAGTAACGCAATGGCTATCCGGGTCGGGACCGGACGGAGATGGCAAGGAATCGTCAAGGCAACCCGGCAAGCCCTTCTTCCTGCAACTGCCGCTTTGGCGCCACGGGAAATTGACAACCATCCCAGCCTCCTCGAGGTCGCAGAACTCCTGCAGCCGCGTTGGGAGACGGTGCAGAAGAGTTTGGAAGCGGCGCAACGAAGCCTGGAAACGGACACCACACAGGCTGATGAAGCAGAGCGCAACGACGTGCTCCATGACGCGCGAAAGGACATCAAAGTGTTGCGGTACTCGGTGGAGGCGGTGGCCCAAGTCCTGGGTGCACGCGCCACGGCAATCATCCAACCATCGATGGTCCTGCAGCGCCTCCTGGGGGAACAACACGACAGCGTGACTGGCCAAACATGGATAAAGAGCCTTGCGGAGATGCCCGGTGTGGAGTCCGTGGACGTCGAGGCCCTTCAAAGCATGGAACAGCGTCGGCTCGTCGAGACCGAAGCCGACCTCCGGGCAGCACTGTTCAGCTCCCCTATCCCCGAGCCTCGCCGGATGCTGCTGGGTTGATCATTCACGCCGTTCGTCCCGGACGGGCATTCGCGGACGGGCAGCAGGCCGGAGTAGCCGGCGCCCCAGATTAGCTGCCGCTTTCAGAACAAGCCAGTCACATCCCGCAGTGTGATGGTGCATGACAATTCCATGACCGGTACCCCAAAGTAACTTTCTTTCCCGGCGGCTTCTGGATACGTTCTCTAGGTGGGACCGGCACACCGGCCCACGACTGTTGCAAGGAAGCATCAAGGGGGACAGCACAAAAATGGCTGGCAGATTCGAAATTCTCAAAGACACCGACGGCTCGTACCGGTTTCGCCTTACCGCGGCGGACGGAACAGTTGTAGCGGAGTCACCAACGTTCAAACATCTCAAGGGCGTGGTGGACGGCATAAATGCAGTGCGTGAAAACGCCGCAACGGGGCTGATCGTGGACCGTTCGACGGCGAACCGCAGGGCCGCCTGAAAGGCACCTGCGGCGGAGCTGCTAGAGCTCGATCTCGTACAGCTTGTCCTGGTCCCAAGGGACCGTCCAGCCCAGTTCGTCGAACAACCCGCTGAGAACCATCCCGGTGAAGCCCCAGACCACCAGTCCATTAACGGTGAAACCCGGACTGGAGAAAGTGCGGCCGAAGCGGGAAATAGTGGCGGTTACCCGGTTGACGGGGTCCAGGAGATCGCGAACCGGCACCCGGAACACCTGGGCCGATTCGGCGTAGTCCACTACACGAACGGGCGACGGCGAGTCCCACCAGGCTAGTACGGGTGTCACTCGGAAATTGCTGCGGATCAGCCCCAGCTCCGGGATGACGCCCAGCACCTTGACACCGCTGACATCCAGCCCGGTCTCTTCCACTGCCTCACGCAAGGCGGCAGAAACCACGGAGTCATCCTCCGGATCCACGCTTCCGCCCGGAAATGCTACTTGGCCGGGGTGATCGTCCAGGGTGTGGGCACGTTCAAGCAGGAGAACGTCGAGATTCGCTGGCGCAAAGGGCCGTCCGGATTCGGCCGGGACGTTGTCCAGCACGCCAAAGAGCATGAGCACGGCTGCGGCGCGATTGGTTTCAGGCGTGACGGGCAACTTCGCCCAGTGGGAAGAATGCTGCTGCTCGCCGGCCTCAAAACGGGCTACTAATTTGGCGAGGTCCTCGAACGCGGTCACCCGGGTCTCCTCTGCGATTCCATCCGGATCTCCGCCGCCCTGTGCGTCTCGGCCAGCAACTTCTCCAACAGTGCCTCATTGCCCGGCGCGAGCTCATACTTCAACAACTTCCCCGCCTTAACGGGGTCGGTCTCGCCGTCGCCGTAGCTGGGACATAGGCTGGCAACCGGGCATGCTCCGCAGGCGGGTTTCTTAGCGTGGCATATCCTGCGGCCGTGGAAAACCACGCGGTGCGAAAGCATGGTCCAGTCCCGTGGTTCAAAGAGTTCAGCGACGTCGAATTCGATCTTCACCGGATCATCGGATGCCGTCCATCCGAACCGGCGGGCCAGCCTCCCGAAGTGCGTATCCACGGTAATTCCGGGGATACCAAAAGCGTTCCCAAGGACCACGTTGGCTGTTTTCCGCCCAACGCCAGGCAGCGTTACAAGATCCTCGAGGCGACCTGGAACCTCGCCGTCGTACTCGTCCACCAAGCGGGTGCTAAGAGCCAGGACGTTCCTGGCCTTTGCCCTGAAGAAACCAGTGGGCTGCAGGATCGATTCCAGCTCAGCAGGATCCGCTTCCGCCAGGGCACGGGCGTCCGGGTAGCGTGCAAACAGGATCTTGGTGACCTGGTTGACCAGTACATCGGTGGTCTGGGCTGAGAGGACCGTGGCCACCACAAGCTCAAACGGGTTCCGGAAATCCAGCTCGGCGTGAGCATAGGGGTATTTCTCAGCGAGGATCCTGTTGATCTTGCGTGCCCGGCGTTTCAAGGCCAGCACGGATCCAGCTTCAGCGATGGTCACAGCGTCCTTCTCAGCCGCGTTCGATGTTGCTGAGCTCCCGCAGGACCCCAACCTTGCCGTCGGTGTCCTGAACGAGGAATTCGTCGCCACGATCCTCGAGGGCCAGAACCCAACCGCCAGGCTCAATGGTGAAGGCCGGAGCGCCTGTCCGTTCGTCATAGGCAGTTCGGGGCTGGGCTACGGCAAACCAGAAGGCCTCATAGGCAGGAGAATCTTCCGAACGGCTGGACGGATCCACAGTGGCACCAATGGAGTCGCTCACAGAACGGGTATCGGCGGACACGATGGGCGTGGCCATGGTGGCAGCCCATGCGCGCTCATTAGGTGGCGTCTGGGCGGCGGGCTGGGGCGCTGCGGGCGTCTGGGCGACGGGCTGGGGCGCTGCGGCTTGTGCAGGGGCGGGCTGCTGGGCGTGCTGGGTGGTGGCCGGAGCTTGCGTCGGCGACTGCGGTTCTGCCGGGTTGCCCACTACAACGTCGGGCTCGGCTGGTGACGGCTCTGCTGGCGAAGCCTGAGCTGGCGACCCGGATGCGGTTGGGGCGGAGGCCGGGCCCGCTGCGGTTGGGGCGGAGGCCGGACCGGCGGCCGGAGCGGCAGCTTGGGGTTCCGCAGGAGGCGTGGAATCAGCCGAATGCACGACGGCGGGCCCACCAGTTGGGGCCGGAGCAGTTGGGGTCGGAGCAACGGGTCCGGATGTGGCTGGCGGAACGTAGGGGCTTGCGCCGGCTGGTGGAGCATAGGGATGGGCGCCAGCGGAACCCGCACCCTGCGGCTGATACCCGAAGGTCTGGAATCCCGGAGTCGAGGCGCCGCTGGCTGGCTTCGGTGCTTTGGGTTCCTTGGGAGGCTTCGGGGCAGCGGGTTTACGGGTGGGAATCGCGGCCTGGCGAGCAACGACGTGGGCCGGCGTTTCAGCGCGGCCCTTGAAATCAGCCGACAGGAAGGGCAGATGAGGGGCCAGAACGGTGGCCGCCAGCAAGCCAATGGAACCTACCAGGCCCAGCAGGACACTGCCGTTGAAGGAATCGGCGATCGTCAGGAAGAACAGCGGAACCGCGAAGGCAGCCGTCACGGAAGCGAACTGGTCAATCGACAGCGAGCCGACGCGGACAATGGTGCCGGGCTGCAGTCGGCGGGCAACGAAAAGCGCCACAACCACCACAGGCAGGATGATTCCCAGGAGAAGGAAGAAAAGGCTGCCCACGTTCCAAAGGTTGTAAAGGCCACGGAACATGGGCAGCAGCGACGCGATGAACATCAGGAGTACAGAACCGAAAACCGTGAGGTCCCGAATGGTGAAAGGGCCGGCAACGGCCTCGTACTTGGTGGGAGCGCCTGAGGCGGACTTCGCAGCAGTGTTGGTACCGGCGTCGTTCGCCTTTCCAGCCGCGGTGTCCGGTCCCGTCGGGTGTGAGTCGTGCGGGCCTGGGCTCAGCTGGTTCATCTATTTCTCCTTCGTACGGCGGCGCCTTGGACAGTCCGGACCGGTATTTTCCGCAGGTTTCCGCGGAAAACCGGACACACCTGACGATGCGTCCCAAGACTTATTCAGCCTATGCCACCCCACTGACACTCTTCTAGCTGAAATCGGCTACGGTACCCCGTCCACAGGAAACTCCAAGGTTACTTACAGTCAAGCAGTGGCAGTTGTCGTCATGTAAACGGTTCCTGACAACCAAAGCAGCCATTCGTCGCCGAATCCGTACCGCTCGCTGAGCCATTTGTGACCACGCACACGTAGGACCTCCCAAAGCGATAATGTTGAAGGCGGACAATACTCTGCGGACCCTCCGCGGGACGCACTACGACGGCTCACGCCTGGAGTGCGGACTCAGTCGGCGGCGTCCGCGCAGCAAAGATCGATGAATGATGAGGTTCACCATGTCCCAGGACACCACCGGATCCACGACCACCGCTGCAGCGTCGACGCCGCAGAACGGTCGGGCACCACACGTCGAGGCTCTCGAGAATTTGCTCCACGAGAACCGTAAGTTCCCGCCATCACCTGAGTTTGCCGCGAATGCCGTGGCTACCGCCGATGAATATACAGAGGCCGAAGCGGACCGCCCCGCGTTTTGGGCGAAGCAAGCCCACGAGCTGCTCAGCTGGGACAAAGACTTCACGCAAGCCCTGGATTGGTCGGATCCGCCGTTCGCCAAGTGGTTCGTCGGCGGCGAAGTCAACGCTGCGTACAACGCTCTGGACCGGCACGTGGAGAACGGTTTGGGCGACCGCGTTGCCATCTATTTCGAGGGCGAGCCGGGCGATACCCGCACGTACACGTATGCGGAGCTGACCGAGGAGGTCAAGAAGGCTGCGAACGCGTTCGAAGCCCTTGGCGTGGCAAAGGGAGACCGCGTGGCGGTGTACCTGCCGATGATTCCCGAGGCCGTCATCACGCTCCTCGCCTGCGCCAGAATCGGTGCTGTGCACTCGGTCGTGTTCGGTGGCTTCTCGGCCGACGCGCTCCGTTCCCGCATCGAGGACGCCGAGGCCAAGCTCGTGGTCACCGCCGACGGCACCTACCGCCGGGGCAAGCCCAGCCCCCTCAAGCCGGCCGTGGACGAAGCCCTCGCCAAAGAAGGACACACCGTCGAAAAGGTGGTTGTTGTCAGGCGCAACGGCGAGGACGTCAACTGGGTTGAGGGTCGCGACCTCTGGTGGAGCGAGACGGTAGACAAGGCCTCAACTCAGCACACCGCCGTCGGGCATGACTCCGAGCATCCGCTGTTCATCCTTTACACCTCCGGGACCACGGGCAAGCCCAAGGGCATCCTGCACACCACCGGCGGGTACCTCACCCAGACCGCGTACACGCACAAAGTGGTCTTTGACCTGCACCCGGAAACGGACGTGTACTGGTGCACGGCCGACGTCGGATGGGTCACCGGCCACTCCTACGTCGCCTACGCCCCGCTGATCAACGGCGCCAGCCAGGTCATGTACGAAGGCACCCCGGATTCCCCGCACCAAGGCCGTTGGTGGGAAATCGTGGAGAAGTACAAGGTCTCCATCCTCTACACCGCGCCCACCGCGATCCGCACCTTCATGAAATGGGGACGGGAAATCCCGGCCAAATATGATCTGTCCTCCATCCGCGTCCTGGGCTCCGTGGGTGAACCCATCAACCCCGAAGCGTGGATGTGGTACCGCGACGTCATCGGCGGCAACGCCGGCAAGAACGGCGAACGCAAGGAACACCCCGCACCGATCGTGGACACCTGGTGGCAGACCGAAACCGGGGCGCAGATGATCGCACCCCTGCCCGGCGTCACCGCCACCAAACCAGGCTCGGCGCAGGTACCGCTGCCCGGCATCGCCGTGGATGTCGTGGACGAGAACGGCCAGTCCGTGGCCAACGGTGAAGGCGGCTACCTCGTGGTCCGCGAACCCTGGCCCTCCATGCTGCGCGGTATCTGGGGCGACCCCGAACGGTTCAAGGACACCTACTGGTCCCGGTTCGAGTCCATGTACTTCGCCGGGGACGGTGCCAAAAAAGACGAAGACGGTGATGTCTGGCTCCTGGGCCGCGTGGACGACGTCATGAACATCTCCGGCCACCGCCTCTCCACCACCGAAATCGAATCTGCCCTCGTCTCCCACCCCTCAGTGGCCGAAGCAGCCGTCGTCGGCGCCACCGACGAAACCACCGGACAAGCCATCGTCGCGTTCGTCATCCTCCGCGGTGACGCCGCAAACAACGGTGAAGAAACAATCCTTGAACTGCGGAACCACGTCGGCAAGGAAATCGGCCCCATCGCCAAACCGAAACAACTGCTCATCGTTCCGGAACTACCCAAAACACGCTCCGGCAAAATCGTCCGCCGCCTCCTCAAAGACATCGCAGAAGGCCGCGACACCGGCGACGCCACCACCCTCGCCGACCCCGGCATCATGAAACAAATCGCCGAATCCCTCAGGAAATAGCAATCACGACGGCGCCGCTCCCCTCCCAAGGTGAGCGGCGCCGTCGTGTGTTCAAAAGGATCGTGACGGCGCCGGGACTGCATTTGCCACCCGGCAGCAGCACCGCGTCCTAGACTGGAGCCAGAATCAGCCTCATGTTTGATGAGGCTCTCCAGAAAGGCCTTGATGCTTCAGGCAGCACGCCACTCCGCCATCATCGATGCCGTCCAGCGCGAGCGCGTTGTACGGGTATCGGACCTCGCCCAGTTGCTGGGCGTCTCCCCCATGACCGTCCGGCGGGATATCGAAGCCCTGGAAGAAACCGGCCGGGTAGAGCGTATCCACGGCGGGGCCAAGCTTCCCGGCGATGCCAGCACCCACGAGCCCGGCTTTGAGCTCAAGTCCACGCAGCTGACCGCGGAAAAGCATGCCATTGCGGTCGAGGCTGCCTCGCTCGTCCATGAAGGCATGGCGATCGGGCTCAGTGCAGGAACCACCACGTGGGCGCTGGCGCAGGAGCTCGTCCATGGTCCCCGAATCACCGTTGTCACCAACTCCGTGCGGATTGCCGACCTCTTCCATCACGGGTCTTCGTCGGGGCCGGCCCGGTTCGGCTCCACCGTGATCCTGATTGGTGGCGAGCGCACGCCGTCGGACGCTTTGGTGGGGCCGATTGCGACGTCCTCGCTCAAGCAGCTTCATCTGGACGTCCTGTTCCTGGGTGTTCATGGCATGGACGCACAGGCGGGTTTCACCACCCCCAATCTGCTCGAGGCCGAAACGGACCGGGCGTTCATGGCATCAGCCCGCAGCACTGTGGTGCTGGCCGACTACAGCAAATGGGGTGTGGTGGGCATAGCATCCATTGCCCAGCTGGAGGAAGCCGACGAGCTCATCACGGACTCGAACCTGGGCGAGGATGCTCGCCGCGTACTCGCCGAGAATGTTGCGAAGCTGAGAATCGCGGACGTCCAGGCCAAGTAGGCTCTCATACCGCGGGTGGAGGCCGGTCCGCAGAGTTCAGCCGCCGGACTGACGCCTTGGCATAGGCCCGGCAGCCAAGCTGGATCCATGAACGCCATCCTCCATGCCCAGCAACTCACTAAGCACTACCCCGGCAGCGTCGCGCTGGATCACGTGGACTTCGCCGCAAATCCGGGCGAATCCATTGCCATCATCGGGCCGTCGGGTTCTGGTAAGACCACCCTTCTGCACTGCCTCGCCGGGATTTTGAGGCCCGACGCCGGCACAGTCACCTTGAGCTCGGCGGCAGGTCCGATCCGCTTGGATTCCCTCGGAGATGGGGCGCTTTCCCGTCTCCGCCGGGAGGAATTCGGTTTCGTTTTCCAGCAGGGCATGCTGCTGCCGGAACTGACTGCCGTTGAGAACGTGGCCGTGGCGCTGATGCTGAACGGCACCGATCGGACCACCTCCGAGGCCCGTGCCGCCGAGTGGCTGGCGGCCCTTGGCCTGGCCGGCATGGAACAGCGCAGGCTCGGCGAATTGTCTGGCGGGCAGGTCCAGCGGGTGGCCATCGCCAGGGCCCAGGTCACCGGGGCACGCATCGTCTTTGCGGACGAACCCACAGGCGCTCTTGACTCTGCTACCTCCAATGAAGTCCTTGACGTGTTGCTTCACTCCGTCGCAGCTAATGGTCGAACACTGCTGGTGGTCACGCACGATCCCAACGTGGCAGCACGCTGCCAACGCGTCGTGGAGCTGCGTGACGGCCGAATCGTGGCGGACACCGGCAGTGCTGTTTCCTCTTCAAGCCAGCCATCCTCTTCAAGCCAGCCATCCTCTTCAAGCCAGCCATCCTCTTCAAGCCAGCCTTCCTCTCCCAGCCAGCCGGCTCCGGCCACTACCAATTTCAAGGGTGCGTTCAATGTCTAGCCTTGCCCTGGCCCTACGCCTCACCCCCTACCTCTCCCGAAGCAGCAGCCTTCGTCAAACCGGGCTGCACCCAACCAAACTGCGCGACGCCGGGTTGCCGATTCTCGCGTTCGGCACGGTCACGGCACTCCTGCTGACGGTGGCTGGCGGTTCCCAAGTCTTTTGGTCCTGGTCTGATGACATCGCAGGCACCTACCAGGCGCTGGCCGTCGTCGCGATGGTTTTGCTCGTCATACCGCTGCTGACGCTCGGTGCCTCCGCAGCGCGACTCGCCGCCCGCCGTCGTGATGACCGCCTGGCGTCGCTTCGTCTCCTGGGGGCCAGTAGCACCACGGTCGTGTGGATGACGGTCATAGAGTCAACGGTCCTGGCGACAATCGGCGCGCTGGCCGGTGCCGGGCTGTATGCCTGCACGGCACCGTTTTTAGGGTTGATCCAGTTCCGGGGACAGGCGATCGGCGCTCACGCGTGGCTTTCCGTGCCATCAATTCTCGGATGCATCCTCGCGGTCTGCATACTCGCCGCTGCGAGTGCTGCGCTTGGCCTCCGCAAGGTTGTGCTGACGCCGCTGGGAGTGCGGACCAGGCAAACGGCCGACGGCGCCCACTGGGTTCGCGGCCTCATTGCGGCCGTGGTGGTGGTCTTCGGAGTAATGGCCATGGGCATGCTGAGCAGCTTTGGCGCGTTTATCGTGATTATCGCCGTGATGGGCGGCTGCTTCGGACTGGCGCTGCTGGCACTGAACCTGATGGGGCCGTGGGTCCTGCGGCTTCAGGCGTCATCGCAACTTAAGACGGCAAAGAGGCCCGAGCAACTGCTCGCTGCACGGACAGTCCTGGAAAGTCCCAAGGAATCGTGGCGACAAGTTGGGGGCGTCGCGATGACCAGTTTTGTGGGAGTGTTCGTGGGCGTCGGCATGGCGGTAGCGGACACGATGGGCGGCAGCGCGTCGGATGAAACCACGCTGCTCGTGAGCGATATCAACACCGGCGTAATGATCACCCTGCTGGGCTCGTTCCTGATGGTGGCTTGTTCCGCCGGCGTAAACCAAGCCGCCGCCGTGCTCGACCATGCTTCGACCCTCGTGGCCTTGGACCGGGTAGGGATGCCGCAGAAACTCATGGTGGCTGCGCGGGTCAAGGCGGTGATGTCGCCGTTGCTCCTGGTGGCAGGTATCTCTGCGGCGGCAGCAGCAGCGTTGGTTCTGCCACTGGCGGGTCCAGCCTTGTTGACCCGGCCCGTCGTGTTCCTGACCGTCGGGGGAGTTTTTGCGGCCGGTTTCCTGTTGGTCCGGCTCGCCCTGGCCGCGGGCACGGCCCAGATCAGCCAGGTGCTCGCCCGGCCCGAGCGCTACGCCAGCATGGACTCGTAACCCCGGATGCTCTCTCACATCGGGGCCCTTTTTGACCGACGTTCTCTCACATAAATGGAGGATGTGAGAGAACATCGGCAGGTGAGCAGCAGGATGTGAGAGAGCATCGGCAGTCAAACCGGGAGGATGTGAGAGAACGTTGGAAGGCTCACTTGCAGCCGCACGACTGGCGCACGATCAGCTCGGTGGGCAGGATCCTGTGCTGCAGTGCCTCGCCCCGGCCCTCCCCCACGAGTGCCCGAACAGCCGCTTCAGCCATCTCCTCCACAGGTTGCGCCACGGTGGTCAACGCCGGCCAACTGTATTCGGAATCGAGGGATCCGTCGAAGGACACCACGGCCATGTCGTCGGGAACGTTCAGGCCCGCCTCATGAAGGGCGCGGAGGATTCCGATGGCCTGCATGTCGTTGCTGGCGAAGATTGCCGTGGGGCGGTTTGCCATGGCGAGGAAACGCTTGCCTACCTCGTAACCTCCCGGCCTGCTGAACTCCCCATGAAGCATGGGGCCATCCGGCAGTCCTGCCTCGCGCAAAGTTCTAAGCCAGCCCACTTCACGACCGTCGAGCTGGTTGCCTGTGTTGGTTCCGATGGCCAGGCCAATGTTTGTGTGGCCGTGACCTATGAGGTGCTCGACGGCGGCCCGGGCGCCTGCTTCGAGGTCCACACCTACACTGGTGAACCCTGGGGGCGATCCGGCATTGTTCAGCAACACCGACGGGATTTCCGAGGCTTCAAGGTCGGTCAGATCGGGATCGAACACGCAGCTCGCCAGGAACACTCCGTCCACCTGCCGTGCGGCAAGGTTGCGGATGTTTTGCCGCTCTTTGGCCAGGCTGCCGCCCGAGTTGGTGAGGACCATGCCGTAGCCAAGTTCTGCCGCAGCATCTTCAACGGCGTGGGCGAGCTGCGAGAAAAAGGGGTTGGTATTGTCCGGAACAATCACGCCCACGGTTTCGCTTGAGCCGAGCTTCAGAGCCCGGGCCGCAGCGTTGGGACGGTAGCCGAGGATGCGGATGGCGTCGCGCACTTTGGCTTCCGTCGCCGGGGCCACGTTCTTGGGCCCTCCGTTCACAACGTAACTCACGACGGCGGTACTCACCCCGGCGTACCGGGCCACGTCCTTGCGTGTAACCGGTCCGCGCGGGGTTTGTACTGCCGAAGTTGTCATGACGTAAATGCTAGCTACAAGGAGGGAGCGTCGCCGAAGTCCCGGATGGGAAGGCGTTCGCCGCCACGGAGGGCAGATTCATGGGCTACGATTCCGGGCAAGGTGAAGCGGGCCGCGACCCATGCGTTGACCGGCGGAAGCGTTCGGTTGTTGACCGCCGTGACAAAGTCATCCACGAGGAACTGGTGGCTGCCTTCGTGTCCGTTGGGCGCTCCGAGGAATTCCTCGGGAAGCCGTGATTGATCGTGGACCGGCGCCAGCCCGGAAATGAAGGCATCCCGGAGCTCCGGGGCCACGTCAGCCAACGATGGATCATCGGCTGACATCGTGGGCTTCGTCTCGACTTGTTCCGAGACGTCTTCCACCTTCGTTTTGTCCTGCCACACGGTGGTGGTTGCCAGCTGCTCGAAACTGGCTTCGGTGCCAAAGAAGCGGAAGCGGGATTCGCGGAGATGGGATGGATAGCCCACCCGGCGCATCTCATTGGTGCGCATCGCACCGCCGTCGTTCATTTCGAACAAGGCCGTGGCATTGGAGAAATCGTTGGCGAACATGCTGACGTCTTTATCGAAGACGCCATCTCCGCGATCGTCCTTGACCCCAATGCAGCTGACGCTGACAGCATGCGCCGGTACTGCGCCGAGGACCCCGCCGATAGCGTGCGTGGGATACAGCATGGGCGGATAGCTCGCCGTTTCCTTCCACCGTTCGCCGCCGCTGTACTGGTAGGCCTCGTAGAAACCCAGGTCCATGTCGTGGACGTAATCGCCTTCGGTGTAGAAGATCCGGCCAAACTTCCCGGCCGCGTGCTGTTGCCTGGCGAAGACTGTTGCGGGGTTGTAGTAGCTGGTCTCCCCCATGGCGTAAACAAGCTTAGTTTCACGCACGGCCTGGATGATCCGTTCGATTTCGGCTTCGGAGATCGCCATCGGGACGGCTGAATACACATGCTTGCCCGCGCGCAGCGCCCGCTCAACGAGAGGCCCGTGAGTCCACCGTTGCGTGAAGATGGCGACAGCATCGACGTCGGACTCCAGGAGTTCCTCAAAACTTCCCAACACTCCATCAAGGCCCCAGCGTTCCTGGGCCGCTGCGGCCCGCTCGGGTAGTTCATCCACCACGTAAACGGCATTGACGCCGGGGTGGAGTTTGAAGAGGTGCGCGAACTGGCTGCCGAACTGCCCGACACCTAGAACACCGATCGAAAACGTCATCGTTTGCCTTCCCTGAAGCTGACTTGGCAGCAGTTGTAGTGGCCCCTCACTGGGCTCGTTTGAGTCTTTCACTGCGATCTACACGAGTCAACAAATTGGACATAAACGAACAAATATTCCCAAAAAGCTTGCATCGTTCTGATCTACTCGTGTAGATTCTATCCCAGTTGTTACCCACATCACAGTCAGGAAAGGGTCGACGATGACCACGCTAACCAAGCAACCGGGCAACGCCTCACGGCGGTCAGCCAGGAATCTCCTGGGCCGGCAACCCCGCAAGCTGCAACCTGCCAAACGCAGCATGACAAGCCGCCTCGGTGACCTGAAGATCGCACTCTTCTTCATCTTCCCCGCCGTGATCGGCTTCGTGGCGTTCTTTCTGATCCCCACAATTCGCGGCATCTACCTCAGCTTCACTGAGTACAGCATCCTCGGCGAACCCACCTGGATTGGACTGGGGAACTACACGGCAATCTTCGGCGATGAACTGTTCTGGAACGCCATGGGAGTGACAATCCAGTACGTTGTCCTGAACATCGGCTTCCAGACGGTGATCGCGCTGGGACTCGCACTCCTGATGCACCGGGTGGCCAAATCCACGTTCATCCGGGGCGCACTCCTGCTGCCCTTCCTGGTGGCCAACGTCATCGTCGCCCTGCTGTGGTTCTGGATGCTGGACTACCAGCTGGGCATCGTCAACGAGGTCATGAGCTGGGTGGGCCTCCCCCGCGTCGCCTTCTTCGGCAGTGAGCAATGGGCGATTCCCACCATCGCTTTCGTGAACGTGTGGCGCCACATGGGCTACACGGCCCTGCTGATCTTCGCCGGCCTCCAGTCCATTCCCAACCACCTCTATGAGGTAGCAAACCTCGACGGCGCGTCCCCGGCCCGGACGTTCTGGAGCGTCACCATGCCGCTGCTCCGCCCCGTGTTGGTACTCGTGCTTGTGGTCACCGTGATCGGTTCCTTCCAGGTCTTTGACACTGTTGCGGTCACAACCAACGGTGGACCCGTCAACGCCTCGCGCGTCATCCAGATGTACATCTACCAAAAAGCTTTCGGCGAATCCGATTTCGGCTACGCCTCCGCATTGTCCGTGATCCTGTTCGTCATTCTCGCCCTGGTGGCCTTCGTGCAAATGAAGTTCCTCAAGGGCAACGAATCGGACCTGGACTAAGCCGGATTTGGAATAAGGAGAGCCGCCATGACTACTTCAACCGCACCTCGTAAGAATGTCTCCAGCCAGAACCCACCACGCACCACTTCGTCCCCAAAAAAGCCCATTAATTGGCGCCGGGTTGGCGCCTGGGTGCTGGTCGGCGTCGCCGTCGCCGTAACCATTGCCCCGTTCCTTTGGATGCTGCGGACGGCGCTATCCAGCAACAGCGCGTTGGCTTCCAACGCCGGAAACCTCCTGCCGGCCGACTTCAGCTGGGGCGCCTTCAAGCGCGTCCTCGGGCTGCAAACCACCGAAGAGGCGATCGCCGATGGCGGCTCCGGTGCCGCCATCAACTTCTGGCTGTACCTGCAAAACTCCATCATTTTCGCTACCGTCACGACAGCCGGCCAGGTGTTCTTCAGCGCCATGGCCGCATACGCCTTCGCCCGATTGCGCTGGCCTGGCAGGAACAAAGTGTTCGCCGTGTTCCTGACCACCATGATGGTTCCGCCGATCTTCACGGCGCTGCCCAACTTCCTCATGATCAAGAACCTCGGGCTGCTCAACACCATGGCCGGGATGTCCCTGCCATTCCTGTTCATGACCCCCTTCGCCATCTTCTTCCTGCGCCAGTTCTTCCTCAGCATGTCCCGCGAGGTTGAGGAAGCGGCAATGCTCGACGGCGCCAAGCACCTGCGCATCTTCTTCCAGATTGTGCTTCCCAACGCCGCCGCCCCCATCGCCACCCTGGCGCTGCTGACCTTCATCGGGCAGTGGAACGAATACTTCTGGCCGCTGCTCGTGGGCCAGGACGAGAGCGTCCGGGTGCTCACCGTAGGCCTCAGCGTCTTCAAATCGCAGTCCCCGCAGGGCGCCCTCGACTGGTCCGGACTCATGGCCGGAACTCTCGTCGCCGCGCTGCCCATCTTCCTTCTCTTCATCGCCTTCGGCAAGAAGGTCGTCAACTCCATCGGATTCTCCGGAATCAAGTAACCCGCACTCCCCAACGAAAGGTTCGTCATGAAGAAAACCCTCGGCGTCGCCGCTGCTGCCGCCGCCATCGCCCTGACAATGTCCGCCTGTGGCGGTTCCGCCCCTGCTTCCTCCGAGGCCAAGGGAGAAATCAACTACTGGCTCTGGGACGCCAACCAGCTCCCCGCGTACCAACAGTGCGCCAATGATTTCACCAAGGCCAACCCGGATATCAAGGTCAAGATCACCCAGCGCGGCTGGGACGACTACTGGACCACATTGACCAACGGTTTCGTCGCAGGAACAGCGCCGGACGTTTTCACGGACCACCTGTCCAAGTACCCGGAGTACGCCGCGAAGAAGCAGCTTCTGCCCCTCGATGACGCTGTGGCAAAAGACGGAATCAAGCTTGATGCCTACACCAAGGGCCTCCCGGAGCTCTGGGTGGGCCAGGACGGCAAGCGCTATGGCCTGCCGAAGGACTGGGACACCGTAGGCCTGTTCTACAACAAGGCAATGACTGACGCGGCAGGGATCACCGCGGAGCAGATGGCCAACCTTGATTGGAACCCCAAGGACGGCGGCAGCTACGAAAAGACGATCGCGCACTTGACCGTGGACAAGAACGGCAAGCGCGGAGATGAAGCCGGTTTCGACAAGAACAACGTAGCCACCTACGGATTGGGCTTGACCGGCAGCGGCTCGGGCCAAGGCCAGACGGAGTGGAGCTTCCTCACGGCAACCACCGGCTGGACCGCCACCGACAAGAACCCGTGGGGCAGCAAGTTCAACTACGACGACCCCCGCTTCCAGGAAACCATCGCCTGGTGGGCCGGCCTGGTGGACAAGGGCTACATGCCCAAGCTTGAGACCACTGTTGGAGCCAGCATGCCGGACAGCTTCGGTGCTGGAAAGGCTGCGATCAACAGCAACGGAGACTGGTTGATCGGCCAGTACAAGACCTACAAGGGCATCGATACCGCCGTTGCGCCGACGCCCAAGGGCCCCAACGGTCAGCGTGCCAGCATGTTCAATGGCTTGGCTGACTCCATTTGGGCCGGCACCAAGAACCCTGCCGCCAGCGTGAAGTGGGTGGAGTACCTCGGCTCGGCTGCTTGCCAGGACGTCGTAGCCAGCAAGGCCGTGGTCTTCCCGGCCATCACCAGCTCTTCCGAGATTGCCGCCAAGGCGTTCGCCGACAAGGGCACTGACGTTTCCGCCTTCACCACACACGTGAAGGAAGGCACCACGTTCCTGTTCCCGATCGCGGACAAGGCCGCAAAGGTGGACGGCATCATGAAGCCGGCCATGGATGCCGTGCTCTCCGGCAAGAAGCCTGCGTCTTCATTGACTGAAGCCAACAACCAGGTCAACGCCCTCTTCAAGTAAAACTTCCCGTTGTGAGGCCTGCTCTGCGCGCCTTCGTGCCCATTTGCACCGCAGAGTGGGCCTCACACAATCTTTTTGAAAGCGACTCACACCCATGCACCCGCTCCATCTCCGTTCCGCCGGTACCAGCCTGGTGATAAGTTCTCACCGAGGAGAGGCCGAAATCTCCCACTGGGGAGCAGACCTGGGCGACGCCCTTCCGGACCTTTCCATCCTCAATGAGCCCATCCCGCCTTCCTCGATCGATGCCAACGTACCGGCCGGGCTCCTCCCCCAGGCCTCCTCCTCATGGCAGGGCCGAACAGGGTTGCGGGGACACCGGTTTACCGATGGCGTCCCCGGCTACGACTTCTCTGTACGCCTGCGGGTGGTGAACGCGACGGCGGACGGGTCGTCAGCGTCGATCGTTCAGTCAGATCCCGACGCCGGGATCACCGTCACGAGCAACCTCACCTTGCACCCAGGTGGTCTTTTGGAACTGCGGCACACAGTCACCAACGACGGCACATCGCCCTTCCAGGTGGATGAATTGGCGACGATGCTCCCGGTAGCGCCGGACGCCGTCGAACTTTTGGACCTCACTGGCCGTTGGTGCCGCGAACGGCACCCACAACGCAGGGCCATCCAGCAAGGAACCTGGGTCCGCACTGGGCGGCACGGCCGTACGGGCCACGATTCCTCGCTACTGCTTGCGGCCGGAACCGCAGGCTTCGGCAACCGGCACGGCAAAGTTTGGGCCACGCATTTGGCGTGGAGCGGAAACCACGAGCAATTTGCTGACAACGTGGCCGATGGCCGCACAATGATCGGCGGTTCCGAACTCCTGGGCCCCTCCGAAGTAGTGCTGCAATCCGGCGACAGTTACACCACGCCGGCCTTGTTTGCCGCCTACTCCGACCGCGGCTTGGACGGCATCAGTGAAGCCTTCTACAGCTGGTTCCGGTCCCGCCCGCACCACGTGGATGTCGCTGGGAAGCCAAGGCCAGTAGTCCTCAACACCTGGGAAGCAGTGTACTTCGATCACAACCTGGAGACCTTGATCGAGCTGGCTGAGTCCGCCGCGGACCTGGGCGTTGAGCGGTTCGTGCTCGACGACGGGTGGTTCCGCGGACGCCGGGACGACCACGCAGGCCTCGGTGACTGGTACGTCGATGAGACCATCTGGCCTTCAGGCCTGACGCCCCTGATTGATGCGGTGACTTCCCACGGAATGGAGTTTGGCCTCTGGGTTGAGCCGGAGATGGTGAACATTGATTCGGACATCGCCCGCGCCCACCCTGAGTGGATCGTTGGACCATCCGCCCTGTCCTTCAAGGACGGTGGCCGGCTGCCGCTTGAATGGCGACACCAGCACATCATCGACCTCGTCAACCCCGAGGCGTGGCAGTACATTTTCGACCGGATTGATGGCCTGCTGCGGGAAAACAACATCAGCTACCTCAAATGGGACCAAAACAGGGACCTCGCGGAGCACGGCCATGCAGGTCGTTCGTCCGTGCATGAACAAACCCTTGCCGCCTACCGGCTCTTCGATGCCCTCCGTGCGGCGCACCCGGGTGTCGAGATCGAGAGCTGCTCCTCCGGCGGCGCCCGCGTGGACCTCGGGATCCTGGACCGCACTGACAGGATCTGGGCCTCGGACTGCAATGACGCCTTGGAGCGGCAAACCATCCAGCGCTGGACCGGAATGGTGGTCCCGCCGGAGCTGGTGGGCGGGCACATTGGGCCCACGACGTCCCACACCACGGCGCGGACGCATGACTTGTCGTTCCGTGCCATCACCGCACTGTTCGGGCATTTCGGCATGGAGTGGGACATCCGCGAAGTCCAGGGGGCTGAGCGCGAGGAACTCAAGCGCTTCATCAGCCTGTACAAGGAGCACCGCGGGTTGATCCACACCGGACGGATGGTGCGCGCAGATGTGCCCGACGAGTCCATGATGCTGCACGGGGTTGTCGCTGACTCTGTTGTTGCGGATGCCACGCACGACGGCGGTCCTGCAGTGGGTGCCACCGCCGCCCTCTTCGCCGTGGTCAAGACGCGGACTGGCTTCGCTGAGCAGCCCGGACGCGTAGCCATCCCGGGGCTGGAATCCTCCCGTTCCTATCGTGTGGAAGCGATCTTCCCCACCCTGGCGGATGTCGACTACGGGCACACGTTCATCGAGGCTCAACCAGTCGCTTGGCTGGCCGATGGCGCTGTCGCAACGGGACGCTTCCTTGGCGAGGCGGGCCTTCCCATGCCCGTGCTGAACCCCGAGCACGCACTTCTGCTGCGGTTCACTGCCCTGTAGCCCTCTCTCACATCCACAGGGCTTCCCGGGAACCCTCTCTCACGTCCCGGGGATCCTTCTCTCACGTCCTGAGGGCTTCCCGGGATCCTTCTCTCACGTCCTGACAGCTCCCGGGGATCCCTCTCTCACATCCGCCGGGCTTCCCGGGAACCGTCTCTCACGTCCTGACAGCTCCCGGGGATCCCTCTCTCACGTCCAGACGGCTTCCCGGGAACCCTCTCTCACGTCCTGACGGCTTCCCGGGAACCCTCTCTCACGTCCGCCGGACTACACCGTTTCAGCCAAGTAGTCGATGGCCAGCTTGTACCCAAGCACGCCCGCGCCGACGATGATCGCGTTGCACACGCCAGACAGGAAGGAGTGGTGCCGGAACTCTTCGCGCTGATGAACGTTGGTGATGTGCACTTCGACGGCGGGCAGCTGCACTGCGGCGAGGGCGTCACGAAGTGCCACTGACGTGTGTGTGAAGGCCCCGGCATTGATGACGATGCCCGCCGCGGTTCCGCGCGCTGCGTGGATAGCGTCGAGGAGATCACCTTCGTGGTTGGACTGAACGCAGTCCACCGTGAAGCCATGGGCAGCCGCGGCTGACATGGCCAACTGCTCGACGTCCGCGAGCGTGGAAGTGCCGTACTTCTCGGGCTCCCTGGTGCCCAAAAGGTTAAGGTTCGGTCCGTTGATCACAAGAATGGTGCCGCGACCAGATTCGGTGGCGGGGGTGGCTTCAGTCATGGCTCCCAATCTATTAGGCGACGGGAGAATGTCCGGGAATTGCCGTCAAAGTTACTTGCGTGTGCACTGCCCGGGCGAAACAGGATTGCTAAGGCCCGGAGCTTGGGCAGCCACCGGCTGGATGTCCTCCATGGTGAGTGCAAACCCAAGTGCCGCATCAGTGGTGGTCTTGGCAAAGATCAAGCCGGCTACCTGCCCTTGCATGGTGAGCAGCGGCCCTCCCGAGTTACCGGGTTGGACGTCACCCGCAAGCTTGTAGACAGACTCGGGAGAAGGATTGCTGCCATAAATGTCAGGAACCAGGATGGTCGAAATCCCTTGGACAGTTGCTGGTTTGGACTGGAAAGGACCGCCGTGCGGGTAGCCCGCAAAAGCTGCGGGGCTGCCTGCTGCCAGGTCTGGACTCAGCTGCAGTGGATCCGATGAAAGTCCGTCTACGGCCAAAACCGCGATGTCCCGCTGGGAGTCGAAGTAGACCACCCGACCCGGCAACGCGCCGCCGTCGGGAATTTCCACGACCGGCTGCGACACGCCCGCCACAACGTGTGCATTGGTCACGACGCGCCCGGGCGACACGACAAATCCGGATCCGGTTTGGTTCTGGCCGCATTCAAAGGCCGTGCCGGCAATCTTCAGGACGGACTCGGCAGCGCGGTTCAGGGCGGGAGTGTCGGTGGACTCGTTGGGAATCGTAACCGGTGTGGAGGGGCCGAAGCCCTCAATCAGCTTGGGAATACCGTCGCCGATCACCGTAGATCGCAATTGGGCCATTGTGGTTTTGACCGGCGTCGGCGTCAACGAATCGATGTATCGAATGACCCGCGACTCAGCCAACTGCTGCGAGACAAACGGCACGCCCAGTGAACTGATACTGAACGCCAACATGGACATCACCAGCGCCGCGACCACCACGCTGACCACGCCGCCAATCAACCGGTCGGCTGCGTGCAACGGCTTAATCCGCACCGCATGGCGGACTTTTCGCCCGATCATGGTACCCAGCCCGTGGCCAAGCGCAATAAGCACGACGGCGGCACCCACCGTGGCGGTCAGCCTCCAACCGCTATCGCTCACCCAGCCGCTCACAAGTGGAACAGCCATAAATGCAGCAATCGCGCCAACCACAAAACCGGCAATTCCGCCGAGTGTCACCAGGAAGCCACTGCGCAGGCCATAGATCAGGTAGGACAGCAGCATCAAGATCAATGCCAAATCCAAAATCGTCAAGCCAAACACCAATGCTCCTTGTGACCGGGTAGCGCCAATTGTAGTTGGGCACCCTGACAAGAAACCGTTAGTCCCATCACGATACGGGTGCGCTCCGAGCGTCTAAAGGCACCGCAAACAAGGCCCGATGGGGGCAAAAACCGCGCCGTTTCAGCGTTTCTCCTGCCAAGTACGTCACAGAAGCTTAAAAATTCTGAAACAATGGCTGGAGCGCCACGACCGAAACTTATATTCAGGAGATTTCATGGACATCGAGGTATTGCGCCGCGCACCCCTCTTCGCCACCCTTGACGACGACGCATTCCGCTTGCTGACGGACGAACTCACCGAGGTGGACCTCTCACGCGGGGCATCGGTATTCCGCGAAGGCGACCAGGGTGACCAGCTGTACTTCATCGTTTCCGGCAAGGTAAAGCTCGGCCGAACCTCCCCCGATGGTCGCGAGTCCCTGTTGGCCATCCTCGGCCCGGGAGAACTCTTCGGCGAAATGGCGTTGTTCGATCCCAGCCCCCGCACCGCCACGGCCACCGCCGTCTCCGAAACGCGCCTGGCCGGACTGAAGAACGAAAGCCTCAACGCGCTGCTCCGCACGCGTCCCGAGGTTTCCGCGCAGCTGTTGCAGGCCCTCGCCCGCCGGCTCCGCCGCACCAACGATTCACTGTCCGACCTCGTCTTCTCGGACGTCCCGGGCCGCGTCGCGAAGGCGCTCCTGGATCTGGCCGACCGCTTCGGCCGTCCGGCCACCGACGGCGTCCTGGTTGCCCATGAACTCACGCAGGAAGAACTGGCCCAGCTGGTGGGCGCTTCCCGCGAAACCGTCAACAAGGCACTGGCCGAGTTCGTCCAGCGCGGTTGGCTGCGCCTGGAAGCGCGCGCCGTCGTTATTCTGGACATGCAGCGGCTCCGCCAGCGTTCGCGCTAATTTCTACTTGCAAAAAAGCCGCCCCGGTGATGAACCGGGGCGGCTTTTTTCGTCGGGACGTGAGAGAGGATCCGTCAAAACCCGTCGGGACGTGAGAGAGGATCCGTCAAAACCCGTCGGGCTGTGAGAGAGGATCCGATTTAGCGCTCCCGCTGGGGCTCTCCGGCTACGGTCCTGGCGGCTTCGACCTCGAGCATCAGCACTCCACCCTCGTCCACGAGTTTGGGTTGGTACACGTGGGCCTTGCGCTTGTAGCTCAGGTAGGCGATACAGCCGTTGGCGTGGGCCATTTTTTCAAGCATGATTTCGGACCCGGGGACCAGGAGCTGGCCGAGGGTGAGGCCAACGGTGTTTTCCTGGGCTATTTCGTCGCCGAGGGCTGTGGTGTCGCGGATGGCGATGGCTTCGGCCGCACAAACCCAGCGGCCCCATACGCCCTTACTGCCCAGAATGCTCGGCTGCTGGTTCACGGGGACTGTAGCCGCGAAATAGCGCGTGTTGAAGCGGGTGTGCGCGAAGTCGGGGCTGAGCCAGTTGACCAGGGGCTTCAGCAGGTCCGTGCGGAGTGAAAGGCCACGCTTGGCGAGCACTTCGCTGAAGGATTTCTCCTGGCTGGACACAGCTTCCCGGGCTTTCATCCATTCCACGGTCGAGTTGGCCTCCACCGTAGAGGAAGCATCGGGGCCGGCAAGGAGGACGCCGGTTTCCTCGAAGAGTTCGCGGATGGCGCCCACCACGTGGCGGCGGGCGAGTCCGACGTCGTCCGTTCCCATGTGCTCAGCCCAATACTGCGGTGAGGGACCCAACCAACCGACGGGGTCGTCGTCGGACGGGTCCAGGGATCCACCAGGGAACGCGACCACACCTAGCGGTGAGGAGCCTGGCCTGTAACCAAGCCAGGTCTCCAGACCGGTGGGTGAGTCCCGCAAGAGGACGACGGATGATGCGTAGCGGGCGGCCCTGGGGGTCCGCTCGCCGAGCTCAAGCCAGTTTCGTGCCGCCCCTTCGAGTGCCGGAGGGAGTGCGAACAGGCGGCGGGCAAGCTGCGGCAATTGGGTGAACCGGTTCCTTAGCTGAATTCAGCGATGAGCTCGACTTCGACCGGAGAGTCGAGCGGCAGGACGGAAACGCCGACGGCGGAGCGTGCGTGCTTGCCGGCGTCGCCCAGTACCTGGCCGAGAAGTTCGGAGGCGCCGTTGATGACGCCGGGCTGGCCCGTAAAGGTGGGCTCGGATGCAACGAAGCCGACTACCTTGACGATGCGGGTGATGCGGTCGAGGTCGCCGATGACACTCTTCACGGCAGCGAGGGCGTTGATGGCACAGACAGCGGCGTAACGCTTGGCATCCTCGGGATCGACGGTGGGCTCGTCAGAGGCGCCCAACTCGCCGAGGGAGACCTTGCCCGTAGCTTCGAGTTTGCCCTTAATAAAGGGCAGCTGGCCGGACGTGTAAACGTAGTTGCCGGAGACGATCGCCGGCACGTAGGCGGCCACAGGTGCGGCGACCTCGGGAAGGGTCAAGCCGAGTTCGGCGAGACGCTGCTCAACGGCCGACGTCGGAGCGCCGGATTCCGCGGCAGACGTGGTTTCTGCGGGGGTTGTCATGGTTACTGCTTCTCCCTCTTCAGGTATGCAACAAGGCCTTTGCCATCGGGTCCACCGACGACCTGCACAAGCTCCCAACCGTCCTCGCCCCACTGGTCCAGGATCTGCTTCGTGGCGTGGATAATGAGCGGAATCGTGGCGTACTCCCATTTGGTCATGACAGAAAGCCTAGCCCTTGCCGGTAAAGTGGAAAACATGGTGACTCGCAAGAACCCCATATTCGACACTGCCACCACCCTCGGAAAGATTTTAGGTTTCCTTGGCGTGAGCGCGATTTGTGGCGTCCTGGTGGCGGGCCTTTTGGTCCCCGCAGCAGCCGTTTCGGGCAGTGCCGCAAGTGGTTCAATCCAGTTCTTTGACACTCTGCCGGCAGAGCTGCAGGTGGACCCGCCGAGCCAGAACACAACGATTCTGGCGAAGGACGGCACCCCGATTGCCTCGATCTACGCTGAGAACCGGACCAAGGTTCCGCTGGATCAAATGAGCCCGTTCATCAAGGACGCTGTCATCTCTATCGAGGACAGCCGTTTTTATGAGCACGGCGGCATCGACACCACCGGCATCATGCGAGCCATCGTGAGCACCGCCCGCGGCAACAAGCAGGGCGCGTCCACCATTACGCAGCAATACGTTAACAACGTCATCAATGAATCGCTGGTGGCATCGGGCAAGGACGAAGACGTCAAGCTGAACGGCCTGAACAAGGGCGTCGGCGATAAGCTCCGCGAGATGAAGCTGGCTATTGCCCTGGAGAAGAAGTTCTCCAAGGAGCAGATCCTTGAGGGCTACCTCAACATCGTCTTCTTCAACCGTGATGCCTATGGCATTGAAGCTGCCTCCAAGTTCTTCTTCAGCACTACTGCGAAGGATCTGACTCTTCCGCAGGCAGCTTTGCTGGCTGGTTTGGTGAACAGCCCGTCCGCCTTCGATCCCATCACCAACCCCGATAACTCGAAGAAGCGCCGCGACCTTGTGCTGGCTGCCATGGTGAACCAGGGCAAGATCAGCCAGGCAGAGTACGACGAAGCAGTGGCCACTCCTGTCACCACCAAGGTCACTCCCGCGCGACAGGGTTGCGCATATGCCACCATGGCTCCGTATTTCTGCGACTACGTATTGCACCTGCTCTTGAACAACCCTGCATACGGCGAGACCTCGGACGAGCGCGAGAAGCGCATCATGCGTGGCGGCCTTACCATCCGGACCACCCTGGACCCCACCGCGCAGACCGTTGCCCAGCAGCAGGTCGATGGGACGGCGGGTGCCAACCCGGATAAGTGGGGCGCCTCGATCGTCTCGGTCCAGCCGGGTACCGGCCAGATCGTGAGCATGGCCCAGAACACCGTTTGGCTCCCCCAAGACGGCAAGTTCGATCAGACCCAAAACTTCAACGTGGACGTCCTCGATGCCGACGGCAACGACCTCAACGGCATTGGCGGCTTCCAGCCGGGTTCCACCATGAAGCCGTTTACGTTCGCCGAATGGCTGAACGAGGGCAAGTCGATGAATACGACGATTAATGCTTCGGTCCGCAGGTACCCCCAGAACTTCCGGTGGAGAAACACCTGCCCTGCGCCCACTGTCGGCTGGTATGACGCCACGAACGGCACTTTCGACCTGCAGAACTCTGACGAGGGTTACTACAGAAACATGACGGTCCTGTACGGCCTCATGAACTCGATTAACACGGCCACCTTTGCTTCAGCTTCCCAGTTGGACTTGTGCGGCATCCAAGGCATTGTTGATGCGACGGGTGTCCATGGGGGTCTGCCTGCCCGCGATGACACCGGCAAGATCACGGATCCCAATCCCAAGGTGCCCATGACCACTCTGGGTAACCTCATTGGTTCCACGCAGACTGCGCCTCTCACGATGGCCAGCGCCTTCGCCACGTTCGCTGCGGATGGCAAGTACTGCCAGCCAATTGCGATTACCTCGGTGAAGGACCAGTCCGGTGCCGATCTCCCGGCCCAATCCTCCAACTGCAAGGATGCCATCAAACCTGAGGTTGCCCGAGGGGTGGCGTATGCCATGGGTAAGGTTCTGGACGAAGGCTCGGGATCCCTGATCCGGCCGGCCCTCAACTCCAGGAACTTCCCGGTAGCCGCCAAGACCGGTACCAACGACACCAACGGTTCCACCTGGGTGGTCGGCTACACCACCGGGTTGGCAACGGCCTCCTGGTTCGGTGATCCCTTGGGTGACCAGAAGCGCCCCGGACGAAACCTGACCGTGAACGGCAAGTTCTACCAGTCCATCGATGGTTACATGATTGCTGGTCCGCAGTTCACCAACTACATGCTGTCCATTGCCCCTGCGTATGGAACCAACCCGTTCCAGGCGCCGCCGTCCAACCTCCTCGGAGGCCCTGCTCCACAGCGCAATACGGCGCCAGCACCCGCGCAGAACAATCCCGCCCCGCCGACAACTCCTACCAACAACGGCGGCAACAACGGCAATGGCAACGGCAACGGCCCTGGCAAGGACTAACCCGTGCCCTTCTCTGATTCTCTGGCAAACCGCGTCCGCACGATCGGGCGCGGTTTCGCCGTCACTACTGCCCTCGGTGCCGCTGCGGGCGCGGCAGCTGCTGCTTACGGTTGGTGGGAAAAGGACCAGTTCGAAGTCCGCCAGGAGACCCTCCCGATCCTCCCCGAAGGTTCGGATTCGTTCCGGGTACTGCACCTGAGTGATATCCACTTCGTTCCGGGACAGGACAAGAAAACCCAATGGCTGCAGTCTTTGTCGGATCTGAAGCCCGATCTTGTAGTCAACACCGGCGACAACCTCAGCCACGAACAGGCGGTCGATCCGCTGATCAGCGCTCTCCGGCCTCTCATGGAATTTCCCGGCGTCTTCGTCCCGGGCTCCAACGACTACTACGCACCCAGGATCAAGAACCCTGCGGGCTACTTCCGCGGACCGTCCAAGCTCAGGACCGATCCCATCAAGCTTGACTGGCCGAGGTTGCGGTCTGCGTTCGGCATGGGAGGCTGGATCGACCTCACCAACCGAGCCCAGTCGGTGGTTTTGAACGGACTGCGTTTCGATTTCTCGGGTGTGGATGATCCCCACTTGAAGCGCGAGCGTTATGCGGGCTGGCCCCGCGGCACCGTGAACCAGGATACCCGTCCCCACCTGAGGGTGGCAGTCATCCACGCTCCGTACCAGCGCGTGCTGGATCATTTCACCGAGGCCGCGGCAGATCTGATCCTCGCCGGACACACCCACGGCGGCCAGATCTGCATCCCGGGTTACGGCGCCCTCGTCTCCAACTGCGACCTTCCGACATGGCGGGCCAAAGGCCTCCACGATTGGGAAAGCGATGGATTCACGACGCCGGTGAACGTCTCGGGCGGCATTGGCACCTCGCGCTACGCCCCGGTCCGGATCGCCTGCCGCCCCGAAGCAGTCCTGCTGACCCTCACTGCCCGCAGCTGACGCTCACCGTTCTCAGCTAAACGGGACGGCCAGCTAAGCGCACGAACCATTACGAATCTCAATAACTGGGGAACTTTCCACATAGCAAAGTGTGGTCCTGTGAAACGAATCACGGCATGGCATAGGGTAGTTGCTACGGGAAACTACCTCCGCACCATCTGAAGATCCAGCTGTTGAGAAGCGGGCATGTCCAAACAAACGTCATTCTTCACATCCGTCGGCCGCCTGTACCCTCATGTGCGGCCCATCCTCCCCCGGCTTTTCATGGGCCTCCTCTGCGCCCTGCTCGCCAGCATCGTCGCGCTGACCATTCCTCAGGTGTTGCGTGTATTGGTCAACACCTCGCTTCAACCGGGCGGTGACGCAGGCGCTGTCTGGATTGCCGCCGTCGTGATTCTTGCGCTTGGTGTGGCTGAAGCGGGACTGGTGGCCCTGCGCCGGCAGTTCGTGATCAACCCGGCCACGACGGTTGAGACCAGGATGCGGGTATCGCTGTATGGTCACCTCCAGCAACTCACAGTGTCTTTCCATGACCGTTGGGGTTCGGGGCAATTGCTGTCCCGAGCCATGACGGACCTGAGTTTTCTGCGCCGCTGGATGGCGTTCGGCGCGATCATGCTGGTGGTCACCACGTTGACAGTGATCATCGGCGTCGGAGTCATGTTCTCCATGAGTTGGCAGTTGGCCTTGATCTTCCTCGGCGCGGCGGTCCCGATCATGGTCAATTCCTTTCGCTTCCGACGCCGCTTCAGCAGGGTTACGCGCCTCAGCCAGGACCAGGCGGGCGATCTTGCTACCACCGTGGAAGAGTCCGTCCACGGCATCCGCGTCCTGAAGGCTTTCGGCCGCAGCCGCGAAGCGCTGGAAAATTTCAACGGCCAGGCAGAAGAGCTGCGGCAGACTGAGATTGCCAAAGCGAAGCAGCAAGCCGGCTTCACGCTGGTGGTCACGTTGCTGCCTGAGCTGGCGCTGGGCGTCGGCCTGGTTGTTGGGATCATGCTCGCGGCAAGCGGCCAGCTGAGTATCGGCTCACTGGTTGCATTCTTCGCGACGGCCGCCGTAGTGGCCACTCCCGTGGAGTTTTCCGGCATGCTCCTGGCCATGGCGCTGACTGCCAAGACTGCACTTGACCGCCACTTTGAAGTTATGGACACCGAGAACACCATCACCTCGCCGGATGAGGCTGAACTGCCGGCAACGGTGAAGGGCGCCCTGCGGTTTGAGCATGCGGGCTTCGGATTCGACGACGGCGGGACGCTCCTGCACGACATCAGCCTGGACATTCGTCCTGGCGAAACCATGGCACTGGTGGGTATCACCGGCAGCGGCAAGAGCGCCCTGCTCCAGCTTGTCCCCCGTCTTTACGATGTCACAGAAGGCTCCGTGACGATTGATGGCGTGGACGTCCGTGACTACGAGATCGAGGAACTTCGGCGCATCGTTGCGGTGGCTTTCGAAGACACCACCCTGTTCTCCAGCTCGGTACGGGACAACGTCCTGCTCGGCTCCCCGGAGCCCAGCGACGCAGCCCTGGATGAAGCCTTGGACGTCGCCCAGGCTCACTTCGCGTACTCGCTGCCAGAGGGTGTGGACACCCTGATTGGCGAGGAAGGGTTGAGCCTTTCGGGTGGCCAGCGGCAGCGCATAGCCCTTGCCCGTGCCATCGCAGCGAAGCCGAAAGTCTTGGTCCTGGACGATCCTCTCTCGGCTTTGGACGTCAACACCGAAGAACGCGTGGAAGCCCGGCTCCGCGAGGTACTGCACGAGACAACCACCCTCATCGTCGCGCACCGCCCTTCGACCGTGGCATTGGCGGACCGCGTGGCGTTGCTCGAGAACGGAACCATCACCGCCGTCGGAACCCACACGGAACTGCTGGCTGAAAACGCTCACTACCGCTACGTCATCGCAAGCCTGGATACCGGTCCCAGGGACCTGGACAGCGAATTGGACGAGCTCGAAGACGCCGAGGAGGCCCGACGGTGAGCGCCACAACTTTTGGAACCGCCAACGAAGACAACACGCTCCTGAGCAAAGCGGACAGCAAAGCAGTACGACGCCGGTCGCTCGCCTTGCTGGGCTCGCTGATCCGCCCGGTGCGGTTGCGTTTCTGGATGACGATCGTGATGGTGGTGGTTTCGCAGCTCACCCGGGTGGCGGGGCCAGCCCTGATCGCCTTTGGCATCGACACCGCTCTGCCCGCATTGCAGGCCGCCAACAATGGACCGTTGGTGCTCGCTGGTGCGTTGTACCTGGCAGCGGCAATCGCCACTGCTGCAATGACTGCCCTCTACGTAACGTCCACAGCCCAATTGAGCCAGGCCATGCTGCTGGACCTCCGGGTACGCGTGTTCAGGCACACCCAGCGGTTGAGCCTTGAATTCCACGAGAAGTACACATCCGGCCGCATCATTGCCCGTCAAACCTCGGACCTCGAGGCGCTGCGGGAATTGCTTGACTCCGGCGTGAGCTCCCTGGCTTCGGGCATGCTGTTTATGCTCTTCACAGCATTCACCGTGTTTGCCTTGGACTGGCGCAGTGGATTGATCATGCTTGCGGCGGGTGTGCCCATGTTCTTACTCGCACGCTGGTACCAAAAGCATTCACAGATCGCGTTCCGGGAATCCCGGGTGGTTTCGGCCCGGCTGATCGTGCACTTCGTGGAAACCATGACGGGCATCCGTGCGGTGAAGGCCTTCCGCAAGGAGCGCGAGAACGCCGACCGCTACGGTGCCTTGGCTGAGGACTACCGCAAGAACACCGTCCGCTCCATCAACCTGAACGGCATCTTCCAGCCAGGACTGGTGCTGATCGGCAATGTGTGTGTGGCAGCGGTCCTGTTGTTCGGCGGGTTCAGGGTGCTCAGCGGTGACCTCGCTGTGGGCGTCCTCCTGGCACTCATCCTGTCCACGAAGCGCTTCTTCCAGCCGGTGGACCAGATGGCCATGTTCTATAACTCCTTCCAGAGCGCACAGGCAGCGCTGGAGAAAGTATCCGGGCTCTTGGAAGAAGTGCCCACGGTCCGGCCTCCAAAGAACCCCGTACCGCTGAAGAGTTCACGCGGCGAGATCGACTTCAAGGGCGTGCAGTTCGGATACAGCGATGGCAAGGTGGTTGTGCCAAAGCTGGACCTGCACATTCCCGCTGGCCAGACCGTTGCCTTGGTTGGGCAGACGGGCGCCGGCAAATCCACTCTGGCCAAACTCGTTGCGCGCTTCTACGACGTCACGTCAGGCGCCATCACGTTGGACGGCATTGACCTTCGCGATCTGGCTACCACCGACCTTCGCCGCGCAGTGGTCATGGTGACGCAGGAAGCCTTCCTGTTCAGCGGCTCCGTGGCGGAGAACATCGCGTTGGGCCGGCCCGAAGCTTCCCGCGCTGAAGTGGAGGCCGCGGCCAAAGCAGTGGGCGCCCATGAATTCATCATGAGTTTGCCCGAGGGATATGACACGGATGTCAATAAGCGCGGTGGCCGCGTCTCGTCGGGCCAGCGACAACTTATTGGATTCGCCAGGGCCTTCCTCGCCGCGCCTGCCGTTCTGATCCTGGACGAAGCCACGTCTTCGCTGGATATTCCTTCCGAGCGGATGGTGCAGGCAGGACTCGCCCACCTTCTGGAGGGTGTTGCAGGCCAGAACGCTGCCCGCACAGCCATCATCATTGCCCATCGTCTCTCCACCGTGGAGACAGCAGACAGGGTGTTGGTGGTCCACGACGGCCGGATTGTTGAGGACGGAACACCTGCCGAGTTGATCACTGGTGGCGGCCAGTTTGCCCGGCTCCACGGAGCATGGCGGGACTCGCTCGTGTGAGGAGCGACACCCTCTCCTCGATTTCGCATCCCGCAGCGATTCAGCTATCCTTGAACAGTTGCTTTCGCAGCGGATCGGGATGTAGCGCAGCTTGGTAGCGCGCTTCGTTCGGGACGAAGAGGTCGCAGGTTCAAATCCTGTCATCCCGACCAAACACGAAAATGGCGTCGAGAAATCGGCGCCATTTTTGTTTGTCCGGATCTACTCAAGTGTGAGGGTCACCGCCTGTACCCGGGCAAAAGAAAACCCCGGAGCATCGCTCGTCACGCTCCGGGGTCTTCTTCAGTACTTACTGATTTACATAGGATCCGGCCAGTTGCCGATGGACGACGTCGTGTACGTCGTGTCACCTGACTTGGTAGGTACCGTGGTGGTGGACCTCATAGGATCGGGCCAGTTACCAATAGCACTTACCGAGCCGGAATCTGCCGCTGCAGCAGCAGAGACGACTGCGGGAGCCGCAACCGTAAAAGCGAGAGCGCCTGCCAAGGCCACCGAAGCGGCCATTTTCTTGAACATAATGTTCCCCAATGCGAGTCGGATTCGTTACGGAAATTGCACGGTCCCTGTTGACATACATTGTAAAATGTTTTCCACAGAGACTGTCAAGGTTTTGGTGAAAAGACACCTGTAGGAGGGCCCCGTGGGAAACGGATTCGGCGAGAAGCTACGTGCCGAACGGCTCGAACGCGGGTTAACGCAGGCAGAACTGGGCAAAAACCTGTATTCCCCGAGCTACATTTCGCTGCTTGAGACAGGTCGACGCGAGCCTACTGCCGAGGTCATCGAAGAGCTGGCGCGCAGGCTGGAATTGGCGCCCAAGGCTTTGGAAGCCTGGAGCCAACCCGTTTCGGTAAGCGATGCCGAGTACGTGCTGGCCGGCCTGTATGCCCGGCAAGCGTGGGACCTGCGCGACTACCAACTCGCGGCCAGCCATGCAGCAACTGCGGCGCAGATCGCGCTCGAGGCGAAGAACAACAGCGCCTGGTGGAATATGACCTATATGCAGGCCGAATGTGTGATGAAGCAAGGCCAGCTCAGGGAATGCCAGCAAATTGTCGAACATTTACTGGAACACCCGATGGCCACGGAATCCGCAGGCCTTGGCGTGCGTGCCTGGCAGATGCTTGCCGCGGTCTGTCACGGACAGGGTCAGCTGGCCACCGCCGTCGAGCATGCAAAGAAGGCCGTGCAACTGTCCGAACAGCTGCCCAAGGGATCCACGCTGATCATCGGCGCGCACCGCGCGCTGATCGGCGCCCTCGCGGAGAGCGGCAAGCTGGACGAAGCGTGGCAGTACTGCCTGACGATGATCGAGCACATGGACGAGCACTCCATGTCCCAGCTGGCTGGTGAGGTCGCGTGGGTGGTGGGCAACGTTGCTTTCATGCGGCACGACTACGTAGAGGGCATCAAGCACCACGAGCGCGCGGCAAAGCTGCTCTCCCCCGCCAACGACATCGAACTGTGGGCCCGTTTCAACAAGGCATCGGCAGCCGTCAGGTTGTCGTCCGGCATTGTTGAGCCTGAAACCCTGTCCGCCATTGAACGTGCCGAGCTCGCACTGTCCATCGTCGGCGGAAACAAGACGGACCAGCTTGAAGTAGCCTTCATCCGCGCCCGCTGGCTATACCTGACGGGCGATATTCCGGCCGCGGTGGACAAGCTTCGCGAGATCTACAAGGACCGCAAGGTATTGGCCCGCCACACGGCTGGCGAAGTTTCGCTGTTGCTGGGGAAGTCCTTGAAGGCAGCCGGTGAAACCACGGAGGCCCTGCACTACCTGGAAGAGGCCCAGCACGACTTCAGTGCAGCCGGGGCCTCGGACCGGGTCCAGCAAGCCATGGATGCTGTCCTGGAGATCCGCCTGGCAGAACGGCGCGCTGCTGCATCACACCCGGAAGCACATCCCGAAGCCCATTCCGCAGCCCATTCCGAAACGCATCCAGAAGCCCATTCCGAAGCCAGCTAAACCCAAGTAAGTCGCAGTTAAGCGCGCTTTGAGGGGGGTCAAAACGCGCTTAACTGCGACTCAGTTGGATTACCTAGGCGAACGTGCGCCCTGTGAGTTTCTCGTAGGCTTCCACGTAGCGGGCACGGGTGCGCTCCACGACTTCAGCGGGCAAGGCTGGCGGAGGCGTATCCGAGGACTTGTCCCAGCCGGACTCGGCCGAGGTCAGCCAGTCGCGGACGTACTGCTTGTCATACGAGGGCTGCGACTTGCCGGGCGCATAAGTGGATGCGTCCCAGAAACGGGAGGAGTCCGGGGTGAGGACCTCATCGCCCAGCGTGATGATGCCCGTGTACGTGTCCAGGCCGAACTCCACCTTGGTGTCGGCAAGGATAATGCCCCGCTCGCGGGCAATCTCCTCAGCACGGGTGTAGATCTTCAGCGTGAGTTCGCTGAGGCGTGCGGCGATGTCGTCACCGACGATGGCCACGACGTCGTCATAGGTGATGTTAACGTCGTGCTCGCCGACCTCGGCCTTGGCAGATGGCGTAAACAGTGCTTTCTCCAAGCGGGAACCGTCAACAAGCCCCTCGGGAAGCGGGATGCTGCAGACGGTGCGGGAGTGCTTGTACTCCTCCAGCCCGGAACCGGTGAGGTAACCACGGGCGATGCACTCCACCGGGAACATCTCCAGCTTCTTGCAGATCATGGCACGGCCCTCGACGGCGGCCGGAACGCCACCCTCAACCGTGGAGGCCAGCACGTGGTGCTCAACCTCCAACTGGTCGAACCACCACAGGCTGAGCTGCGTCAGGATGCGGCCCTTGTTAGGGATTTCGCTGCTCAGGACATGGTCATAGGCACTGATGCGGTCGCTGGCAACCACCAGTACGCATTCCTGGCCGACCTTTTCCGTGATGGATTCATCGGTTGGGACGTAGAGGTCACGAACCTTGCCGGAATAGATATGCGTCCAACCCGGAAGTTCCAGGGTCTCGGTTTTGAAACCGCCTGTGGGGAGGGAATCAGTCATGCTCAGGCCTGTACTTTCGGGATGGTTCCGGTGGCTGCGTAGGGCACTCGGATTTCGCCGCGGGCGGCCTTGCCTCCGATATCCGTACGGAACTGTGAGCCTTCAAGCTGAACCAGCTCAACGCCGTCGTACGCTTTCTCGCGGGCCTCCACCAGATCGGAACCGAGCGCGACCACAGCGAGGACGCGGCCGCCGGCCGAAACCACTTTGCCTTCCTCGTCCAGCTTGGTGCCGGCGTGGACAACGTGGACGCCCTCGAGCTCGTCCACCTTCTTCAGGCCGCGGATGCGATCCCCCGTGCGGGGAGCGTCCGGATAGTTTTCGGCGGCCACGACGACGGCGACTGCCGTGTCCTTGGACCAGCGCAGCTCCTCTGCGGTGTCCAGTTCGCCCTTGGCAGCTGCCAGAAGCAACGCACCGAGTGGGGTCTTGAGCCGCGCGAGGACTGCCTGGGTCTCGGGGTCTCCGAAGCGCACGTTGAACTCGATGACGCGCGTGCCGCGCGAGGTGAGTGCCAGGCCGCAGTACAGCACACCGATAAAGGGTGTGCCCCGGCGGGCCATCTCATCCACAGTGGGCTGGGCGACGCGGTCGATGACTTCCTGAACCAGGCCTTCGGGAGCCCACTCAAGCGGGGTGTAGGCACCCATGCCACCGGTGTTGGGGCCTTCGTCGTTATCGAAGATGCGCTTGAAGTCCTGCGCCGGAGAAAGGGGAACGGTAGTGCGTCCGTCGCAGAGGACGAACAGGGAAACTTCGGGGCCGTCGAGGAACTCTTCGATGACAACTGTTCCACCGGCGTCGAAGCATGCCTGCGCGTGCGCGAGGGCTTCCTCGCGGTCGTTGGTGACTACAACACCCTTGCCTGCGGCAAGGCCGTCGTCCTTAACAACGTGCGGGGCGCCGAATGTAGCCAGGGCATCGGCGGCTTCCTCTGCGTTGGTGGCAACGCGGGCCATGGCCGTGGGAACGCCGGCTTCCGCCATGATCTGCTTGGCGAAGGCCTTGGATGCTTCGAGCTGGGCTGCTTCCTTGCTGGGGCCGAAGACCGGGATCCCGGCGGCACGGACGGCGTCGGACACACCGGCGGCCAGGGGAGCCTCCGGACCGACGACAACCAGGTCCACGCCCAGCTTGGTGGCGAGCGCGGACACGGCTTCCGGGTTGTTCCCGTCAATTGCGTGCGTGGGAACGAGTTTGCTGATGCCTGCGTTGCCCGGAGCCGCATGGACCTCGGAAACGTTCGGATCTTCAAGCAGAGAGCGGACAATGGCGTGTTCGCGGCCGCCTGGGCCAATGACGAGTACCTTCACAGTCTTCAAGGGTACTTTGTGTAAGGCGCGGGGCCTAAGCTGTGTCCTTCCCCGGCAACGGATGACTGGATCCGGGACCGCGCATGTGACCAGTGAACACAGCCGTCGCGCCCTAGACTGGCCTCATGCCCATGAGTTCGCATGAAACGTTCAACGTTGAGTCCGCCGTCGAACTGGCAGTCATCGAACGCAGTGGCTTTATCGAGTCCCGGCACATCGGTGCTGCCGTCGTCCTTGCCGGTGACGGAAGCGTGGTCACCCGGCTCGGTGACATCGATGCTCCCATTCTGGCCCGCTCCACCCTGAAACCATTCCAGGCCCTCGCTGCCATGCAGTCCGGCGTCCCGCTTCGGGGCGCCCAGGTGGCTGTCGCCTGCGGAAGCCACACCGGTTCCCTGGATCACATGGACGTAGTGGAGGGAATGCTCAAAGCGGCAGGTGTCCGCGAGGATCAGCTTCAGTGCCCCACAGCTTGGCCGCAGGACGAAACCGCCCGCAATTGGCTTGTCCGCTCCGAGCGCGGCCAGACCAGGCTCGCCTTCAATTGTTCCGGAAAGCACGCGGCTTTCCTCTGGGCCTGCACGGAAAACGGTTGGGACCTTCGCAGTTACCTTGAGCCGAATCATCCGTTGCAGCAACGTGTGCGGTCCGTGATTGAGGAATACAGCGGCGAAACGATCTCGCATTTGGGCATTGATGGCTGCGGAGCACCCGTTGCGGCGATCTCGCTGACCGGACTGGCCCGGGCGTATTCGCGGTTGGCGAAGTCGCCGGGCGATTCTTCCTCAAACGCACGCGCAGCCACCATCGCCACCTCCATGCTGGACTACCCGTGGGCGGTCCAAGGCAAGGGCGAGTCAAACACGATCGTCATGGAAGAGCTGGACATCCTGGCCAAGATTGGCGCCGAGGGCATCCTGGTCCTTGCCACGTCCACCGGTGCCACCGTCGCGGTCAAGATGCTCGATGGGAACCTTCGCGCTACGTCCTTGGTGGGGTTGACCCTTCTTGCCGTCAGTGGCGCGGTGGACATTCCCGCGGTTTCCAACGTCCTGGAACGCGTCGTGGAACCTGTGCTGGGCGGCGGGCGGCCCGTGGGCAAGATCCGCCTGGGCCACGCCGTATCCGCGATGCTCGACTGAGCCGGCCCGTTACTGAGTCACCTAGTTATATAAGGAAAGAAACCATGGCAGTTGCACGACGCCGCATTGACGTCGAGGAGGGCCGCGCTGCGCTGGCAGCCTGGCAATTCGCCGTCGGAGGCTCGGCTGAAGGTGCCTCCGGCGAAACCGGTGCCGCTCCGCCGTCGCGCTCTTTGATCGCGACGGCGGTCCGCTACTCGCTCGAGGAAGTCACCGCCCGCGCGCCCGGCAATTCGGTGGAGGTCCGCGTGCCCCCGTTCGGCGTCACGCAGTGCGTGGAGGGGCCCCGCCACACCCGCGGCACTCCCCCGAATGTCATAGAGTGCGACGCGGCCACCTGGCTTGAGCTGGTAACCGGCCGGATCTCCTGGGGAGACGCAGTGTCGGCTGGCCGTGTTGCCGCGTCCGGACTGCGCGCGGACCTCTCGGAACTGCTTCCCCTCTGACACAGCTGATGCCCTCAAGACCTGAGTCTCAAGGGCATCAGTTGCACTCAAACTATGGAGTTAGTCGGGGCAGATCGGGGTGGTTGGTTGCCCTGGCTTGCTCATCTCGAATTGCGGGATTTCGTCTGCCGTTGGACCTCCACGGAATTTCGGTGAGGGGTGGTGGCCCTCGCTGAGGCGTTCGAGTTCCTGTTCCTCGAACACTTCCTCCTGGCCGAGCATGATGGCCGAATCCTCGTTGGTAATCTCGCCGTTGAAGGCCCGGACCATGACGCTGCGGTCGAACTGGCCTTCCCACTTGGCAACTATGAACGTGGCAACGCAGTTGCCCAGCAGGTTGACGACGACGCGCATGGAGTCCATGAGGCGATCGGCTCCGAGGAGGAGTGCTACGCCGGCAACCGGGAAGATGCCGAGGGCGGCAGCCGTGGCCGAGAGTGCCAGGAACGATGAGCCCGGGACGCCGGCCATGCCTTTGGAGGTCAGGAGCAGCACACCCAGCGCGGCCAACTGCTGGCCGAGGTCAAGGTGGTGGCCGAATGCCTGGGCCAGGAACAAGAGCGAGATCGAGAGGTAGATCGCTGCACCGTCAAGGTTGAAGGAATAGCCGGTGGGAACCACCAGACCGGTGGTTGCCCGGGAGCAGCCGGCGTTGGTCAGCTTGGTCATGATGCGCGGCATCACCGCTTCAGTGGAAGCCGTGCCAAGCGCAAGCAGGAATTCCTCGCGGGTGTACTTCAGGAAGTGCCAGAGCGGAACGCGGGCGAAGCCCCAGGCCACCAGGAACAGCAGGCCGATAAAGACGACGGCGGCTCCGTAGCAGGATGCGATGAGAAGCGCATACGTACCGAGTGTGCCAAGCCCGTACTGGCCGATGATGAAGGCCATGGCGCCGAAAGCACCGATGGGAGCAACTTTCATGATCCAGGACATGATCTTGAAGATCAGCTCCAGAACGGTCTCCATGAGGCTGATCACGGGCAGGCAGCGCTGGCGACCGATGACCACGATCGCGGCACCGAAGAAGACGGAGAAGAAGAGTACCTGGAGCAGGCTGTTGTTGGCGAAGGCGCCGATCACGCTGGTGGGAATGACATCCAGCAGGAAGGCCGCTGCATCCTTGGGAACTGCGTGGCCGGTCTTTGCGTCCACGGCTTCCTGGGAAAGCGTGGAGGGATCGATGTTCAGACCGGCACCGGGCTGAACGATGTTGCCCACGATGAGTCCGAAGACCAGGGCGAAAAGGGTGGCGCAGGTGAAGTAGAGGAGTGCTTTGACCCCGACCCTTCCGACCGCCTTGACGTCGCCGACTGCCGAGATGCCCGTGACGATCACGAGGAAAATCAGCGGGGCGATGATCATCTTGATGAGTTGAATGAATCCATCACCCAGCGGCCGGAGGGTGGACCCGAGGTTCGGCCAAAAATGACCGATGAGCACACCTGCGACGACGGCGATCAGGATTTGAAAAAAGAGCGACTTATACAGTGGCTTCTTCTTCAGCGGGGCCGAACTCGCCTTCAGCGCCGCAGAGTCTGGGATCTTCATTGATCTGAACCAATCAGTTGGGAACCGCCCCACATTTGGGGGTTGTTTTCAAATGTAATCCTGCTCACATCATTCCGCAAGGGGAAATTGAATTTCCATATTGTGGAAAGTCACATTTAGTTTGGAGCTTGGATGTTGGTGCGTCCACCACCTTCTTTGACGCAGAAATGCCCGTGACACACCCTCCTGCAGGCGTGTCACGGGCATTCGAAAAGCAAAGTGGGTGGTGGCGGCACGGGCCCACGGTTTGGGGCGGTGCTTTGATGCTAGCCGCGGCCTACAAAGGGCATGCCCGCGGCTGTGACTACCAAGGAACCAACATTGGCCGACGCCGGCATGTTGGCCATCATGAGCACCGCACGCGCAGCGTCCTCCACAGGGAACATCGGCTCCACGCGACGGCTGCCATCGGCCTGCAACGCACCTGAGCCGACTCCGATGGTGTCCATGATCTCCGTACGGGTATTTCCGATATCGATCTGCCCGCACGTGATGCCAAAGTCTCGGCCATCCAGCTCAATGCTCTTGGTCAGGCCGGTCATCGCATGCTTGGTCACCGTGTAAGCGACGGACCTGGGCCTGGGCGAATGTGCAGAGATGGAGCCGTTATTGATGATGCGGCCACCCTGCGGCTCCTGGGCCTTCATGGTCCTCACAGCCTCAGCGGCGCACAGCATGGAGCCCGTGACATTGACGCGCAGCGTGGCCTCCCACTCGTCGACGTCGATCTCACCAACGTCGCCGGCTGGTCCGAAGATGCCTGCATTATTGAACAGCACATCAACCCGGCCCCAGCGCTGGCGAACGGCAGCGAAAAGGCGGGCGACGTCGTCGGGCTCTGTCACATCGCAGGGCACCGCCAAGGCATCCGGATGGTCGCCCGCGGTCTCCAGCAACTGCGCTTCGCGACGCCCCGCCAACGCCACACGATAACCATCGGCGAGCATGAGCCGGGCTACTGCCCTCCCAATTCCGGAGCCGGCACCGGTCACGACGGCGACCCTTGGGTCTGCGGACGGGCGTGGGTCAGTCACGTGGTGGCCTTTCGGGGAATCGCCTTCAACTAGTCAGCGGCCTGCATCAGCGCGCGGCCTCTGCGGGCTGCCCTTCAGTGGGCTGGGCTGAAGTCGGTTGGGCTGCTGTTATCGGCCAGCCTATGACAGTCTTCGGACGCGGCGTTGCATAGGTGCGTACCTTGGACGTCGTGAGGCCGAGCCGGACCAAGGATTCAGCAATGGTGACAGCCGCAGCCACACCATCAACAACGGGAACACCGGTGCGCTGCCGAACCTGCTCGTCCAGGCCAGCCATGCCGCCGCAGCCCAGCACGATCACTTCGGCCTTGTCTTGCAAGACAGCCTGCTCGGCCTGGCTCACGATCGCCTCGACGGCGCGGTCCGGATGTTCCTCAAGTTCCAGCACGGCCATACCGCTGGCGCGGACCGAGGCGCAGCGCGCCTCCAGCCCGGCAAGCTTGAGGCGATCCTCAATCAAGGGGACGGCGCGGTCCAACGTAGTAACCACGGAATATTTATGGCCAAGGAACATGGCTGTGCTGGCAGCGGCCTCGGTGATATCGACCACCGGGACATCGAGGAGTTCCTGCAACCCCTCGCGACCGTGCTCGCCGTAGCCTGCCTGGATGACGGCGTCGAAGGGTTCGGGATAATTGACCACTGCGTCCATGACGGCGATCGCGGCAAGGTAGCTCTCGAAGTTGCCCTCACAGGAGTCGGCGCCAAAGCGCGGAGTGATGCCAATGATCTCGGTCCCCGGGGCGGCAGCAGCCCTGGCCTGGGCAGCGATGGAATCGGTCATGGACTGCGTAGTGTTCACGTTTGCGACAAGGATGCGCATGGTTTCCTCTATATCAGTGGGTGCTGGCGACATCAGTGGGTGCTGGCGACCGCAATCGGTTCGCCCGAGACGTCCTCGTGGGCCTGCTTCTTGTCAGCCACAACGAAGTACGTGAGTGCGGCCACGCCGGCGCCGATGAACCAAGCGAATGGTGCCGCGGGAGCCAAGCCTGGAATGAAGGCGATGGCAATGGCCAAGGCGGCTGCGGGGAGCATGGCAACGATGGCCTTGGGGTTCACGCCCCGCTTGTAGAAGTACGCGCCCTTGGGATCATCGGTGTAGAGCTCGGGCACGTTGACCTTGCCACGGCGGACCAGCCAGTAATCGGCCATGACCACTCCGAACAGCGGACCGAGCAGGGCGCCCAGGCCACCGAGGAAGTACACGATGACGATCGGGTTGTTGTAGAGGTTCCACGGCAGGATGATGAGGCCGATGGTGCCGCTGACCCACGCCGCCTTACGGAAGTTCAGATGCCGCGGGAAGAGGTTGGTGAGTGCATAGACGGGTGCTACGAAGTTGGCCATCAGGTTCACGGCGATGGTCAGGATCAGCAGGGCGAGGCAAGCCAGGACAAGCAACAGAGTATTAGGGATGCTCTGGACGATGCCCGACGGGCTCTCGATGACTGTGCCGTTGATCTTGTACTGTCCGCCGGCCATGACCACTACGATTGCGCCGAATACCAGCATGTTGATGGGGATGCCCCAGAAGTTGCCCTTGACGATGGACTTCTTGGAGACAGAGGACCTCGTGAAATCGCAGAAGTTCAGAACGAACGTCCCGTAGATGGAAACCCACAATGCCCCACCGGCAAAGATGGTGAGCCACATGTCGCCACCTTCGAGCCCCTTGATGCCGCTCCACTGGATGGCTCCGCCGGCCTCGATGAAGACCCACACAGCGATCGCAGCCATGGTCACCAGGATGATGGGCCCAGCGAAGGCCTCATATTTACGGATCATTTCCATGCCGAAGCTGACGATGACGAGCTGAACTATCCAGAGCGCCACGAAGGAAAGCCAGCCCAGCGTTGATAGGCCCAGGATCGAGTTGCTATCCAGATGCTTCAGGCCCGGAGCCATCGCGACGAGCATGACGCGTAGCACCACGGATGCCAGGTATGTCTGGATACCGAACCAGGCGACAGCGACAGCGCCACGGACGAGGCTGGCGATCTGCGCACCACGGATGCCGAAGCTGATACGACTCATGACAGGGAAAGGAACACCGGTCTTCTGGCCCATGAATCCGGAGAAGTTCAAGAGGGCGAAGAGTAGGGTGGCCCCAATTCCCAGTGCCACCAGGATCTGCCAGCCGCCTAGACCGAGCGAGAACAGACCAATGGCAAAGGCATAGTTACCCAGGCTGTGGACGTCATTGGCCCAGAGGGTAAAGATGCTGTAGCTGGTCCACTTACGGCCTGCGGCCTTGGTGGGCGCGAGGTCGATGTTGTAAAGACTGGGGCTGATGGTACGGCCTGCGGCTTCGGAAGCAATAGCGCAAAGGTCCGTGTTACCCACGGCCGGGTGGTTGGGCCCACCTGCTGTTGTGTCTCCCGGAGTCTCAGTGACGCCGACTGATGAAGTCGTCTGCATCGTGGATCTCCACTTCGTACTGTTTCCACAGAGCGGAAACAAGTTATTGAATAGTGAAAGTACTCTATGACTCAGGTCACGTCACGTCAAGGCGTCACAAGTGTATGGAGGGTCACATTCGGTTGCTTGGCCGAGCGTTTCCCAGTTGACTGTTGCGGTTACGTAATCCGTGTTGACGCTGCCCATCGGCAGACGTAATCTCGAATTGCAGAATTTTATTCTCACAATACGAAATTCCTTGAGCGCCCCCACAGAGCAAGCGCCCAGACATTCAATGAAGAGAGGTTGGACGTGGCTGCAGGAGAAGAGACCTCACACATCCTCAGCGGGTTGACTGCCCAGCTGCCTGATCGTGATCCGGAAGAGACCGCGGAGTGGATTGAGTCCCTTGATGCGTTGATCGCGGAGCAGGGCACGGAGCGTGCCCAGTA
>NZ_JBFRFP010000024.1:0-79559 GCF_052114885.1 Paenarthrobacter sp. 2TAF44 | reverse complement strand
TGCGCAAACGCCAAGCCGAGGGACGAACCACAAAGGAGATCCGCCGGTGCGTGAAACGCTACCTCGCCCGGCGGATCTACCGAACCCTCAACGCCCCAAACCCCGGCCCTTGCCACGCTTGACAACCATAGAAGGATCCCCGCGTTGCTCTTAAAGGGCGATGCTAGGCCTTCACAACCTCAAGCTCGACGACGGCCCAGGACAATGCGGGCAGCGTCAGCCGAAGCTCCGAACCAGTCGCCTTGACGCCTTCCAGCGGCTTCAGACCGACGCGGCCCTGCTGGTCCTGCGTGTTGGTGGTGAACCTGTCGCCGCCCTCGGGGATCTCCAGGACTTCGGCGCGGAGCACCTGGCGGGCGTCGAAGCCGCGCAGGGCAACCTCGACGTCGGCAGCTTCTTCCAGCCCGCGGTTCGCGAAGAAGAGTGCCACCCGGTCCGTTTCCTCGTTCCACGTAGCGCTGACATCTATAAGGTCCGTATCCCCGAAGCGGTTGTTCGAGTACTTGTCCGAGTCCACCGAAAGCCGCAGGATCTGGCCCTTGGCGAGTTCTGCCATCCGGGCGAACGGGTGGAAAATGGTCTGCTTCCAGGCCGGTCCGTTCTCTTCCGACAGGATGGGCGCGATGACGTTGACCAGTTGCGCCTGGTTGGCGATCTTGACGCGGTCGCCATGGCGGAGCAGCGAGTTGAGCAGGGTGCCCACCACCACGGCATCCGTCACGTTGTACTTGTCCTCGATGACGCGGGGGTGCTCGCGCCAGCCCGCCTTGATCACGTTGTGAGGCTGGTCCTCAGTGTCCAGGCCGCGCTGGTACCAGACGTTCCATTCGTCGAAGGACAGGTTGATGTGTTTCTTGTGCTTGCCCTTGGCCCGCACGGCGTCCGCGGTGGCGATCACTGACTCGATGAAGTAGTCGGTGTCGACGGCGGATGCCAGGAAGCTGCCAACGTCACCTTCGTGCTCGTAGTAGTAGGCATGGAGGGAAACGTAATCCACCTCGTCGTAGGTGTGGGTGAGGACCGTCTGCTCCCAGGCACCAAACGTGGGCATCCGGGAGTTGGAGCTGCCGCACGCAACAAGCTCAATGTCGGGGTCCACGAAGCGCATGGCCTTGGCCGCTTCCTGGGCTAGGCGCCCGTATTCGTCGGCGGTCTTGTGGCCGATCTGCCACGGCCCATCCATCTCGTTGCCGAGGCACCACAGCTTGATATCGAACGGGTCCTTGTGGCCGTTCTTGGCGCGGAGATCGGACCAGTAGCTCCCGCCGGGGTGGTTGGCGTACTCCACGATCTCGCGGGCAGCATCCACTCCCCTGGTGCCCAGGTTGATGGCTTCCATGATTTCCGTGCCGGCCTGCTTGGACCAGTCCACGAACTCGTGCAGGCCGAAAGCATTCGTTTCCACCGTGTGCCAGGCACCGTCCAGGCGGCGGGGCCGGGTTTCGCGGGGGCCGATGCCGTCTTCCCAGTTATAGCCGGAGACGAAGTTGCCGCCGGGGTACCGGATAACAGTGGCGCCAAGTTCCTTGACCAGCTTCAGGACGTCCTGGCGGAAGCCGTTCTCGTCGGCCTCGGGGTGTCCGGGTTCGTAGATGCCGCTGTACACACAGCGGCCCATGTGTTCCACGAAGGAGCCGAAGAGGCGTCGAGGTACCTCGCCGATGGTGAAATCGCGATCGAGGGTGATGCGTGCGCGGGACATGTATCTCCTTGGTTGTGTTCTCAAACAGTTGGTGAGCGAAGGTGCCGGATCAGGTTCCGGCGAGTCCCGTCGTCGCGACGCCCTTGATGATCTGGCGTTGGAAGAACAGGAAGACGACGATGAGCGGCAAAGCTGCCAACAAGGCGGACGCCATGTTCTGTGCGTACTGGACGCCGTAAGCACTCTTGATGGTTTGCAGACCTACGGGGAGGGTCAGCAGGGAGTCGTCGTTGGTGGAGATGAAGGGCCACAGGAAGTTGTTCCACGCACCGATGAACACGAAGATCGCGACGGCGGCCAGGATGGGCCGGGACAACGGCAGGATGATCTGCAGGAAGATCCGTAGACGGCTGGCACCGTCCATTACTGCCGCTTCTTCAAGCTCATGCGGGATCTGGTCGAAGAACTTTTTGAGAACAAACACCATGGCGGGATGGATCACCTGCGGCAAAATGATGGCCCAGGAGGTATCGATCATTTTGAACGCGAGCATTTGGTAAAAGAGCGGAATCATCAGCACGGGTGGCGGGACAATGATGGCGGCGATGATCACGACCATCAGAACCTTCTTGCCTTTGAACTCGATCCTGGAGAGTGCGTAAGCCATGAGAGCCGAGATCACCAGTGTGATTGCCGTGATGGCTGCGGAGGTGTAGAGCGAGTTCCACGTCCAGAGCGGGATGTTCCCGGCTTGGAACACATTGACGAAGGCATCGAAGGTAAAGCCCGACGGCGGGAACCAGCTGACCTTGGACGCCGACGCATCCGCTTCGGACTTGAAGGCAGTGACCGTGGCCCATGCGAACGGGATCAGCCAGAGGACAGCGATCAAAGCGGCGACGACGACTGCTGCGACCCTGCCGACGGTCAGCTTCTTGCGCGGCTGGCGGATCTTCAGGGCGGTGGTGGGCGCGGCTGGGGTCGAACGGGTGAGGGTAGGGGTTGCCATGGCTATGCGCTCCTGCGGCGGGTGATGACGAACTGCAGCGCGGAAACCAGCACAATCAGTCCGAAGAAGATGTAGGAGATAGCTGCGGAATACCCCAGCCGGTATCCGGTGAACCCGGTTTCGAAGATGTACTGGACCACGGGACGGGTAGATCCGCCCGGACCCCCGGCTGTCATCTGGTAAATCTGGTCAAAGACCTTCAGGGAAGCCAGGATCTGGAGCAACACGATCATTACGGTGGTGGGCGTGAGCTGCGGCAGAGTGATGGAGAAGAATTGCCGCCAAGGGCCGGCACCATCCAGTGACGCTGCCTCATAGTGCTGGACGGGGATGTTCTGCATTGCCGCCAGGTAGAGAAGGAAATTGAAGCCCACCGTCCACCAGAGTGTCGCGATCACGATTGACCACATGGCCACATTGGGATCGTTCAGCCACCCGACTTTTGGTATTCCGAACTTTGACAGGAAATCGTTGATCAAACCCAGTTGCGGGTTGTACATCCAGACGAAGAACAACGACACAACCGTGGAAGCCAACAGGAACGGTGCAAAGTAGGAAAGCCGCCATAGCCACTGGGCTGGAAGGCCGATATTCAGGAGCGCCGCCATCACCAACGCAACCAGCACCAGGGGGACAGTGCTGATGACTGTGAAGTACAGGGTGTTGCCCAATGAACGCCACATGCCGGCATCGGCAAAGGCTTCAGCGTAGTTTGCAAAGCCGATGAGACTGTCGTTGGCGCCTGTCAGGGATTTGCCCGTGAGACTCATGTAGAAGCCGTACAGAATGGGCCAAACGAGGAAGACGAGGAAGAACACCAGGAACGGGGTTGCGAAGGCCCATCCGTTCACATTGTCCCTGCTTCTTCGCAGAGATAGCCCGGCCTTGCCTGGGCTGGGTGTTGTCCGTGGTTGGCTTGTCTGCCGGGACAGTGTAGAGGAACTCATGAAGGACTCCTTTGTCGCTCGGTGCGCTGGTACCGGTCAGACCGGGTTGGGCCGGGATAGAAGGTCGTTGGTGCGGGCCACGAAGCCATCCCACCCTGTGCTTGCTTTGTCGCGCCCCAGAAGCACGTTCTGGATATGCTCGGCAAAGTAGGTCTGCCAGTCCGATCCCGAGCCGCTGAACCAGGATTCGGGATCGTAGGCGATGATGTCCGCCGCGTTGGCGTAGTGGATCTGCGGCGTGAGCTTCCCGTAGTCCGGCGATTGAACCACCGGCTGGTAGGCCGGGATATGGCCGGCCTCAGCCCACAACAGCGAACCCTTCAGAACGTCACTGACGAACTTGTACGCATCCTTCCGTTTCGCTTCATCTACCGCGAGCTGCCGCGGGAGGACGAAGGAATGCGAGTCGGCGTAGGAGGCCGGTGTCCCATAAAGAGTGGGGATGGTGGCGGCGTCAACCGGCAACTTTGCCTTCTTCATGGTGGGCAATTCCCAGCCACCACTGAAGAGCATTCCCGAATCGCCACGGACGAATTCTGCGATACCGGTGTTGATGTCGCCGCTCTTGGCCGCGATGGTGTCGTCGAAGAGCGAGGCCATGAACTCCAGCGATTCGATCGCAGCGTCCCTGTCCGCCTCCATCTGCCGGCCGGGCGTGAGGACAATTTCCGCTCCGTGCTGCTTGTAGAGCGTGTAGAACAGCCGCCACATCTGCGAGCCCAGGTTCAGGTAGCCAAAGGACAATCCGTGGGCCTTGGTGATCTTTTGCATCTCCAGTGCCATGGCCTTGAACTCGCCAGGCGAACTGACCTCCTGCAACTGGCCATTACTTTCCAGGAGCCCGGCTTTACCGGCGACGTCTGTGTTGTAGAACATGATGAACGGGTGGGAGTCCAGCGCGATGGAGAAAACCTTCCCATCTTGCTGGCCCTTTTCCCAGATGCGCGGCGCGAAGTTCTCCGGCGTGATGCCATTCTCCGCGAGCAGCCCCAGATCCCAAGGCTCTATGAGGCCGCCCGGGGCATATCCCGGGACCCGGCTGGCGTGCATAATAGCTACCTCAGGAGGTCGGCCCCCGGCAGATGCCATGGCCAGCTTGGTGTAGTACGGAGGACCCCACGCCAACACGGTGGGGTGCACCTTGAAGCCGGGATTGGCTTGGTTGGCGTTGGCAATCATGGCTTGCATCTTGGTGCCGTCACCTCCGGAGAGGAGATGCCAGAAGTTGATGGTCTGCACGGATGCAGCTCCGGCTGTACCTCCACAGCCTGTGAGGCTGGTGGCCAGAAGCCCGCCTCCGAGGAGGGCCGATCCCGTCAATAACTGTCTCCGGGACAACTGTTTCCCGGTCAAAGATTCAAACTGCTTCACCCGTCACTCCTTTGGAAGGGTCCGCTGAAAAGGACACAACTGCTGCGCAAATCCGGCTTCGATGCATCTCCACTGCCGGGTAAAAGGGTGGCCCGGGGGTGACGCGGCTCTCACATTACATCGTTGTAATATCTGAGGCAAGAGAAATTGTTAGCGCGAACACTTAAATTTCAAAGGCCGCTTAGCCGGTGCTGTCCCGCTCCAGAATGGTGTAGTCCACCGTGACGACGCGTTGTCCGTGGCCCCTGTCCGCCATGCGCTCAGTGAGCAGGCGCAGTGCTTCGGTGGCGATGGTCCGCTTGTCGAAAGATACGGTGGTCAGCGAGGGAACGGCGTAGCGCCCATCCATGACGTCGTCGAAACCGGCCACCGCGACGTCATCAGGAACGCGGACGCCCCTCTTCCACAGCGTATTGAGGGCTCCAATGGCCAGCGAATCCGTGAAGCAGAACAGTGCCTCCGGCAGCGGCTTGGAATCCAGATAGCGGGTCAGTGATTCGGCCGCAGCTCCAGGCGTCCAAGGCGAGCAGGAGATCAGCAGGGATTCATCCAGGGGGATCCCGAGGATCTGGAGTGCAGCCTCGTAACCCTGTCTGCGTTGAATCGACGTGGCAGACTGCCTGGTCTTGTTTATGCCGAGCACGGCGATACGCCGACGCCCGTATTTGGCCAGAGCCAGCGTCATATCCCGCGCCGCCGCGAAACTGTCCACGTAAACACGGTCCGCAAGCTCCTGGGTCACTTCACCCAGCAGCACGACGGGAGGCAAGGCCACCCCAACCTTGACGGCACTTTCATCCAGCACCACCGGATTGAGAATGAGCCCATCGATGAGGTTGGAGCGCGCGCGGGTCATCAACTCCTGCTCGCGCTGCGGATCCGAACCGGTTTCCTCGATCTGGACGCTCCAGCCCTGCTCGTGGGCTACTTCCACGATGCTCTGGGCTATCTCAGCGGAGAACGGGGTGGCCAGATCCGGCAAGGCCAACGCGATGACACCGGAGCGGCCGTTGCGGAGTCCGCGGGCGGAAAGGTTGGGAACGTAATCCAGCTCCTGCATTGCCTGCTCAACCCTGAGCCGCGTTGGAGCGCTGACCGGCACGATTCCGTTCATGACGTTCGAGACGGTTTTCGGCGACACTCCCGCGCGGCGTGCCACATCCTTGACCGTTGCCCGCAACAGTCCCCCTTGTGAATTTAGTGTCCGGGTGAAGTTCGAGTCCGGTTCCCACGATGTTACGCGAGTTTGCCCTTGCGCAATGGCTCGAGGAAGGCCTCCAAGGGCCCCAGGTGTACACCAATTGGCAGGACTTGGTGACACATCATTGTAAAGTGTCTATATGCCTAGGATCACGGCCGCCACGAACGCTGCCCAACGCGCCGAGACCCAACGCCGTATTCTGACCGCCTTTGGCGAGCTCCTCTTTACCCATGGCCTGCCCGGCCTCACCATGACGGACGTCGCACGCCACGCGGGTGTTGGCCGCACCGCCGTTTACAACTACTACGCAGACATGGAGCAGCTGCTCATTGCGTACGCGCTGGATGAAACCGAGCGCTTCATCGTGGACCTTCGCGAATCGCTTGCAGCCCTTGATAACCCGGTGGACCGGCTGGCCCTCTATGTCCGCGCCCAGGTAGAGGACCTCAGCCGCCGCCACCTTCCGCCGGGGCCAGCGATGGCCGCCGTCTTATCCCCAGCCTCGTTCGCTAAGCTCGCGGATCACGTGGGCGACCTCAACGTCCTCCTCCAGGACATCCTGACTGACGGCGTCCAGCAGGGCTACCTCCCGGACACGGATGTCGCCCAGTTGGCGCGGCTCATCCACGGCACACTCTCAGCAAGCGCCGCACGACGCAACCGAACGCCCGACGGCGAGACTCCCCCGCCTGCCCCAGCCTCCGACGTCGAGCTCCAGACAGCGCAAACGGTGCGGTTCATCCAGCTAGGTGCGGGAGCGCAGTTCGATGAGGCCGGCAAGCCCATCCGCGTGGAAGCCGCAGCCACGGACAGCCTGGCCGGCTAACGCCAGAGCAACAGGGCGGCGACACCCAAATCAGGGCATCGCCCACCACTTTGCGTGGCGAAAATCAGCCTACGCGTCCTCAGCCCGGCCTACTGCCCCGCCCTACTGAGCCGGGCGGGTGGGGATGATCGGCCATCGGGAAGTATCCGCAATCCTCAGGTCCTCACGCGGACAGCTGAGCTTGCCGGGAGTCTGATCCACGAGCTGCGGTTCCACCAAGCCCTGAAAGCCACGCGTGAGGACTACGTCCACTGATTCGTCTTCGCGGTTGTCCTGGAAGTAGTCCGTTCCCGCCAAATTCCGCTGGATGTTGAATGCAGCTGCCTGGCCTTTGACTCCTGAAACCACCACGCCGATCCCCGAGTAGGCAGTATCACTGTTGTCCACGGATAGGACTTTGTGCCCCCGTGCTTTGAACTCGTCGGCAACAGTAGTTGCCAGGCCTGCACGCGATGTGGCGTTGAAGACGTTGATATTAACGGTTTCGTTCGGCACGTAGTCGAACGTCGTGGTGGGGCAAAGGCTGGTGGGAGCCTTGCTGGCGATCGCCGTCGGAATCCTGATGACGCCGTTCATGATGGCCCAGGCGCCGATTGCTCCGGCGGCAATGACACCAACCAGCAGGACAAGGACGATGGCGTGGAAGACCCTGCGCCGGAAGCGGCTGCGTTGGGCACGTGCGTCCTCGGCGAAGGTGGCACGAAGCTCCGGTCCGGTCACCACATGGTGCCCGTGTAACTGCGTCACATCTTTGGGACGCTTGCGCTGCCTAGCCATCGATCACCAGCACGCGTGCGTGGATGGCCGTCCTCTGGTGGAGCGCGGTGCGGACTGCCCGATGCAGCCCATCTTCGAGGTACAGCACGCCCTGGTACTGAACCACGTGCGGGAACAAATCCCCAAAAAACGTTGAATCTTCTGCCAGCAACGCCTCCAGATCAAGGGTGCGCTTGGTGGTGACGAGTTCATCGAGGCGAACAGGCCGCGGTGGAAGGGCAGCCCAGTCACGGGGCGCGGAATATCCATGGTCAGGGTACGGGCGTCCCTCGCCCACAGCTTTGAAGATCACCCTGCAAGCCTATGGAAGTTGCTGCGCTAACGGAACTTGTGACCCCCGGCACACGCAGGTTGTGGCCAAACGGTGACTATCCGAACGTCTGGCGTCACAGCTGTGATGCACACCTCGGGGACTGACAGAATAGGGGCATGACTCAATCGCTCCAAGGTACCGACCGGACCGCTGCCCACACGGCCCCAGCCCTCGCGCTGCTGCTGGACGTCGACGGCCCCATCGCCAGCCCTGTGACGCGCGACGTCAAGCCGGATATCATCGCAGATCTCGTGGCGCTGGCTTCGGCCGGCATCCCCGTCATCTTCAACACAGGCCGCTCGGATGCCTTCATCAGCGAACAGGTCATGGGGCCGATGATCGCTGCTGGAATGCCAGCCGACACCATCATCCACGCCATCTGCGAAAAGGGCGCCGTGTGGTTCAGTTACACCGCCGCCGGCCCTGGACCCATCCACGTGGACCACGAACTCGCCGTTCCCAAGGCATACGGGGATGACATCCGCAGGCTCGTTGCCGAGGACTACTCCGCGCATATGTTCTTCGATGAGACCAAGCGTGCCATGGTCTCCGTTGAGCAGCACGTTGAAGTGGCCAGCGAAGATTACCTGGCCGAGCAAAAACTCTTCGACGCCGATGCCCTGAACATCATGGGCCGCCACGGCCTGAACGCAGCCATCCTGGACCACCACGCCCCTGAGTCCGATGACACCGTGGACTACCGCCTGGACCCCACCATCATTTCCACGGACATCGAATCCGTCCGCTTGGGCAAGGACCTTGGCGCCAGCCGGGCCGTGGAATTGTTGGCCGCCCAGGGAATCACCCCACTCTCCTGGCGCACAGTAGGTGATTCCCGTACGGACTACGCCATGGCAGACTGGCTTCACCACAACGACCACGACGTGAAGCACGTGGACGTCCGGCCCGCAGACGGCGTTCCGGTGAAGCCTTACACCATTCTGACCGCCGCTGACCTCGAGCTGGCGGACGACGTCATTCACGACGATGCCGGCGGAGCCTTCCTGCGCAGCTGGCGCGACGCCCTCGCCATTTAGACTCCTGCATTCCCCAGAAACGACTCACAACAGTAACGACTCACAACAGTACGGAGAAAAGCCATCACGCAAGCACAGGTCGATCCGATTTACCACGGCAGCCCCACCGTAGAGGAAGATGCGATCGCCGAGGCGGTCTCACCTGCCGTCGTTGCCCACCTGAAGCACAGGTCCGACGTCGTCCGTCACCGCGGGCGGTACGCCCTCCTTAACGGTGACCTCACGCCCCAACAGGCCATGGTTGCTGATCTCCTGGCGATCCGCGCCGCTTTGGACGCCGCTGGCGTGGACTTCATCCTGGTGCGTGGCAACGACGAAAGGCCGGTCATCGCCGTCGACTGGGAGTCGCGCAAGGATGTGCGCGAGGCCCTGGTTGCTGCCTTCCGCAATGAGCCGTTCTACTCCATGACCGTCGATGCCAAGAAGAAAACCTCGGTCCTGGTGGCAGATGGCGAACTCTCGGCCAACCGGAAGGCACGGATCTTCCGCTTGTACCGGCCCAGGGTGGAACTCGGCGGCGGGCTTTGGTACGGCCCTGCCCTTGGTGTCCAGTTGGAGCTGTGGAGGTTCGAAGGCGACCGCCTTGAACTCCCCGTGGAGAATTCCCTGACACGGCGCACCATGCTGCGCCAGGACGCCGTGCGCGGTACCGTGCAGCGCCACGGCCTCACCTGGCCGACCATCGAGAACATGTTCGCTGACCATGCAAGCGACATCGATTTCGACATCGACATCGTCTTCTCGTGGGTGGATGGCAGCGACCCCGAATACATCGCCAGGAGGCGCGCCCAGCAGTCTGGGGCTGTCCTCGGCGAGGGCGACGACCATGAGGCACGCTTCCGGCAGATCAACGAGCTGAAGTATGCGCTGCGCTCGGTACACATGTTTGCACCGTGGATCCGCAGGATCTTCATCGCCACCGATTCGCCCGCCCCGGCGTGGTTGGCCGACCACCCCTCGGTGACGATCGTGCGCAGCGAAGAGTTCTTCGCCGATCCGTCAGTGTTGCCCACCCACAACTCGCAAGCCGTGGAGTGCCAGCTGCACCACATCGAGGGACTGTCCGAGCACTTCCTCTACTCCAACGACGACATGTTCTTCGGCCGTCCCGTTGGCCCGGACATGTTCTTCACGCCCGGAGGAATCACCAAGTTCATCGAGGCTGACACGCGAATTGGGCTCGGAGAGAACGATGCCGAACGCAGTGGCTTCGAGAACGCTGCACGTGTCAACCGCAAGCTGCTGTGGGAACGCTTCGGACGGATCACCACCAGGCACCTGGAACACACGGCCGCTCCCCTGCGCCGGAGCGTGGTGGCCCAGATGGAGAAGGAATTTCCCGCCGAGTTCGCGAAGACCGCCGGCAGCCGGTTCCGAGCAGCCGACAACATTTCAGTGACCAACTCGTTCTACCACTACTACGCACTGCTCACCGGCCGCGCCGTTACGCAGACCAACGCCAAGGTCAGGTATGTGGACTCCACCATGTGGGCCGGACTGCACTACCTGCCCAAGCTGCTCGCAAAGCGCCACATGGACTTCTTCTGCCTGAATGACGGCAGTTTCCCCGAAGTCGAGGCGAATGAACGAGCCGACCTGGTGACCGACTTCCTGGAGAAGTACTTCCCGGTTAAGGCACCTTGGGAGAAGTAAAGCCACCGGGAGAAACAAGCGGAAGCGAGGAGGTGTGAGTGCCCGGCGACGTGTGGGCCCCCACCCGGGACTCGTGCGGAATGCGGATGCCGGCCGCCCCCAGCCGCCGCTGAACCTCGGCTGCATCCAAGGGCTCGCCAACTGTGACGCCACCGGACATCGGAACCACGGAATGCACGATCGTGTGCTCGTAGACGTGGATCATGTTGTACGACTGCGCTCCGTCACGTCCGCGCTGTCCGCCGGCACGCACCCCCAGGTCCTGGGTATAGCAGGTAGCTGAGGCGACCGATACCGGGATGCCGGCGAAGCTCGCCGTCGTCGAGTAGTGCAGGTGGCCACCCAGGATGGTGCGGACGTCTGTGTTTCGGACGACGGCGGCCAGGGCGGCTTGGCCGCGCAACTCCACCAACACGGCCAGGTCCTGGACGCACGGGACCGGCGGATGGTGAAGGGCAAGTATGGTGCCGTCCGGGGCGGGAGTGGCCAACTCGTCAGCCAGCCACTGAAGCTGGGATTCGGACAACTCGCCATGGTGGTGTCCGGGGACCGTGGTGTCCAGGGTGATGATCCGGAGCCCGTTGACGAAGTAGCTGCGGTCCACAGGATCCTGCGGCCGGCTCGCTACGGAGGCATCCAGGAAGGCGGAACGGAAGTTCGCGCGGTTGTCGTGGTTGCCCATGGCCCAAATGGCCTTCGCTCCGAGCGCATCGCACACAGGCTCAATCATTTCGCGGAGACGTTTGTAGGCTCGGAACTCGCCCTTGTCCGCAAGGTCTCCGGTGAAGATGATGGCCTCTGGCCTGATCCTGGAGGCAATGATCTGATCGCAGATCTCCTGGAGCCTGGCAGCGCTGTCAACAGAACCATGAAGTGTGTCTGGACCGGCCACCAAGTGAAGATCGCTCAAGTGCAAAAGCACATGACCTGGTTTGGGGTACTCGGCCTCGATGAGCTCCATAGCTGCCTTAGCGTTTGGTGGGAGACGGCGTCTCCCGTGTCATTCCAGTACTTCCAATCCAACCAGACAACAAGCCAACAAGAGGCCAACTGCCGGCGGAATGTTGGAAAATTTCTTTCTCCTTTCGAATTCGAGGACTCTTATGACAAAGCCTTTTCAACGGCGTCAACCAGTTCCTGCGCGTCAGGTTCAACCGTTGAGGGGAATCGTGCAACCAGCTCGCCGTCACGGTTTATGACGAACTTCTCAAAGTTCCACTTGACCTTGACCGGCTGCCCGGACTCATCCCGGGTCAGCTCGGCAAACAACGGATGCTGCTCTTTGCCCAGGACGTTGGCCTTGCTGGTGAGCGGGAAAGAGACGCCAAAGTTGCGTTCGCAGAACTCCGCGATTTCCTCGTCGGCGCCGGGCTCCTGGCCGCCGAACTGGTTGCAGGGCACGCCAAGGATTTCCAGGCCGTCCTCGCGGTACTTTCCGTAGAGTTCCTCAAGGCCCGCGTACTGGCGCGTGAAGCCGCATTCGGAGGCCACGTTCACCACCAGTACCGCTTTCCCTTCAAAGCGTCCGAAGTCTGCTTCAGAGCCATCGTTGAAGGTGAGGGGAATGCTGTACAGGGTTCTCATGTGATTGCTTCCTGACGACGTCGTCTGGCGGGATTGCCGCCATCGAGCTTACGGGAGCTGCCGCAGCCATGAAACCTAGGGGTACCTACGCTCGCTGGCTTATGACGCGGGAAGGATGAGCGAAGACAACGGCACGATCACGCCGTCCGGCCGCTGGACCTTGTCCGGGCCAATGAGGATGTATCCAGGCGGAAGAACCACTGCCGGAGGCGTTGACGGAAGCACTGCCGCGGGGCTGGGCACGGGGGCCGCCGGCACGGGAGCCACGGGCGCCACGGTTTGAGTGACCACGGCCGGGGCGGGAGCAACCACCACGGGTGCCGGTGCTACAACTACCGGCGCTGGCGCAACTACCACGGGGGCTGGTGCAACAGCTACCGGTGCGGGCGCAGGGGCTACTGGAGCAGGGGCCGGATTCACGGGCGCTGCGGGAGCAACCGGCGCCACGGGCTCGACGACGGCGGGCGAGGTGGCGGTGCTGGGAGCCACCGGCGACGTGCTGGGCACAGTAGTCGTTGTGCCAGGTGTTGTCGTACCAGGCGTCGTCGTGCCAGGCGTCGCTGTGGTGGATGTCGCCGTGGGCGTCGGTGTGGAAGTCGCCGTCGGGCTTGGCGCTGCCGTCGCGGTTGGTGTCGCTGTAGCCGTTGGCGTAGGCGTTGCCGTCCCTGTCGGGGTTGCCGTTGCCGTGGCCGTCGGAGTCGGTGTGACAGCCTGCGTGGGCGGCGAGGTAGCCGGCGGCGCCTGCGTGACAGGCGGCGTCGTGCCCGAAGTGCCCGGCTGTGTGATCACCGGCGGAGCAACGCTCTCTTCGTGGTCGCCACCTATGACGGCCCGGTTGCTGCTGTCTGACACCGGCACGGCCCACTGCGGCGAGGCAGAGACGCCTGTTCCAACTCCAGGCTGGTAGTTCACCATGGTGATGTTCTGCAGCGGATCGATCTGCCGGAGCGGCAGGTAGATCCAGCCATTGGGGTTGGTGTGCAGGCCGTTTACGATCGTCTCAAAGTGCAAGTGGCAACCAGTGGACCACCCTGTGGTCCCTACCTCGGCGATGACTTCTCCGACTCGCACGGACTGGCCTTGGGTAACACCAATCCCTTGAAGGTGGTTGTACGTGGTGACCAGGCCGTTGCCGTGTTCAATCTCAACACGGTTGCCTCCACCCCAAGGGTGCCAGCCGACGGCCTTGACCACTCCGGCGTCGGCGGCGTAGACCCGTGTGCCGCATGCCGCAGCGTAATCCTGGCCCCAGTGGAACTCGCCGGGAAGTCCGGTCAACGGACTGTAGCGGTAGCCGTACGGAGAACTCGGATTGAGGACTTCCAGCGGCGCGTAAAGGCTGCCGGCCGGTGGACGCGACAAACCTGACGAAGCGACGGTCAGGCCGGAGGATCCGTCCTTGGCCACTGTCCGGACAAGTGCGCGGTCGAAGTAGACCATGGGCGTGCCAGCCTCTTGGGCCGGCGGCTCAGGCATGGTGTCGATCACTGTTGTTTCGGCTTCTGGCGGCACTAGGCTGCCAAGCGAGAAAGGTCCAACGACGCCTTGCGCCACAGAACCATCCACGGAGCCGGTAGAGACGGAATTCAGGGGTTGGAAACCAAAAGCGAAAAAGGCTACGGCTGCCAGGATTCCGGCGATGAGCATGCGACGAAAAACGTCGGTGCGCACCAAGTCTACATATCGGTAAGATTCACTATGCTTGCCCACAAGAACACTCCCCAAAGCCAGCGGCACCAAACCCCAGCCTGGCGTGCAAGCACCATTGTTGCGGGAATCAAAATGAAAATAAAGGCTTTCCGGCCCCAGTGAAGCGCAGGGTTTCCTCAGTTTTTGCTCAAGGGATCTTGAGATTCGGGGAGGACGCCTTAGCCGAGGTTTTCCTTGAGCAGTGCACGGTGTTCCACGGCGGCGGATTCGTGCAGCGCGCGGCCGGCTTCTGTGAGTTCAAGAAACAGGGAGCGACGATCATCGGCGCACGTTTGGCGGGAGACCAGCCCTGCTTTTTCCAGCCTGTCCACCACCTTGGACACGGCGCTTTGGGTCATGGGGGTGCGCTCCCCCAAAGACTTCATGCGGCAAGCGGCGTCAGTGCTTTCTGCCACGAGGTCCAGGATTTCGAACTCGTTCAACCCGATATCGAACTTGGCTTCCAAGGCGCGGTCAATGGCTCCTGCGGTGCGGAAGTAGGAGTCCTGAATGCTTCGCCACTGCTCAACAAGCTGGCGGTCACGCGTCGTTGCCATGACCCGATCCTAGTCCATTCCGCCATTAGAATCCACGTCATAATATTCTGCGTCATATTCCTTGTCATTCAATGACGTGTCATATAGCTTGGTGGCATGACATCACCCACCACCCTTCAAAGATCTGCCGAGACCGTGGTTGCAGCCGTACGTTGGACGCGCGCCCAGTGGCTGTTGCTGATGGTTGTCTGCACCGTCCTCGCCCTGGACGGGCTGGATGTTTCCATGGTTGGCGTGGCCCTGCCTTCCATCGGACATGAACTCAACCTCGGAACCGATTCCCTCCAGTGGATCGTCTCCGCCTACGTCCTGGGTTACGGAAGCCTCCTGCTCCTGGGCGGCCGACTCGCGGACCTGCTGGGCCGCCGTCGCATATTCCTCATCGCCTTGGCGGTGTTCGCCGCAGCCTCACTCCTCGGTGGCCTCGTGGATGATCCCGCGATCCTGATCGCCACCCGGTTCGTTAAGGGCCTCGCGGCAGCGTTCACCGCGCCAACAGGTTTCTCGATCATCACCACTAACTTCGCCGAGGGCCGCGAGCGCAACAAGGCTCTATCCATCTTCACCACGTTCGGCGCCAGCGGCTTCTCGTTGGGCCTGGTGGTCGGCGGGCTGATGACCAGCCTGAGCTGGCGGTGGACGTTCCTGGTTTCCGTGCCGATCGCCGTCGCTGTTGTCCTGCTGGGCATGAAATTCATTCCGAAAGACAAGCCGTCCGCAGAAAACAGCGGGCATGACATCTGGGGTGCCGTGACGCTCGCGCTGGGCATGCTCGGCCTCGTCTATACGCTGGTTTCAGCGCCGGAGCAGGGCTGGGGATCTGTGGCAACTATCGCCGGATTCGCAGTATCTGCGGCGGTCCTTGCGGCCTTCGCGGTGATCGAGAACAAGGTCAAGCACCCGCTGATCCGCTTCGGCATCCTTAAGGAAGGCTGGGTAGCCCGGGCCAACCTCAGTGCAGTGGGGCTTTTCGGTTCCTACCTGAGTTTCCAGTTCATCGTCACCATGTTCCTGCAGTCGGTGCTCGGTTGGACGCCTTTGGGCATGGCTTTGGCTCTGCTGCCCGCTGGACTGCTGGTGGCCACGAGTGCACCTTTTGCTGACCGGCTGATCGAGAAATTCGGTGCCACCCAACTGATCCTCACAGGCCTCACGGCGCTTGGATTGGGCTACGTCCTGTTCCTCCGGGTGGGTACCACGCCCAACTACGCCTTGGACATCCTGCCCTCGGTGATCCTGCTGGGCATCGGATTCGCTCTGGCCTTCCCGTCCATCAATGTCCAGGCCACCACGGGCATCAAGGACTCTGAGCAAGGCCTGGCTGCCGGTTTGATCCAGACCAGCACCCAAGTGGGGGCAGCACTGGTCCTGGCAGTCACCACCGCTTTGGTGAGCGGCCACGGACAGGCGGCTGGAACCGTCAGCGCCCAAGCCATGCTGGAACAGTACCGCCCGGGCCTCATCCTGAGTGCCGCCGTCGCCATTGCAGCGCTGCTGGTGGCAGCTGCACCGTCAAGGCGCCGGATTCGCTCCTAGGTTTTGTGCACGGCTCCTGCCCTTTCGACCGCCTCCGCAGGGCAGGAGCTGTACACAAATTGCTCTGTACAGGTTCCGCGAAGAGCGGTCTCATGGGATGCATGAGGAATTACCTCACCGAGTACAGGTACGAACTTCAACGCACTTTCACGGGAACGGCCGGAACGCCACCCGAGTGGGTGCCGCGCCTCGCAGAAGGGAACGACGCCGGATATCACCTTCCGGGCTCGGCCGTCTGGGCGGTGCATGGCTCCATGGCCACTATCGTCGCCGGAATCAGGGTCCTGCTGATGCAGTCCCTGCATCCCGGCGCGCTTGCGGGTGTTTACGAGCACTCCGGCTTCAAAGAAGATCCTCTGGGCCGGCTGGCCAGTACCGTGCGCTGGATTTTCACGGTCACGTACGGCTCCAAGGAAGCTGCTGAGGCAGCAACGTACCGTGTCCGGAAAATCCACGAGCACGTCCGGGGAAGCTACGTGGACGGCACCGGAGCGTACCGCCCCTACGCCGCCAATGATCCCGAACTGCTCCGCTGGGTCCATGTCACCTACGCGGATTCCTTCCTTACTGCCAACCGCATCTGGGGCCATCCGATACCCGGCAGCCCGGATGCCTACGTCCGCGAGTGGGCGCAGGCCGGCCGGCTCATGGGCGTGGAGGACCCGCCGCTCACCGAAGCCCAGGTGCGCCAGGAACTGGAAGCCTGGTACGCCTCCGGGATCTTGCGCTCGGATGACCGGCTGGCGGAAACCATTGCCTTTATACGCCGCCCGCCCTTGAGCCCACTCCTTCTGCCGGGATACCGGATACTGTTCGCTGCCGCCGTCGCAAGCCTTGAACCCAAGTACCGGGACATGCTGGGCCTGCGACCCGCGCGACTGGGTCCAATCCCCTTGCCTGCCATCACCACCGGTCGCATTGTTCTGGGCATGGTCCGGCTGGCCCTTGGTTCACATGGTCCAAGCGAACTCGCAGCGCGACGGCGGCTGCAGAGGCTGGGATATGCGGAGGCCTGATGGTCCTGGCCTGTACCGCCACCACCCACTTTGAATCCGTAGGCATTTGACCGCGCCGCAATTCCTGGTGTGTCGGGCTCAAACCCAGCCAAAGTGGGTGGTGGACGTAGGGCCTGATCAATCGACAACAACGAAGGCCGGGCAGGTCGGAACGAATCCGTCCTACCCGGCCTTCGTGGCCAGGCCTTAGATCAGGTGATCCGAGAGGTGGTTCGGGGTACCGAAGCGGTGGGCCGTAATGGACACGGCCTGCTCACGGAGGAACGGGAGCATCTCGATGCGGCCGGCCTGCGTCACTTCACCGTGGTAGACGGCAACATCCGGGCGGCCACCCATGGCTGCGCTCAGCGCGGCAAAGTCGCCGCCAATCAGGCGGATCCGGCCGGCGTCGAACTTTGCTGCACGAGCCAGCCATGCGGCGTCGTCCTCGATCCGGACGCTGACGCCCACGTTCGCGAACACATTCACCACAGCGTCGGGAAGCACGACGGCGGAGCTCACCTTGAGCGCCGAACCGGCCACTGCACCGGCTGCTACGACCCGGAGCAGCTCAGCGAGCCTCTCGCCTTCGGACAGGCGGACCGTGACCGGGATCGGGCGGTAGCGGAACACGTTGCGCTCTGCGGACAGTGCGGAGACGTCCTTGCGGGTGCCGAACTCGGATTCCCAGGCGGCGGCGTCGCTGAAGAGTGACTGCTGGAGGGTCTGGAGTTCCCCGGCCGTCACGTCCGCGGACTTTGCAGCGGAGAGAATCTGGGCGGCAGCACCCTGAAGTACGGTGCCGCGCTTGGCCTTGGCTTCGGCGGGGAGCCAGCTGCCCAGGCCGATGAGGTAGTTCGGTCCGCCAGCCTTGGTTCCGGCGCCAACGGCCGACTTCTTCCATCCACCGAACGGCTGGCGCTGGACGATCGCACCGGTGATGCCGCGGTTGACGTACAGGTTTCCGGCCTGGATGGTGTCCAGCCAGACGCCCATTTCAGCGGAGTCCAGGGAGTGCAGGCCAGCGGTGAGGCCGTACTCGATCTCGTTCTGGATGGCGATGGCTTCCTCGAGGGTCTCAGCATTCATAACACCCAGGACCGGGCCGAAGAACTCGGTCAGGTGGAAGTAGGAGCCACGCTTGACGCCCGAACGGATGCCCGGGGACCACAGGCGGCCTGTCTCGTCCAGGCGCTCAGGCTTGATGGCCCAGCTTTCGCCTTCGCCGAGTGTGGTCAGGGCGTTCAGGAGCTTGCCGTTGGCCGGCTCAATGATCGGCCCCATCTGCGAGGTGGCGTTCTCCGGGTAGCCGACAGTCAGCGAGCGGGCGGCGTCAATCAGCTGGTTATGGAAACGCGCGCTCTTCGCGACCGAGCCCACGAGGATCACCAGCGAGGCTGCCGAGCACTTCTGGCCTGCGTGGCCGAAGGCGGAGTACACGACGTCCTTCGCGGCCAGGTCCAGGTCAGCACTCGGGGTCACGATGATGGCGTTCTTGCCCGACGTCTCCGCGAGCAGCGGCAGGTCCTGGCGGAACGAGCGGAACAGCTCAGCGGTTTCGTAGCCGCCGGTGAGGATGACACGGTCGACGCTCGGGTGCGAGACCAGTTGAGTGCCGAGTTCACGCTCTTCGAGCTGCACGAGCGCCAGCACTTCACGCGGCACACCGGCTTCCCAGAGCGCATCCACCATGACGGAACCGGAGCGGCGGGCCTGCTTTGCGGGCTTAATCACGACGGCGGAACCTGAGGCGAGCGCTGCGAGCGTCGAGCCTGCAGGGATCGCCACCGGGAAGTTCCACGGCGGGGTTACCACGGTGAGGTTCGCTGGGACGAAGGTGGCGCCGTCGACCTTTTCCAGGTCCTTGGCGCGCTCGGCGTAGTAGTGCGCGAAGTCGATTGCTTCGCTGACTTCCGGATCGCCTTGGTCGATGGTCTTGCCGGTCTCGGAGGCCATGACCTCCAGGAGTTCTGCGCGGCGGGCCTCAAGGACGTCACCGGCGCGGTGCAGGATTGCGGCGCGTTCGGCTGCCGGGCGGGCGCCCCAGGCCTTGCCGTGGTCCACGGCGGTGGCGATGATCTGGTCCAGCTGGGCGGCGTCGGAGACCTTGGTGGATTCCACGATCTTGTTGCCGGCGGTGGAGCCGGGAATGCGCTTGAGGATCTCGCGGCCCCAGGCGCGGTTTGCCGGGAGCGCGGGGTCCGTGTCCGGAGTGTTGCGGAAGCCCTCCAACGGGGCCGGTTCGGCTGGCAGGCGGCGGTCCTGCTTGCGGTTGGGGCCCGGAACCTCGTCGGTCATGCCGGCCAGGGAGTTCAGGAAGCGCTGCTGCTCGCGCTTGAACAGGGCTTCGTTTTCACTGAGTTCGAAGACTGCGCTCATGAAGTTTTCCTGGCTCGCGCCTTCTTCGAGGCGGCGGATCAGGTACGCGATGGCGACGTCGAACTCGCCCGGGTGGACCACCGGTGTGTAGAGCAGCAGGCTGCCGACGTCCTTGCGGACAGCCGTGGCCTGGCCGGTTGCCATGCCCAGGAGCATTTCGAACTCAATTCCCTGGGTGACGCCACGTTCCTTGGCGAGCAGCCAGGCGAAGGCGACGTCGAACAGGTTGTGGCCTGCGACGCCGATGCGGACGGCGTCGATGTGCTCCGGCGTGAGTGCGTAGTTGATGACGTTCTTGTAGCTGGTGTCCGAGTCCTGCTTGCTGCCCCAGGTAGCCACCGGCCAGTCGTGCAGGGAAGCTTCCACCTGTTCCATGGGCAGGTTGGCGCCCTTGACGACGCGGACCTTGATGGGAGCGCCGCCTTGGGCACGGCGGGCAGAGGCCCACTCCTGCAGTTCCTGCATGGCACCGAGCGCATCCGGGAGGTACGCCTGGAGCACGATACCGGCCTCGAGGTTCTTGAATTCCGGCATGTCCAGGATCCGCTTGAACACGGCAATGGTCATGCTGAGGTCCTTGTACTCCTCCATGTCCAGGTTGATGAACTTGGGCTTGGGGAAGGACGCAGCCAGTCGGTACAGCGGGGTGAGCTTCTCCACCACGTGATCGACGGCTTCGTCAAAGGCCCACGGGGAGTGAGGCGCCACGGTGGAGGATTCCTTGATGGAGACGTAGTCAACGTCATCGCGGGCAAGGAGCTTCAGCGTGCCATCCAGGCGGCGCTGGGCTTCGTGCTCACCGAGGACTGCCTCGCCGAGGAGGTTCACGTTCAGGTGCACGCCGTCCTGGCGGATCTTTGCGATGGCCGGACCCAGCTTCGCGTCCGTGGCGTCCACGATCAGGTGGCCCACCATCTCGCGGAGCACGCGGCGCGCAATCGGAATGACCACGTGCGGGAGGATCGGAGCCATCACGCCACCTACACGGACAGCGCTGCGCATGTACCAGGGCAGGAACTTGGGCACCTTCGGGGCCAGCTCGGCGAGCTTGCGGCCAGCGACCGACAGATCCTCAGGGCGGATGACGCCGTCGACGAATCCGACCGTGAAGTCAAGGCCATTCGGGTCCTTCAAGACGCCGGCGAGGCGCTGGGCGGACACGTCCACGGGAATCTTGCTGGCTTCGGTAAGCCAGTGGCGGACCAACGCGATGGCTTCCTGTGCCAGTGCATCGAACTGCCCGGAATCCTGGGTGCGCGGGGCGGCGGCAACCGGGAGGGTGCTGGTCATGGGGGCTCCTTCTGGGACGGAGAAGTTTGTTTGTTTCCATCAGTATGGATCTACAATCACGTTAGGAAAAGCGATCTTTTCTGACGAATATTCATTACCCATCCCGAACCTTTGGAGGCCGCCTTGCTGGACGTCCGCAGGCTGCGTTTGCTGCACGAATTGAAGATCCGCGGAACGCTCGCTGAGGTGGCCGATGCCATGCAGTACAGCCCCTCTTCCGTTTCCCAGCAACTGACCCTGCTGGAGAAGGAAGCAGGCGTCGAACTGCTTCGCAAAGCCGGCCGCCGGGTGCAGCTGACGCCTCAAGCGGAGATCCTGGTTGCACACACCGCCGCCCTCCTGGAGACACTGGAACGCGCAGAGACCGAACTGGCCGCGTCGCTGTCCACAGTCACGGGCACGGTCCGGCTGGCCGTGTTCCAGTCGGCCGCCCTTGCGTTGCTGCCTGACTTCCTCAGCATCATGCGCCAGGAGTATCCGGAAGTGCGCGTGGAAATGACCCAGCGCGAACCCGAGACGGCCCTTTACGAAACCTGGGCACGCGACTTCGACATCGTGGTGGCGGAGCAATATCCCGGGCACGCCGCGCCGCATCACCCGGGGCTGGACCGGGCAACGCTGACCAGTGACGCCATCCGGTTGGCCACTCCCCCGGTAGGACTGGGCGGGGAACTTGTTGCCTCACTGGCCGACACCGCTGACATGCCCTGGGTCATGGAGCCCCGTGGCGCCGCCTCCCGGCACTGGGCTGAGCAGGCCTGCCGATCCGCTGGCTTCGAACCGGACGTCAGATACGAAACGGCCGACCTTCAAGCACAGATCCGGCTCATTGAATCCGGAAACGCCGTTGCCCTCATGCCGGACCTCGTCTGGACAGGCCGGACGCGCCCCGTCCAGCTGCTGGACCTCCCCAGCCTGCCAACGCGGACTGTCTTCACGTCCACAAGGACGGCCGGGCGGATCCACCCCGCGATTCTTGCGTGCAGGGAAGTACTGGAGCGGGTGGCCGCTGCGCAGCAAGTTGACGCAGGGCAGCAGGCGGACGCGGGGTAGCAGTAGCCAGCTCACTTCCGCAGCGCCGGCCGTCCGTTGGCGACGCGCAAATTCGCCCACGCCTTCGAAACACACTGGCGACGCCCGGATATGGGTGTCCCCAGTCCGGGTCGCGGGCAGGAGTCAACGTAGGTAGCAGGAACGCAAAAGGCCCCGGTCCTGGGGACCGGGGCCAAACGCGGAGAATGGGGGATTTGAACCCCCGAGGGCGTTAACCCAACACGCGTTCCAGGCGTGCGCCATAGGCCGCTAGGCGAATTCTCCTTGCTTCCGAATCGAAAGCAGATACTACTGTACCTGAGAATTTCGGCATCGTGTAATCGGCCCGGCGAGGCCTCCAGGTGCGTCGGCCAAAACCCCGCCTTAACGGAAAAATGGACGCCCCCAACGCGCCCATTCTTGCGGTATCACCGTTGAGCTGCCGGGTCCGGCCCCTCGCCCCCAGGCCCCGCAGCTCACAATCTTGAGATTGCCCCAATCGGTGTACATACCCATGGTCCGCTGTGTCCCGCAGATATGCAATGGTGTTAGCCGCTTTGTAGCCGAAGTTGCTGACAGGATGTTCCCATGACGCAGCTCCACGCCCTGGTTGTTTACGTTCCCGAGACCCACACCCCAGCCGTCCTCAAGGCAATCGGGGACGCCGGCGCAGGACGGATCGGCGACTACTCGCATTGCTCGTTTACGTCACCGGGTACCGGTCACTTCACTCCCCTGCCGGGCGCACAGCCGTTCATCGGCGACGTCGGAACCAGCGAGCAGGTGCCGGAAACCCGGGTTGAGTGCGTGGTTGAGGAGGACGTGCTCGACGCCGTTGTGCTGGCGCTGCGCACGGCTCACCCCTACGAGGAACCGGCTTTCATGACGTGGCCGGTGAGGGGGTGGCGGTGATCCATAAGTGCGCGTCAGGCGAAAATGGGCATTCGCCCTGCAGCCAACTCACCATTGATTACTGCGATCTCATCGGCTGACAGCAGCCTCACTCCCTCGCCAACGGCATGGTTAGAAACGGTGGCCCAGTCCACGACGTCGGACCAGCACCATAGCGAAACTCCAGCTTGGATGGCTGGGCGAGGGAATGGAAAGCCGGCCTTCCGGTCGCCAGCGACCCAGAGGGCGACAGCCTGCCTGGTTGCACCCAGCCGTTCAGCAATTTCACTCCGGGTGACGTAGTCGAAATCGACGGACTGAACCTTCCCTCCGAGATCATGGACCCGGGAAACAAGGCGGCGTGCAGCCTCTGTACCACTGGGGGCATCTTGGAGAAAAGTCACGTACGGAACGTCGGCCAAGCGGGAAACTATCGCGTCGAGTTGTTCCACGAGCAAGTCTTCAACCTGCTCTGAAAGTTCCCCGAGGCGGAGACGTACTTCGAATGGCTGCTCCGTGGTCATGGTTTCAGCATAGCCCACCCTGTTGACAACTGACAACACCCAACTGGATCGACCCAGTCACCGCTACCCATGCAGCCCCATAGCCTTGCCCTCTCAAATGAACATCTCAAGTAGTGCGAGGTTTACCACCCAGCCCCGACAAAATGTGGGCGCCAACCAGCCGCCGTCGAGCGTTTTCCACAGCCCTTTGTGCCGATTCGAACCAATAACCAAGTTCAGGTAAGCTTGTCGACGGCCCCTCATGTGGCGTCATCCTGTTGAACTCCCCCAGGACCGGAAGGTAGCAAGGGTAGATGGGCTCTGGCGGGTGCATGAGGGGTCTCTTATTTAAAATGTCAGTCCCTATAGGTAGGTTTCACTTGTGACTGTTACAACTGCCCTGTATCGAAGGTATCGCCCGGACTCTTTCGCGGACGTTATCGGGCAGGAACACGTCACCGAGCCCCTGATGACGGCCCTGCGGAAGAACCGCGTGAACCACGCGTACCTCTTCTCCGGCCCCCGCGGCTGCGGCAAGACCACCTCCGCGCGCATTCTGGCCCGTTGCCTTAACTGCGCCGAGGGACCCACCGACACCCCCTGCGGCAAATGCCCCAGCTGCATCGAACTCGCTCGCGGCGGCTCCGGCTCCCTGGACGTTATTGAGATTGACGCAGCCAGCCATGGTGGCGTGGACGACGCCCGCGATCTCCGCGAGCGCGCGACTTTCGCCCCGGTGCGGGACCGCTACAAGATCTTCATCATCGACGAAGCCCACATGGTCACGTCGGCTGGTTTCAACGCCCTCCTGAAGATCGTCGAAGAGCCGCCGGAACACATCAAGTTCATCTTTGCCACCACGGAGCCGGACAAAGTCATCGGCACCATCCGCTCGCGCACCCACCACTATCCCTTCCGCTTGGTGCCGCCCGAGCCACTCATGAAGTACCTTGAGCTGCTCTGCCATCAGGAGAACGTTCCCGTGGCTCCGGGCGTGCTTTCGCTCGTCATCCGGGCTGGCGGCGGTTCCGTCCGCGATACCTTGTCCGTGCTGGATCAGCTCATGGCAGGCGCGGGACCCAACGGCCTGGACTACGAGCTCGCCGTCGCGCTTCTCGGCTACACGCACGCTTCCTTGCTGGACGACGTCGTGGACGCCGTCGCAGCAGCCGATTCCGCAACTGTCTTCCGTGCCGTTGACCGCGTGATCCAGACCGGGCACGATCCCCGGCGCTTCGTGGAAGACCTGCTGGAACGCTTCCGGGACCTCATCATCGTCCAGGCAATGCCTGAGAGCGCACAGGCGATCCTCCGTGGCGTGCCCGAGGACCAAATTGCCCGGATGCGCAACCAGGCCACGAATCTGGGCGCTGCGGAGCTTTCCCGCGCTGCGGACGTCACCAACACGGCGCTCACGGAAATGACCGGAGCCACCTCGCCGCGCCTGCACTTGGAACTTCTCTGCGCGCGGATCCTGCTGCCCAGCTCCGAGGAAACAGAACGAGGCATTGCCGCCCGGATCGACCGCGTGGAGCGTCGCCTGAATTACGCTGGCGACGCCGGGATCCCGGCCGCCGCTTCCGGCACGCCTTCCGCCGCGGCTTCTTCACCGGCGGTTGCCCCCGTTGCCCAGTCCGCTCCCGCGCAAGCGCCGGCGGCAGCTGTATCGGTCCCGACGGTGGCGCCAGCATCTGCACCAGTTCAGGCACCTGCACCTGCACCTGCACCTGCATCAGTTCAAGCACCTGTAGCTGTGCCGGACACGTCGTCTGCGCCCGTGTCGCGGGAGCCACTCTCCGCTCCGCGCGTCTCGACCAACGACTGGCCCGTGGACGAGTCCACGGCTGCGCAGCGTCCTGTCCAGACTGCTCCTTCGCCGAAGCCACCCGCTGCGACGGCCCCTCCCGCCGCACCACAACCGGCTCCGCAGACTGCACCCGCCTCGCAGACCGCACCAGCTTCGCAGCCAGCCCCGGCGTCCCGGCCAGCGCCAGCCGCTGGTGGAGACGTCGAAGCCCTCCGTCGCGCCTGGCCCGAAGTCCTGCAGACGCTGACCAAGATCAAGCGCAGCACATGGGCCTTGGTTGAACCGAATGCCCAGGTGGCACAGTTCGACGGCCAGGTGCTGACACTCGCCTTCACCACGGCCGGGCTCGCCGGTGCCTTTGGGCGCGCGGATCACGCCGAGAACCTTCGCCAGGCAATCCACAAGACCATCGGCATCGACTGCCAGATCGTCGCAGTGGCTGGCGGCAACAGCTCAGCGAGCTCTGAGCCAAACCCAAAAGCACCTACTAGCCGGGATCTTCCGGCGTCACCTGGCACCACAGCACCGTCGACATCACCATCAGCATCACTCTCGGCAGCGCCGGCCCCAAGCCCAGCGCCAGCTGTCCCGGCGTCAGCAGGCCCAGCTCCAGCCGTCCCAGCGTCAGCAGGCCCAGCTCCAGCCGTCCCAGTGCCGGCAGTGCCAGTCCCGGCCCCAAGCCCTGTGTCATCGGTCGACTCTGCCTGGGGCTTGGCACCCGCTGGCCCTGACGCAGCACCGCCTGTTCCGGCCACGCCTGAACCAGTGGCATCAGTTGCAGCTGCGCCTGCTCGAGACCGACGCACGGCGCCGGCACCCGCCGCTGCCTCGGCGCCGGCCGCGCCGCATGGGGAAATTGCGGCCTCCACTGCAGCGTCAGAGCCTGCCCAGCTGGCGACGCCAGAACCTGCGCAGCTGGCCGCACAAGCACCTACAGCTCCAGAGACGCCAGTGCCCGCGCCGGAGCCTGAGCGGGATCCGACCGGAGATTACTCCTACCCTGACGAGGATTGGGGTCCTCCGCTCGACGAAGATGCACCACCGTTGGACGAAGAACCGCCAATGGATTGGGAACCATCACCCGCTTTTTCCGGTCCGAACACCGCTCAGGCACCGGCTTCCTCGGAACGTCCGGCTCCGTCAGCCTCATCGCAGGCAACCGCTGACCGCCGAACCCCTGACCACCCAACCCCAGGGCAAAACACCCCCGCTCAGCACAGCCCCGCATCGCCGGTCACTACAGCTGTCAAAACCTCAGAAGCGACCGCTTCCCACGACCCCTGGTCCCGGGCAGTAGAACAAGCGCCGGGCACGTGGGTGGTCGGGACCGACTCCAACGTAGGCACCAAGCCAACGGCTGTGGTCGAGGCCGATGCGGATGGGTCGAGCACCCCCCACTACGAACCGGCCACGGCGCAAGCCCCGGACTGGCAGGCCCCGGCGGACAGGCAAGCCCCAGCGGCGCAAGCAACGGCGGCGCAGGTCCCAGCGAACACGGCTGACGCAGCAACCCCGACGTATGGCCACCTGACCAAAGCGGAGCAAAACGGCTCGTCGGGCTGGGATGTCGCTCCGGCGTCGAGCTGGCCCGGCACCATACCTGCCCAGGCGACCCAAGCGCCTGCCGCATGGCCCATCACAGCTACGGAAACCCAACACGCCAGTGTCTCCGTTGCGACGCTTGAGGAGGGCGCGCCGTCGAGCGGTCCTTCGGGTCGCCAGAGCCTTTACCAGCGCTTGACCAACAGTCCTGAAGCCCAAGCCGGACGGGTGCAGGCGCCCGTGCGGACCCAGGCCAGGCCGGAGCCGGCACCTGAGGACATCCCCAGCCCGGAGGACGAGACGATCGAGGAATCGAGGGTCTTTGGGCGGGCTGCCGTGGAGCGTATTCTGGGCGGAAAGCTGATCGAAGAGCGCGCCTTGGATGGTTCTCCCCTGCAACCCCGCTGATGACAGCATTGATACCAAACAAACGAGGACATTTTGTACGAAGGTGCAGTTCAAGAGCTGATTGACGAGCTCGGCCGGCTTCCCGGTGTGGGCCCGAAATCGGCACAGCGCCTGGCGTTCCACATCCTTGAGGCCGATCCCGAGGACATGAAACGGCTCGTTACGGCCATCACTACGGTGAAGGAACGGGTCAAGTTCTGCACTGTGTGCGGCAACGTCACCGAGCAGGAAATGTGCAACATTTGTCGCGATCCGAGGCGGGATCCGTCGGTCATTTGCGTGGTTGAGGAATCCAAGGACGTTCTTGCTGTAGAGCGCACCCGCTCATTCCGTGGCCGGTATCACGTGCTGGGCGGAGCCATCAATCCCATCGCGGGCATTGGCCCCGAGCAGTTGCGGATCCGCGAACTCCTCACACGCCTCAACGACGGCGCTATCCAGGAAATCATCATCGCTACGGATCCCAACCTTGAGGGCGAGGCCACTGCTACCTATTTGGCCCGCATGCTCAAATCGATCGGGATCACCGTCACGCGGTTGGCTTCCGGACTGCCGGTGGGAGGGGACCTTGAATACGCCGACGAAGTTACGCTTGGCCGGGCGTTTGAGGGCCGCCGGAACGCACTGACGTAAGGCGGCGTGACGACAACCAGCGGCCCGGCAGCAGCACCAACGCAGCCACCGCTGCCTGAATCATGAGGCCGGTGACGGCGACGGGCACCGGTGGCGCAAGCTGATCACTTGATTTCCCTCCGATACACGGAACATCACGGCTCGGTCCATCGGCAGCCCACTGCAAGCCGGACAACACCCATGCCAGTTCATGCTCCCTGGGGAGCGCCTCGGCGGCGATGCTACCGAAGAGCAGAATCGGGTTGGACGCTGCCAGCCAGGCAACCCGCTCTGTATGCGCGACTTCCACGGGGCGGAGACCTCCCACGCACTCGTATGCTGTGATCCGTCCGGCGTCGTCCCGCTCCACGTTGATGGGCACTGACGCTTGGTCCATCACCGCCGTCCCGGGGAGCAGCGCGATGGTGGCTGCTACATTGCCCAGGCACAAGAACGCCACCAGCGCCGCAGCCAGGGCAACACCTGCCGCGGTTTGGGCCGAGCATGCGCGAGCACCAGCGCCTATGAGTCCAAAGAGCACAACTTCAAGGACAACAACCACGACGCCGGCACCCGCCAATGCGATCGGCCCGCCGACGGCCACCCCCACCACCAGCAACGTGATGCCGGACGGCACGGCGAAGACCGCCCCGCGGAAGAGTCCGGCGAACAGCACGCCAAAGAATGTTCGAGCTCTTTGACGGAAGCCCCAGACTGCCCCGAGGAGAGCAGAAACGACTGCCATAAGTCCGGCCATCAGCATGTACGTGGCGCTTGGCAGGCTCGATTCAAACCATCCGTTGGCTTCGCCGAAGGCCACCACAGCTGCGGCCATCGCCCAGGCGAGAATCAGCGCGGACGCGGAGGCCAACCAGAACCACCACGATCGCAAGGACGTGCGGCAGTCATCCCAAGCCTCCCGCACAGCGGCTCCAAGAATGTCGGCGATCCCAGGCTGATGGTTTAGCCTGTGTTCACTCGCGGTCCCGTCACGCCGCGGAAACCGGTCGTCGATCACGCCGCCGCCGATCACTTCGTATTCCGAATCGCTCCGCGCTGGCCCGGGATCGTCCGGGTCCTCAGGAACCCAGGCCATGGCACCACGCAATGCTCATAAAAGGGATCGTACGCCCGGTAACCTGCTCCCGAAACTGCCTGCGCGGCCGCCATGTGGTCACAATTCCTGTGGGGACACACCACGGCGATAAACTGGCCGAATAAGCTACGCAGGCGTGCTCAAATTTGGAATTTGGAGTTTGGCATGCCGCGTTCGAACCCTATTGATGCAGTGAGGGTGCGCGCATGACTATGCCCACTACCGAAGTGAAGACCGAAGAGCTCTCCGACGGAGCTGCCATTACCAAGCAGCTGATCGTTCAGAAGTTCGGCGGTTCCTCGGTTGCCGATGCTGATGGTATCAAGCGGGTCGCTCAGCGTGTTGTGGATGCGCAGAAGGCCGGCAACGAGGTTGTGGTTGTTGTTTCCGCCATGGGAGACACCACAGACGAACTCCTGGACCTCGCAGGCCAGGTCACGGACTCCGCTCCTGCCCGCGAAATGGACATGCTCCTATCCGCCGGTGAGCGAATTTCCATGGCACTGCTTGCCATGGCCATCAACAAGTTTGGCGCCTCCGCCCAGTCCTTCACGGGCTCCCAGGCAGGCATGATTACCGACGGTATCCACGGCAAGGCCCGCATTATTGACGTCGACCCCCACCGCATCCGCACCGCCCTGGACAAGGGGCACATTGCGATCGTGGCGGGCTTCCAGGGCATGAGCCGCAGCACCAACGAGATCACCACCCTGGGACGTGGCGGCTCGGACACTACGGCCGTTGCTTTGGCTGCAGCGCTCGAAGCCGACGTCTGCGAGATCTACACCGACGTGGATGGCATCTACACCGCCGATCCCCGTGTTGTGTCCTCGGCCCAGAAGATCGACCGCATCTCCAGCGAGGAAATGCTGGAACTCGCTGCTTCCGGCGCCAAGATTCTGCATCTGCGGTGCGTGGAGTACGCCCGCCGCTTTGGCGTGCCCCTGCACGTCCGTTCGTCATTCAGCCAGCACGAAGGCACGTGGGTCATCCCGGGCGCCGATGAAAAGTTCACGATTCAAGAGGGAGTTGCCTTGGAGCAGCCAATCATCTCCGGCGTTGCACACGACCGGTCCGAAGCCAAGGTCACCGTTGTAGGCGTGCCGGACATTCCGGGCAAGGCCGCTGCGATCTTCCAGGTGATCGCGGACGCGCACTCGAACATCGACATGATCGTGCAGAACGTGTCCACCCACGGCACGGGCCGCACCGACATCTCGTTCACGCTCCCAATCGTGGAAGGCGCCGATGCTTTGGCCGCCCTGCGCGCAGCTGAAGGCCAGATCGGCTTCGAGAGCATCGAATACAACGAGCACGTTGGCAAGCTGTCCCTGATCGGCGCGGGAATGCGTTCACACCCCGGCGTTTCGGCAACGTTCTTCAAGGCCCTCTCCGACGCCGGCATCAACATCGACATGATCTCCACCTCGGAAATCCGCATCTCGGTGGTCACGAGCGCAGATGCCCTGGATGACGCCGTCCGCGCCATCCACGCTGCATTCGAGCTCGACGGCGATGCTGAAGCTACCGTCTACGGCGGCACCGGCCGCTAGGGTCACAGCGGTAAACGAACCAGACGATGGCGAGTACCGCCGTCGAGGTTTACCAGGAAGGACCGGGGCAAGCGCCCCGGTCCTTCCTTCGTCAGCCTTTGATACGCTCCGCCGGAGCCAGCAGGACGTCGATGAGCTGCCTTAGTCCCTCCGCCATGTCCACGTCTTTGTCATAGAGCCACTGCAACTGCAGGCCATCGAACGCCGCGACAACCAATCTGGACAGCATGCCCGCGTCGACGTCGCCCCGGACTTCACCGGTCTGCTGGCGTCGGGCAATGTCCTCGCTGATTCCCTGCACCACGTTTTCGTACCGCTCTTTGAAGTATCCGTGGGAGTCATGGCCGGGATCATTGGCTGTGGCGGATGCGACGGCGTACAGCGTGGTCAGCCCCGGCTCATGCTGGTTCCGCTCGGCGATCGGCGGCATGAGGCTAAGGCCCACCTCCTCCTGGCCTGCCACAGCCATGGCCCGTCGGTCGCGCTCTGCCAGGACTGCGGTGAGGAGTTCCTGCTTGCCCTTGAAGTAGTGGAAAAGGGTGGCTTCCTTGACCCCAACGAGTTCCGCGACGCGCTTGAGCGCAGTCCCTTCGAATCCTTCGGTCGCAAAGACGTCCGTAGCCGTCTGGATGATTTGTTCGCGGCGTTCCGCGCCCTTCGCATATTGACCGCGGGCCTTGGAAGTAGACATTGAGTCAGTCTATTTCACCCATCAAAAATCGAGTCGCCCTAGATTTATTTCCCCAAAAACCTAGTCACACTAGATTTTTGTCGCTAAAGTCTCCTGATAAGACCCGACGGTGGGTCATTGAGTTCATCAGGAGTCAAGTACATGAACCCCTCACTCTCACAAGCAGTCCTGGCAACAGGCGTGCCCGATGCCGAAGATCGCATCCGGGAACTCGCACAGAGCCTGTCCCTGGAGCAGCAGATCCAACTACTGACGGGAGCCGATGTCTGGTCCACCCGCGCCATCCCTGAAATTGGGCTCAGTCGCGTCGTCCTGTCGGATGGACCGGCCGGCGTCCGTGGCGAAGACTTCGACGAACGCCACGACTCAATCTCCCTCCCGTCCTCGTCCGCCCTCTCCGCCACGTGGAGCGTGGAAACGGCTCGCCGCTACGGGCAGGTTCTCGGCCAGGAGGCTCGCCGCAAGGGCGTCCACGCCGTACTCGGACCCACCATCAACCTTCATCGTTCACCACTGGGTGGCCGTCATTTCGAATGCATGAGCGAGGATCCGCGGCTCACGGCAACCATGGCCGCCGGGTACGTCGCCGGAGTGCAGTCCATGGGCGTAGGAGCGACTCCCAAGCACTATCTGGCCAACGAGGCCGAGACTGAACGCTTCACTTCCGACTCTGTAGTGGACGAACGCCCGCTGCGCGAGCTCTATCTGGCAGCGTTTGAAGACGCCATTACGGAAGCGCGAGCTTGGCTGGTCATGAGCTCCTACAACTCCATCAATGGCACCACGGCGAGCGAAAACAAGCTGCTGGAAACCCCGCTCTCCACGGAATGGGGCTTCGATGGCGTGGTGGTTTCGGACTGGACGGGAGTGCGTTCCGTTGATGCCGCAAACGCCCACCAGGATCTGGAAATGCCAGGGCCCGTAGGCCATTGGGGACCCAAGCTTCTGGCCGCCGTCAAGGATGGCCGAGTCAGCCGGGAGGCCATCTTGGAAAAGGTCACCCGTATCCTGCGACTCGCTGCCCGCGTCGGCTCCCTCGAAGGCTTCGAGCCCGCGGTCACCGGGCTCCCCGCGAAACTGGACGGGGCCGCCGTCGCGCGTGAAGTTGCCGTCCGCGGCGCCGTGCTGGTCCGCAACGAAGGCGGCATCCTGCCCCTGGACGCCACCACGCTGAACAGCGTAGCGGTGATTGGCCACAATGCGGCAGAGGCCCGGACGCAAGGCGGCGGAAGCGCCACGGTGATGCCCAAGTACACCGTCTCGCCACTGGAGGGCCTGCGTAATGCACTGCCCGACGGCGTCCGTGTCACCTACGCGCGCGGCGCCAAGGTGGCCGAGGGCCTTCAGGCATTCCCCCGGAATTCCCTGCGCAATCCGGTCTCCAACGTCCCGGGGATCCGCGTGACGTTCCTCGCGGAGGACGGCACAGAGATTTCGGGCGAAGACCGCCTCGCCTCACATTTGATCTGGTTCGGAATCGGCATCCCGGAAGGCGCTGCCATCATTCGGATGGAAACCGATTGGACAGCCGATTCGGCAGATGTCCACCACCTCGGAGTGGGCACAGTGGGGCACATCCGTCTCTCATTGGATGGAGCCGAAGTCTTCAACGACGAGATCCAGGACGACACCGACGTCCTGGGTGCTGCACTCTTCGATCCGCCCAAGACTGTTCACGCAATCGAGGCCGCGGCCGGCCAGAGCGTGCGAATCGAAGCCGAATACCGCCTGCCCAAGGAACAGATCATCCCGTTCACGGCAATCCTGCTGGGAGAAGAAACGGTAGTGGCAGATCCCCAGGCGGAGATCGACGCCGCGGTGGAAGCCGCCCGTGCTTCCGATGTAGCTGTGGTGGTGGTCGGAACCAATGCAGCCATCGAATCCGAGGGCTTTGACCGTAAGGACCTGGACCTCCCCGGGTTCCAGAACGAACTCGTTGAGGCTGTCGCCGCAGTCAACCCACGCACGGTGGTGGTTGTGAACTCCGGTTCACCTGTGGTGATGCCGTGGCTTGGGAAGGTAAATGCCGTGCTGCTGGGCTGGTTCGGTGGACAGGAGTTCGGCAGCGCGATTGCAGACATCCTGCTTGGCGCCGAGGAACCTGGCGGTCGGCTCCCTACAACGTGGCCGGCAGCCCTTGAAGATGTCCCGGTCCTGAACACCACTCCCGTGGACGGCAAAGTGGTCTACTCCGAGGGAATTCATGTGGGCTACCGGGCGTGGCTCAAGCAGCAGGGCACCGGCGGCCGTGCTCCGGCGCTGCCTTTCGGCTTCGGACTCGGGTATACGACTTTCGAATTCGGCAGCGCACACGCGCCACAGTCGGTTCAGGCCGGCAAGGACGTGGTTGTGCACGTCCCGGTGAAGAACACCGGCACGCGTACGGGACGTGAAGTGGTTCAGGTCTACCTTGAGCGCACCGATTCCGCTGTGGAACGTCCGGTCCGTTGGCTGGCAGGCTACGCGGGAACGCACCTTGCTCCAGCGGGGACTGACAGCGTTGAAGTCCGCATTCCGGCAAAGGCTTTTGCGCATTACGACGGCGGCTGGCAGTTTGAGCGTGGAGGCTTCCGGCTGCTGGTGGGTCGCCATGTTGCGGACACCTTCCAGACTCTGGACATTGAGGTGCGGTAATAATAGAGGGCAATTGGCGCGGCGTGGCGGCCTTTTTTGGGCCGCCACGGACGTGGTTTTCGCCACAAGCGCCGAATCTGGGGTATGGTATGGAATTTTCATGGCATGCTGTACGTTGCATACCCGGTAACCCCCTAACACGAAGAGGCATCAAAAAGTGGCAGCCGACTACGACGAACTCCGTACCGATGTAAAAGAGAACCAGGAGCAGTCCCTCCAGGCGCTCCAGTCCGCCAGCGCCCCCACGGCGAAGAGCGTCGTTCTTGAACTCGACGAAACTGACGGCCTGGACGCCAACGGTCCCGGCGGCGAAATCGTCGCTGAAGAACTCATCATCCAGGTCATCCCCCAGGCAAACGACGAGTTCACTTGTAACTCATGCTTCCTGGTCCGCCACCGTTCGCAGATTGCCCGCGAAAAGGATGGCGTCGCCTACTGCACTGACTGCGAAGGCTAAAGACGACCACCACCCCGGCGGAACATGAATCGTCAGGGAGTGCCGCCGTCGGGATTAATTGCGGAAGGACCGGAGCGCGATGCTCCGGTCCTTCCGCAATTAACTACTTGTCGCCCGCTTCCTCTGTGCCGTCCTTGTCGGGCTGGGACTTATCGGGCTCGGACTTATCTGGCTCCGACAGTCGCTCCTCGTCGGTGTATTCAGGTGCGACCACCGGGGAAAGAGCGTCCCCGAGGAGGCCGGCGGCCTCGCTGCCATCCTCTGGAGCTGGCCGGCCCGGCGACTTGTCGTCCTCCAGCGGAGTGTCCGTCATAGCCCGCCTCCCTGTCCGCCGATCATCTTCTGGCGCCGATGGTTGCTGACCCTGAGTTGAAGAATCCGGGCACCGCCGGCAAGCGCCACCAGCACGCCTCCTCCAACGGCTGCGATGAACAGCGTGGTGCCGAGGGCGAGGGCCCCTTCCAATCCAAAGAACCGGACGGTGACCATGTCCTGGTTCTGGACGAAGAAGACGATCAACAGGACCAGCACCACGAGGCCCACAGCTACAGCCACCCAGATCGCTGCTGTTCGCGTGGGCCGGGAACTGGCCGGTGCCACCCTTGGCTGTGTGTGGTCCGCCCGTCCAGAGCCTCCCCGGGCCATTGCGGCATCATCTTGAGCGCTCATTGACAGCCCCCTCATTTCCCAGAACGTATGCGTGCTCATCACTTGTCCGTGCACTCATATAATAAGCATGCTTATAAGTGGCTCAACAGTGGCAGGGCAAGGCTGGATCGGAATAAGGAAGGACCGGAGTTCGCGGTCCGGTCCTTCGGTATTTGGGTGCCGTTGTTACTGTCGGTCACAGTTACTCATGGTTACTGGCGATCACACGGTGTAGTCGGTTGAAGTTGGTCCTGAATCGTTCCTCCGGACAGCGTAGTGATGACCCTCCGAATCGGTCTCAACCTCGAAATTCTTCAAGTCTTCCTCGGAAGCCGTTTCGAAGTCGTCGTGTTTATGCACAACAGGGGCATCCGTATCCCCATGGGTTGCCGGTCCGAAGACGGACTGCAGCCGCTCGGTCACGTGCTGAAAGGTTTCCAACTTGCGTCCCATGTTCTTCCACCTCCTTTCAACTGGAGAGAGAAAAAGCGGTAGGACGGCGTATGCCGTACCAGTACGCCAATTTTACGCCCGCGGGCCGGAAAAGGCGCGAGCGTTTGGGGCCGGAAGGGGCCGGGCCAGGGCTGCCAACGCGCCCAGAACGGATTCCACGGGGGCGGTCAGCGGCGATTCCAAAGGAACCGCAATGTGGGGTATTTTTCCGCTTCCGGAGACACCCATGACGGCGATCCCGCGCTCAGGATCGTTCATATGCTCCCCTTGGAACTGAAGTTCAGCAGGACTTTGCCGGACTCGGCTGAGTTCCTGGCTACTTTGAATGCCTCGAGGCCGTGGGCGAGGTCGAACTCGTGCGTTATCACGGGGTCCACGAACAAGGATCCGTCGGCCAACGCTGCGATGACGTCATCGATTTCGTTGTTGAACCGGAAGGATCCCAGCAGTTCCAGCTCACGGGTAATGGCCAGGGAGATGAAGACCGGCTGCGGCCCGGAGGGCAGCAGCCCCACCATGACTACTTTCCCGCCGCGGGTGGCTCCCTTGATGGCCGAGGCAAGGCCGTGGTGGCTGCCGGAGGACTCGATAACGACGTCGGCCTCCACAGCCGCGATGGCCTCGGCGTCGTCGCCCTTCAAGACGGCATCGGCACCCACGGCCCGTGCGATCTCCAAGGGCTTGTCATGCATATCTACGGCGACGATCCGGGCAGCGCCGGCGCGCTTGAGGACAGCGACAGCGAGGGCACCGATCGGGCCGCTGCCGATCACCATGGCAGTCTTTCCCGCGACGTCACCGGCCCGGGCGACGGCATGCCAGGCCACGCTGGCCGGTTCCACCAACGCCGCGGTCCGCAGATCCAGGGTTTCCGGCAGGGCACGGAGCATCCGCGAGGGAAGGGTGGCGTAGCGGCTGAAAGCGCCGTCGGTGTGCGGGTAGCGTGCCGCGCTGCCCAGGTACGTGCAGCCCGGGGAGAGGTTGGGCCGCTCTTCGGGGTAGCGTGCCCCGCCCGGGGCGGGGGTTGCGGGGTGCACGGCCACACGGGTGCCAGGTTCGGGGCCGCTGCCATCGGCTGCCTGCTCGATGACGACGCCGACAATTTCATGGCCCAGGACCATCGAGGCCTTCAGGATGGACTCCCCGGCAGCACCATGCAGCCAATAATGCAGGTCTGAACCGCAGATCCCGCCGTAGGCGATCTCCACGATCGACTCATCCGGCGCCGGCGCCTTCAGCGGGATGTCTTCGATCCGCAAGTCACCTTTGCCATGGGCGACGACCGCGGGGCCGGAGGCCGGGAGGGTGATGCCCATCAGACCACCACCGTCATTCCGCCATCAACGAAGATCGTCTGGCCATTGACGAAATTGGACCCCTGGGACGCCAGCCACACAACAGGCCCGGCCAGGTCAGCGACCGTCCCCCACCGATGGGCAGGTGTCCGGCCCAGGATCCAGGAATTAAACGCCTCATCATCGACCAGGTTCTGCGTCATTTCCGTATGGATGTACCCCGGGGCGATGCCGTTGATCTGCAACCCCGACGCCGCCCACTCAGCCGTCATCGCCCGGGTCAGGTTACGCAGCCCGCCCTTCGCCGCCACATACGGGGCAATCGTCGGCCGGGCAAGGTCCGTCTGGACCGAGCAGATATTGATGATCTTCCCCCGGCCCCGGGGAATCATATGCCGCGCCGCTTCCCGGCCCACCAGGAACGCGCTGGTCAAATCCGTGCTGATCACCCTGTCCCAGTCCTTCACATCCAACTCAAGCATGGGAACACGGTGCTGGATACCTGCGTTGTTGACCAGGATGTCCAACGGGCCAACGTTGGCCTCAATCCACGCCACGCCATCAGCGGCTGAAGCCGCATCCGTCACATCAAACGCCCGGCTGTGGACCCTTCCCGCAGGATAGTCAGCAGCCATAGCCTGATGGGCCGCTTCAAGCCGTCCCGTGGTGATCCCGTTGAGAACTACAGTTGCTCCGGCGTCGGCGAGGCCCCGGGCCAGGGCGTTGCCAATCCCCCGGCTCGAACCCGTCACCAACGCCACACGCCCACTCAGATCAAACAATCCACTCATAAAGAATCCTGCTCAATAGTCGGTGCGGTCTCTATGGCCGGTACGGTGAGGTGGAGGTCACTGAGGTTTGCGATCGTTTGTCTCACGACAGCCAAGTCAAGGTCGCCGAGACCCTGATCAGTGAGGTCCGCGTAGAGTTTCCGGGCAGCCGATGCCATGGGCATGTCTGTTCCTGACTTGGACGCGCTCTGAAGGACAAAGGCCAAATCCTTATGCATGAACTTCGCTGGCCCGGTCGGCCTGTAGTCCTTCGAGGCCAGCCGGGGACCCACAAACTCCAACACCCGGCTGCCGGCCAAACCCCCGGCCAACACCTCGAAGAGGGCCTCCACATCCATGCCCGATCGTTCGGCAAGTTCCGCGGCCTCGGCGAGTGCCGCCGTCGTGGTCCCGACGATCAGCTGGTTACAGGCCTTGGCGAGCGAGCCCGCCCCCAGTTCCCCAAGACGCCGCACCGTGGTTCCCATGGTCTCGAGCGCCGGACGAAGCCGTTCGTAATGCTCAACAGGACCGCCGGCCATAATGGCCAGGGTTCCACGCTCGGCGCCTTCCGTCCCGCCACTGACTGGGGCGTCAAGGACTACCGCATTGCCATTGCTGGCCTCGCTGACAGTTGCGCCGAACCGCAGAACCGCAGTTGGCGAGACGCTGCTCATGACTACGACCAACGTTCCGGGTCGAGGCGGCTCTTGCCTCCATTCAGCCAGAAGACCAGCGGCGGATTCCTCAATGAAGGGCAAATCGGGAAGCATGAAAATAATGAGCGGCTGGTCCCGTAGTTCTGCAATCGTCGTGGCCCGCGCACCGCCCCAACGAACGAGATCGTCGAGAGCGGCCGCTGACCGGTTCCATCCTGTGACGGACCAGCCGGCGTGGAGCAGGTTTGCTGCCATGCGCGAGCCCATCAGGCCGAGCCCGACGAACCCAACGCTGCGAGGTAGGCCGCTGCCAGGCGGATCGAAGACCCGGGGATTGTTATCTTGTGTCAAAATCAACCTTGGTTCTGGGTCGAGAGCCGGTTTGGATGGCGCAGCCTCGAGGGCTACTTGCCCCAGATCTTGCGGTAGGCATCCTGGTAACCCATGGGGTCCCAAGCGTCAGTTGCCGTGGTGTTTTCCTTGGTCGAAACGTGGATCTGCGGGACGTAGCCGCTCGCAGGTTCGCCGGCGAAAGCGCGGTTGAGTTCGTCAACGAGCTGCCAGCCTTCGGATTTCAGGGGCGATGGAACCGTGGCGGTCTGGTAGTCGTCTGTCTTGATGCGCTGCAGGGCTGATGAATCACCGTCGCCAGCGCCCACATTGAAGGGTGCGCCGCCGGCTTTGACGCCACCGGCCCGCAGTGCAGCGGCTGCGTTCTCGTAGTAGACGTCGTTGATGGCCACTGAGTAGGTCCAGGCTTCGTTGTGCTTGCTGAGCAGTGAGGAGACTTCCTGAGGCATACGGGCGCTGACGTCGGAGAGCGGTACATTGTCGTATTCGAGGACCTTCACCCCTGAACAGGTCTCCAATTCCTTCTTGATCATCTGGGATTTACCTTCGGCGAACGGGATGGAAGAGTCTGTAAAGATGACGACGCCGGCATTGCCGTTGGACTTTGCAATGACGTAGTCGGCACTGATTTTGGCGACGTCTTCGACCTTGGTGGTGATGTTGCTGAAGAGCAGCGGGTCGGTGCTTGGGCCAGGGGTCGAGAGTGCCTGCCAGGCGACGAGCGGGATCTTGGAAGAGTTGGCTTCTGCCACCTGCGCGGCTGTGGTCTTAGGGTCAAAGCCGCCGATGACAATGCCGTCAGGCTTGGTTGTCAGGGCCTGGCTGAAGGCGCTTTGAATCCCTGCCGGAGTTCCCAGTCCATCGATCACTTTGACGTTCCAGCCGATCGCTGCCGTGGCTTCCTGAAGTCCTTTGGCCACGCCGGCAACGCCGGGGTTGGTCATGGACTGGGCCACATACACGATGGTTTTGCCCGCAGCCGCCTTGGGGCCCGCCATGGGACCGTCCCAAGGCGCATCGGACTTGGAGGCGCCGTCGACAGCTTTCTGGGCGGAGGTAACGACGTCGGCACACCCGCTGTTCCCGGTTGCGGCAGCCGTGGCCGCTGATTCGGAGGACCCGCTGGTGCAGCCCGTGAGTCCAAGCGCGAGGACGGTGCCAGTGACGAGCAGCAGGCGGGGGGTGGAAGGGTTCATGGTGGAGCCTTTCAGTATGGAGGGTTCCGTTGTGGTGAGCGGGATGACGAAATGCTGAAGAGAGATAGGAGTGCTATAGGGAACTGGGGGCGGTGGCCGGTGGCAATGCAGCGGACGTCGCAGGTCCCGCGGGCGGAGGTGTTTCATCCCCTGGTGTGGGAGTTGCCGGGGGCGCTGCGACTGCGCCTGCCCGGAGTTTGCGCCTGGCGGAGTACCCGGCCAGGCCGACAGCAATGAGCAGGGTGACCCCGTTGAAGAGCGGGGTGACCCAGAACTGGGCTCCCAGCTGCGAGATGCCGGCGAGTCCGATTGCCAGCGTGATCACCGCGACGAGAGTGCCAATGACGTTGGCCCGGCCGGGTTTGATGGCGGTAGCTCCCAAGAGGGCTCCTACGAAAGCCGGTAGCAGGTAGTCCATGCCGACGCTGGGGTTTCCGATCTGCTGCTGCGAAGCGAGCAGCACGCCCGCGAAGCCGGTGACGACCGCGGAAAACGTGAAAGCGTAGATGGAATATCGCTTAGTGGGGATCCCCATCAGTGCAGCAGCCCGAGGATTGGATCCCAGGACGTAGAAGTAACGGCCCAGTGGAAGGCGTTCGAACAGGATCCACAAGAGGACAGCAACAACCAGCAGGTAGACGGCGACGATAGGCACCCCCGCGATCTTGGAATCGTAGAGGTCCTTGAAAGAAATCGGCAGGCCACCAGGACCGGGCACCACGCGGGCGCCATTGGTGATGGCACCGGTAATGGCATAAAGCACCGTCCCGGTCCCGAGGGTAGCCACGAACGAGTCGATCTGGCCGAATTCCACCAGCAGTCCGTTGACGATGCCTACCAATGCCATGACACCTATCGCTACGAGCGCTGCAAGGCCCCATGGCAGCCCACCATCAACGATGAGTTTGAGGACGATTACATGAGAGAGTCCCAGCCCGTAACCGATGGACAGGTCGAATTTTCCTGTCGCGATGGGGATCATGGCGCCGAGGGCCAGCAACGCGGGGATTGCCTGATTGCTGAGGATGGCATTGAAGTTTCGGCCTGAGAGGAACGTCTGGGGCAGGATCAATGCGAAGACTGCGAAAAGCAGGACGAGAATGACCACCAAGCCGTAGGGTCCCAAGAGATGGGCGACGCCCTGCCGGCTGCTGTTCTTAGTTTGGTTCATGAGGATTACTACTCCGAAGTATGGGCAGCACCCGAGGCCGCCGCAGTGAGGTTTGCAATAGTCAGGTCAGCGCCGGCAAGTTCCGTGGTCACAGTTCCCTGGACGAAGACGAGGGCCCGCTGGCAGACGCTGGCGACTTCCTCGAAATCAGTGGAGATCATCAGGACTGCCAGGCCTGCGGCCAGGGATTCTTCCAGCAGCTGATAAATGTCTGCCTTAGCCCCGACGTCCACGCCTGCTGTAGGTTCTTCGAGAATGAGGAGTTTTCGGTTGGCGCTCAACCACCGGCCAATCATGATTTTCTGCTGGTTTCCGCCCGAGAGCGTCGCGATGGCCACCTCAGGGAGGGCAGGCCGGACGCCATAGCGTTCAATCAGTCCCTCCGCGAGCCGCCGTTCTGTTTTTGGGTTGGTCCAAAGGAACGGATTCTTTGAGTGCACGCCTGGATTCGGGAGGAAATTCTCCCGCAGAGTCAGCTCGGGGGCACAGCCTTCATCCATCCTGTTGCTGGTCACGAATCCCACGCCGGAGGCGACCGCCTCGGAGGCGGTGCGTGGCTGATAGCTCTGCGAATCCAAGGTGATGCTGCCTGAATCAATACGGTATGCGCCTGCCAGCGCGCGTCCGATTTCCATGTGTCCGGCCCCGGTCAGGCCAACCATGCCCACCACTTCCCCGGCACGGACCGAAAAGGATACCGGCCGGTTCTGCGCTGTGGCCAGGTCCCTGACCGACAGGCGCTCGGGGTTATCCCGGACCGTGCTCTTGGAGCTGTAACTGACGGGCTTATGTCCCACGATGTCGACGACGAGTTCCCGCGGAGTCTTCTGCGAGATGGGGCCGCTGTGAATCAGCCTCCCATCACGCAGCACCGTGACAGTATCGGAAATGGCGAAGACCTCATCGAGCCGGTGGCTGACATACAAAAGACCGTGGCCCTTGCTCCGAAGCTTCTCCAGGACGTCAAAGAGCTTGCGGGAATCCGCCGCCGGGAGGCTTGCAGTCGGTTCGTCGAGCACGATGACTGACGCATTCGACGCCAGGGCCCTGGCGATGGCAACCAGGGACTTATCGGCCCTGGACAATTCAGAGACGTACCGGTCAGGCTCCAGGTGCGAAGCCACCGTCTGCAGCGCTTCCGCAGCGCTTTCACGGACTTTGTGCCAGGAGATAAGCCCTCCCATGCGTCCAAAACCCGTACCCAGCGCTATGTTCTCGGCAATGGTCATGGAATCAACGAGTCCAAGATCCTGGTGGATGAAGGCCATGCTTGCCGCTGCTTCCGGTGTGCCCAAGGCATGGCCATTGACGGTGATCCGTCCGCTGGTGGGCGAGTACAGCCCGGAAAGAATCTTGATGATGGTCGATTTGCCTGCGCCGTTCTGGCCCAGCAGCGCGTGGATACTCCCGGCCTCAAGCGTGAGGTCTACATCCTGCAGAGCCGCGTTGACGCCGAACCGCTTTGACAATTGGTCAATCTGAATCAGCGTTTTCGAGGGAGGGTTGAGTCCCATGGTCGCTCCTTGCAGCCCCAGTGCTGCCTAAAATTCTGGGTGGTCACCAATGACCTATTGACCAACATCTTGTCTGATAGCCAACCCTTTGGTCAATAGCATTTCGTGACCGATTTTTCACCCAAGCTGCACGAGCTGCCAGTACATGCAAGCGGGAGGACTCCCACGGAGCCCTAAAGCGAGTGCGCGCTAAGGGGGTTGGCCAAAGCACGGGCAATGACCTGCAATTCCTGCACAATTTCCGCGTGGTCGAGCTCATCAGCGCGGGCTTTGATCAGTGTGGCGCTGATTGCAAACTGGGCGGGGTCGCCAGGGATGTCCACCACAGGAACGGCGAAGCACACCACGCCGACGTTGGTCTCCTCGTCATCCATGAAGTACCCGCGGTGACGCGATTTCTCAAGGTCGGAAAGCAGCTCCGAAACGCTGGACAGGGAGCGGGCGGTGAAGGGAACAAAGGTCTTTCCCCGGTACCGGTCCTCCACAACGGCATCAGGAAGAGTCGAGAGGACGGCCTTTCCGGTAGCCGTTACATGGGCTGGAAAGCGATCGCCAATGTTCGCAGTGAGCCTGATGGGATTGGTTCCCTCATAACGGGCCAAATAAAGGACATCGGTACCGTCAAGCAAAGCCAACCGCGCCGCTTCCCGGGAAATCAACGGGGACCGCCGGCACAACGCATAAAACTCCGAGAGCTGATCGGCCGAGCGGAGGTAGTCGCCGGCCAGGGAAAGGATCCTCCTGCCCAGAATGAACCGTCCGTCCGAGCGACGAAGCATGCCCTCGCCTTCAAGCGCACCGCAGATGTTTGCCGTGGAGGACTTGGCAAGGTCCATCGATTTCGCAATTTCGGGCACGCTCAAGCCCGCCTGTCCCGCCGCCGCAATCAGATCAAGAATTGCCATCGCCCGAGTGATCGCCGGCACTGCACTCTGCCCAGCCGTGGTGATCTCTGTTGTCATTTTCCACCCTCCCCAATCAAGGTATTGACTCCTGACCAGTATATTGGCCTACTATTGCTGTGTCACCCCTCCGGACCCCACAGAGCCAGCTTCTTCAACCTGACGCCAAGGCTTTGCGCGAATTGTCACTCGACGCCGGAAACAGGGACACCAAAATCTAGGAGTACACCGTGTGCGCTGAACACACCAGGGCAAGCTCACTCTACCCAGCCCCGCCCGGCACGGACCCCACAGTGACCGGGAAACAGTTCGAGCAGATCTTCGAGCAGGTCAAGACCTGGGGCACTTACGCTGAACCATCCGCAGGTGCTTGGCAGAAGGCAACTGCTGAGGGAGTCATTGACGCCGCCTCGTTGGTCCGCAGCGGCCGTGTCGTATCCACCGCATTGCCGTGGAACACCACGAGCGGGCCGTCCAATGCGAACCCCGCGCTGCACTATATGACTGACCTTGGAGTGCGTGAAGCGCCGGAACCGTCCTGCAATAAGGACTTCATCGGCGTCGACTACCACGGCAAGGCCGTCAGCCACCTCGATGCGCTGAGCCATATCGCCTACAAAGGCCTGCTCTACGACGGACAGGTTTCGAAAGAGGTTGTCACGGCCACGGGCGCGGATTTCGGTTCGGTCAGCGCCCTCGGCCCCCTTGTTGCCCCTTGCGTGTTGCTGGACTTTACCGTGTTGTTCGACGTTCCCTGGCTTGAACCAGGAACGGCCATACATGCAGCGGACATCCTGGCGGCAGAAGAGCGGCTCGGGATCAGCATTCAGGAGGGCAACGCCGTCCTGGTCCGCACCGGTCACTTCCGGCGCGCCCGCGAAGCAGGGATCTGGGACTCATCGGACCTGAGTGCGGGGCTTCACGTTGACTGCATGCCCCTGCTGGCCGAACGGGGGATCGTCCTTCTCGGCGGCGACGGCGACTCCGATGTTCGCCCTTCACCGACACCTGGGATCCACTCCCCCATCCACATCCTTGCGATTACAGCCATGGGCCTGCCGCTCCTGGACAATCTTGACCTTGAAGAACTCGGAACGGCATGCGCCGAAGAGGAGCGCTACCGTTTCATGTTCATGGTCGCCCCACTCAACATTCCCCGTGGCACTGGCTCGCCCGTTAACCCTTTGGCGGTTTTCTAATGACATTCACCGTAGGCATCTCCCGCGACTTCCTGGATCCCAGCGGCAAGAACGTCTGGGGCGACATCGGCTTGGACGGCCTTGACGAGGCCGGTCTGGAATGGGAATACATGGCCGACAGCGCCGAAGAACTGACACCTGAACAGTTGGAGCGCTATGACGCAATTCTCTACGCTGCACCCGCGGTTACGGCCGCCTCTTTCGAAGGCGTCGCGAATCCCCCGCTCATACTTGCGCGCTTCGGGGTGGGATTCGACGCGGTTGACCTAGCCGCCTGCAGCCGCGCCGGCACAGTCGCGACCATAACCCCCGACGGCGCCCGTGGCCCGGTGGCAACGGCCACCCTATCCATGCTCCTGTCGGTCTTCCACAACACCGTCATGAAGGACCGCCTGGTCAGGGAAGAATCCTGGGACCTGCGCGAAAGCTTCATGGGAACCGGCCTGACCGGAAAAACCATTGGCTTCCTCGGCGTCGGGAACACCGGCGGCGAGCTGATCCGCCTGCTCCAACCGTTCAACGTGCGATGCGTGGGCCATGACCCCTTCTGCCCTCCCGAACGCGCCAGCGAACTCGGCGTGGAGCTGATGCAACTCGAAGACGTGGCAGCGGGATGCGACGCCCTGATCGTCATGGCAGTCCTGACCGAGCAGACCCATCACATCATCAACGCAACCATCCTGGAGAAGATGAAGCCAACCGCTGTTGTCATCAACATGGCACGCGGACCCATCATCAACGAACAGGACCTTATTCATGCACTTTCACAGGGAGTTATCGCCGGCGCGGGGCTGGACGTCTTTGAACACGAGCCGGTGGCCAACGAACTACTGGGAATGGAAAACGTAACGCTCTCGCCGCATTGCCTTTCTTGGACGGACGAGATGTCCCTCGGAAACGGCAGCAGTTGCGTCCGCGCCATCGTCAACGTCGCCGCAGGCCGAGTCCCGGACTTCGTGATCAACCGGGACGTTCTCGAATCGTCAGCGTTTACCGACAGGCTCACCCTCCTTGCAGCGAGCGGCCTCTAACGCAGCGACTTATCGTCCGGATTACGGGGCACCACATACGTGCTGCCATCGGGGCGACGAAGGGTTTCCCATTGCTGGGTCTCCGCTTCGCGTTGGGCCAGGAGCCTGCGGTTGTCCTCCGTCATTTCGTGATCAATGGAGCTGCTGTGTGCGGGGCCGAAGATGACCCTCAGCTTTCCCGTAGCGCGCATGAACTTCTGGGTAAAGGATTCCTTTGCCACGCCGATCGACTCCTCTTTTAGACGGTTCAACAAGTTCATAGTACGCTAACAATTAGTGCACTAACTAATTGGATGGGAAGGCAGCCATGACCCAGACCAGCGAGACAACCCAAACCATTGAAACAAGCCAGACCAGCGAAACTGACGACCTCCTTTTGGAACGCCAGCTGTGCTTCGCGCTGACCGTTGCCTCGAGGAGCGTCGTGGGTATCTACAAGCCCATCCTCGAACAGCTCGGGTTAACCCACCCGCAGTACCTTGTGATGCTCGCACTCTGGGAGCGGAGCCCCAGGACACTTAAGGACATTAGTGACAGCCTCCTCCACGAGCCCGCCACCCTGTCCCCACTCCTGCGCCGACTTGAGGAAGCACAGTTCATCACCCGCGAGCGCGTGCCCGGCAACGAGCGCGCGCTTGCCGTCAAGCTGACGGAAAAGGGAGCCGCGCTTCGGGATCAGGCGACGGCGGTTCCTGGTGCGATCCGGGAGCGCCTGCAGCTCAGTCGCGAGGAAGTAGCCGAACTTCACCAGGCTATGACCGGCCTCATCGCAGCAACCCAGCGGACGGAAAACTAGCGGACGGCCACCAAGCCGACGACAACCGAACGCAACGGCCACTGAGCGCCAACGCTCATCGCACCAGAGTGAGAATCTCAGCCCCGTCGTCGGTGATGGCGATCGTGTGCTCACTGTGTGCGGTACGGCAACCCGTCGCGCTTCTCAGCGTCCACCCGTCGTCATCGGTGACGAGCTCGGCGGTGTCCGCCATAACCCAAGGCTCCAGCGCCAGCAACAGTCCCGGGCGCAATTTGTATCCACGGCCCGGCCGTCCGGTGTTGGCGATGTGCGGATCCTGGTGCATCGTCGATCCGATGCCGTGACCGCCGAACTGGGTATTGATTGGATAGCCAGCTTCACTGAGGACCGAGCCGATGGCGTGGGAGATATCGCCGATGCGGGCGCCGGGTCCGGCCACGGCTATCCCTGCGCTCAAGGCCCGCTCGGTTGCGTCGATCATTGCCAGGCTGTCCGAGGGCTTTGAATCGCCCACTATGAAGCTGATGGCAGAGTCTGCCGCGACCCCGTTCTTGGAAACTGCGAGGTCCAAGGACACCAGGTCGCCGTCAGCAAGCGTGTAGTCGTGAGGCAGTCCATGGAGTACCGCGTCGTTGACGGACGTGCAGACGTAGTGCCCAAAGGGACCGCGCCCAAAGGAGGGCGAATAATCGACGTAGCAGGATTGGGCCCCGGCATCAGCGATCATGGCCTTGGCCCACTGATCGATCTCCAGGAGGTTAACGCCCACCGCGCTGCGGCCTTTCATTGCCTGAAGGATGTCGGCAACCAGGGCACCAGCCTCCTTTGCCCGGTGCAGTTCGGTGCGGTTCAGAATCTCGATCATGCGGCGCCTTCCCATTCAACCAATAACTATCCCGGCCATATTATCCCGGTATTAGAATTGGAGCCATGGTCAGATTGCCACTCACAGCTGAAGAGGTCGAGCGCGGACAGCGTCTCGGCGCCATGTTGCGACGCGCCCGCGGAGGGCGCTCCATGCTGGAGATCGCACTCGAGGCCCAGGTTTCACCGGAGACACTCCGCAAGATTGAGTCCGGACGTGTGGCAACCCCGGCATTCCAGACCATCGCGGCGATAGCCGATGTCCTCGGGCTGTCCCTCGATGAGGTCTGGGCAGGGATCAGCCAGCCCGAAAGCATTGCCGCACCGGCATAAAATGGCAGCCCAAGGAGATTCCATGCGCTCGCGCCTCGTCCGGCCCCTCATAGGAGTCCGGCCCCTCATAGCCGTCCTGGCCCTCGCTGGCCTGGCCGGCTGCTCGGGCACCCCCGCCCCGGGTGGGTCAAGCAGCGCTGCCTCAGCGCCGGCGTCGTCCGTCAGTCCAAGTGACAGCCCCACGCCATCCAAGCCAACGCCCACCCAGGTGCCCACAACCCTCGGCCCGGAAGACACAGCACCGGACCCCAGCCTCCCGGGAGCAAAGCCCACGCCAGGACAGGGAAACGCTGAACTCTCCATCACGGTTCTGGAGTCCGCCAGCGCAGCACCGCAGAACTACACGCTGGTCTGCATTAACGGCGCCCCGGCAGATGAAAGCAAACACCCCACCGCGAACGCGGCCTGCACGGCACTGAAGAACAATCCTTCGCTGCTAAGCCCGGCGCCCATCAAGAGCGACCAAGCGTGCACCCAACAGTTTGGCGGTCCGCAAACAGCCAAGGTAACCGGCGCCGTTGACGGCATGGAAGTTTCCGCTTCCTTCAGCCGCACCGACGGTTGCCAAATTGCCTTGTGGGACGCGGCCAGCGCCATCATCGGTTCCAGTGGTGGAGCAGCTTAGGCCGCAGCACCTCCCCCAAGAGCAATGGCTCGGGATGGAGGCCGCCCATCATGCACGCGTCGCCCGGTACGCCGACCCCTATTTGGCCCGCCGCTCGGCAGGAAAGAAACATCCCGTGGAGGACTTCCTCTTCACCTACTACACCCAGAAGCCTGGCCAATTGCTGCGCTGGCATCCCGGCGATGGCGTGGTGCTAAGTGGCGGGCGTGCCCTTGAGCGCGCCAACTGGAAGTTCTACCGCATGCTCGACGACGGCGACCTCGCCGCCGTCGGACTGCTGCCAGGTACGCCCGCCGTCATCTTTGATCGCGACAGTTTCATGGCCCAACGCGCCGAAGCCGTCAGTTTCGCCGGCATCCTCCTCAACGGCACGGCGAAGCGCCCGGCCCAGTTCGGCTGCTTCGGCCTCCACGAGTGGGCCATGGTGTACCGGCAGGAGAAATTCGAATTGCGGCATGAGTACTTGAAACTGCGGCTTGGCGGGGACGGGACTGACACCGTGGTGGAGCAGAACCGTATCCGCTGTTCCCACTTCGATGCCTTCCGCTTCTACACGCCGGACGCCGTACCGCTGAACGAGCTCACGCCCACCCGTGAGAACCAGCGCACCATGGAACAACCGGGTTGCCTGCACGCCAACATGGACCTGTACAAGTGGGCATACAAACTGACTCCGGCGCTGCCCAGCGAGTTGGTGATGGACTGCTTCGAACTGTCGTGGCGGATCCGGACCATGGACATGCAGGCTTCCCCTTACGACCTCGAAGAATGGGGCTACCCGCCCATCAGGATCGAGACACCGCAGGGCAAGGCCGAGTACGTTGAGTACCAGCGGGCTTTTGCGGCCGAATCCCAGGCGCTGCGGACCCGCGTGCTTCAGGCAATCGAACCGCTTCTTTAAAGGAGTCTGATCGTCCCCCGGGACTCCTGACATAAGCATCCGCCGCCGCGAGCACCCGCCGCCATCAGCGAAAGGTAACCATGGCTTCTCCCGACAACAGCGAGTACGACGTCGACCTCACCGTCACGCTGACAGAGGCACCTGGCGCCGCGCCCACTGAGTTCTACCTGCGGTCCGCAAAGGGCATTCTGTCTCCGGAGCCGGATTCGATCGACTCGAACCTTCCGGACGCGACCGCGGCCCTTGCCGCCGTCGAGCAGTTTGGCGAGGAAGTATTCTTCCCGGTTCCGCGTCCGGACCGGATCTGCACGCAACAGTACGGGGGCCCGCAGGTGGCCCTTGTGACGGGTTGGTTCCGTGGGCGGAAGGTCCATAGCAAGCTCAGCCGTACAGATGGCTGCGAGATCGCACGCTGGCGTGCCATGGCACCACTCCTGGGCGGCGCGGGAGGATCCATCGGCGCCATCTGAGTCCGGGTGCAGCTGACGCCCTCAGGAGAGAGCCTCCTCAGGGCGTCAGCTGTACAAATTTCGCGAACGAGCTAGCTTGCGTTGTTGCTTTCCGTTGGCTCGTCTCCTCGGATCTTGTTCTGCTTGGTTGCGCCCTTCTTCGGGTTTTCGTTGTCCGGAACAACCGCGGCGCCGCCAGCAGTCACCACTACCGTGACGAAGCTGGGTTCGCTGGTGCCCTCGAATGTCAGGCGTCCGATGTAGGAGCCTGGCGTCAGGTTGGTCCAGTTCAGCGAGATGGTCCCGGCCTTGCCGTTGGCGAGGCGGATCGGGTTGGGCGTCACGGCGGCGTTGCCCTCGTTGGCCCCCAGGACCGCTGCATCAACTGTTGCCTTGGTGGGCTGGTTGTTGGGGCTCGCGTAAAGGTTGGCGAAAACGTAGTAGTCGCCCGGCTCGGGATTGGGCACCGTGACGGATTCGCTGGCCGAGGCCGTCGCGGACGGGAGCTGCTGCCCGGTGGGAGTCAGGACGAGCATGTCGAAGTCCGCGGCTTCGTCGGAGGATATGACCGAGAACTTGGCCAAGGCGCTGTTCTCCCCCACCGTCACCTTCTTGACGAAGTTCGAGGCGTCGGTCTCACCGGTAAAGGGACCCGGGACCAGTTCAACTTCTGAAGAATCCGCCTTGGACAGGCCATCAACCGTGACTCCCACCGGTGCGTTGGTGCCGGAGACGATGTTGATGGCTGCTGAGCCGTTGGGGCCAGTTCCCGTGAAGGCCATGGCCTTATCAGCAATAACAGACTGCGGACGGACGGCGATGGGAGAGGTGACGGTCTTGTTTGCGCCCTGCCAGCTCAGTGATCCCATGGCGAACTTACCCAAGGCTGCATTATTGTTTTCGAACTGCACCTTGAACGTCTTCTTCTCACCCGCAGCGCCAAAGTTCAGAACGGACGGGGTGACCTTGACGTTGACGCCGGGAACGTTGACGGAGGCGCGATACAGACCCGGCGTCAACGCGGTAACTGTCCGCGTGACCTCGATCTTGCCGGCCAGGTTGCCCAGCGCAAACGAGGGGACGTTCATGTCCCGCGGCTGCGTTGTGCCCAGTCCCTCGATGCCGAGGTCCATCCCGGTACCCTGAACAAATTTGAGGTAGTCCTCCGTGGTGGCGTCGTAGACCAAGCCGGGGCTGAGGACCTTTGCGGGATCAACCTGTCCTGCGCCGGTGGCGAAGACATCCTTGTTGACCGCCCCGTTGGCCAATTTCACCGGACCGGCAGTGGTCATCATGGCCGACTTCACGGTTGCCGGGGACCACTTCGGATTCTTGGCCAGGATCAAGGCGCCGAAACCGGCCACGTGAGGGGAAGCCATGGACGTTCCGGACAGGAAACCAAAGTTGTCACCACCGGTTCCGATGGGCGAAACGCCTGCCAGGATAGCGACGCCGGGTGCTGATACGTCAGGCTTGAGCAGGTCTGAATCCGTTGCCAGCAACGGCCCGCGGGAAGAGAAGCCGGCGATCTGCGGCTGCGCCTCGGCGGGCAGGCCCGTGGTGTCGTGGTTCACCAGGGACACCGTGATGGTGGGGTTGGCCGTCACCTTGTCCTTGATGGCCTGCGTGGCAGGAGGGTTCACGTGGACAGTGGGAACAGCATGCTTGTCCGTGTCCAGCGATGATTCCGTCAGGTTTACCAGGATCATTCCGACGCCACCGCCTCGAAGGACCTCCGCGCTCTTCGCGGTGCGGTCAACCACGCCACGGTCACAGACAACAACCTTGCCGGAAACCTTGGCCGGATCCAGCGAGCCGGGAGCACACAGCGCTGCGTTGCCTTCACCGCTTGCAGCGTTGGTGGAAAGCACGACGCCGGCCCCGCTCACCTCGTGGTTCATGATGCTCGCTCCGCGGAATTTGCTGCCATCGGAGAATTCAACGGTCCCCTGCAATTCCTGCGAGAAAGAGGTCGCAGCCACAGTGGTCAACCAGGGCGCTCCGTGGTTCACTGTGCTGGCGGTTGGTCCGGAGTTTCCGGCGGAGGTTGCTACGAAGATCCCGGCCGATGCAGCGGAAAGGAAAGCCAGTGATACGGGATCGGTAGTGGATGTGGTGGAACCGGAGATGGAGTAGTTCAGCACATCCACGCCGTCCAGGATGGCCTGTTCAATGGCGTCCACCGAAGCGGAGCCGTAACAGCCGCCCGTCGTGGGATCTGTGTCTTCCCAGCAGACCTTGTAGATGGAGAGCTTGGCAGCAGGAGCGATACCGCTGGTGATGCCGAAGCTGCGTCCGTCCACTACGCCGTCGACGTTGCCGTTGCCCGCGGCAGTGCTTGCGGTGTGGGTGCCGTGGCTGTCCACGTCAACGGGCGAGATGACTTCCTGAGGGGCACGGTTTTCCGGGGGAACACTTCCCAGGAAGCCATCCGCGAAGTAGTGGGTGCTGAGGACCTTGGAGTTGCAGGCGCTGCCGTCGTAGCTGGCGCCGGTGTCCGTGCCGGGCTGGCATTCGCCGATGAAGGTATCGCCGTCTGCCTTCAGCATGGCAATCTTGCCGTCAGCGGTCCGGTAAGGGACGCCTACCTGCGGGTCTCCGACCAGCGGGCCGACGGGCTCGCCCGCGAAAAAGGGATTGGAGGGTGTGTATCCGGTGTCGATGACACCAACCACGGTGCCCTTGCCGGCGTTCTCCTGGCCTCCATATTGCGTTGCCCAGGTGCCGTTGGGGCCGGTGAGTTTCAGGAAATCAGTGGTGGAGTAGTCCGGTGCATACTGTGTGTCCGGCGCGACCATCAGGACCTTGGGGTCCTTGGCAAGGTTAATGGCCTGCTCTGCCGTCAGCTTGGCACTGAAGCCGTTGATGGCGGTGGTGAAGTCACGTTCAATGGTGACTTTTTCCTGCTGGGCAACGTCCTGCTGCGACCGTTGCAGGTGTTCCTGGTATTTCTTTACTTCGGCGCTGCCGGAGTCGAGCTTCTTGCCCTCTTCCGGCTTGGTGGGCGCAAGTCCCGACGTACCGCCGTCGTAGGTGGCCGTAGGCTTTTCTGCCAGGACAACCATGTAGCGGCCGTCCTTGTAGGCGCTGGGGTCAAGGTTCTTCTTGGCCACGCCCGCCTGATTTCCGGCCACGGTCTCCGGCGAGGGAGCTGCCTGGGCCGGTATCGCCACGGAAGAGAGCAGCAACGGCAAGCCTACGGCCAGAGCCGCTGCCTTTCGAAGCCCCCCGCTTCTGACGAAGCTCTTTCCTTGTGATTTCACGAGTGATAGCACCTTTCACTGAGTGAGGCCCGGGCTCCATCGCCAAGGCCTGTCAACATGTGAATGGCTGCGTTCGTGACAGTTCTTGTCAAAAATGCGCAACCAGTCGAGTCACAGAGTACAGACTGAGAGCAAAATATGACATACAGCACATTTCAGTGAATTTGTCTTGTCTCCACACCAAATTCGCGTCACATGACGGCGAAACAAGCGGAGCACGGGATATTTTCTTTTACACAGCGCTAAACCTTTCAACGATGGAGTTGCAGTGAAAATCCTCGTCCCCCACACCATCACCCTGGACCTCTCCGAGTCAGGTGAGGACGTGTTCGTTTACCAGGCGGATCAGCCCGTTCCTGACGAGCACGTTGATGCGCAAGTCCTGGTGGTCTGGCAGAACACCTCAGAGAATCTGGCCGATGCCGCCCGAAAGATGAGCCAGCTCAAACTGGTACAGACCCTGGCAGCCGGACCGGATTCGGTGCTGGCAGCGGGATTTGCGGCCAATGTGGCCATCGCCTCTGGTCGCTCACTTCACGACGGTCCAGTGGCCGAGCACGCCTTGGCTCTCACGCTCGCCGCCGTGCGGAGGCTGGACCTTCTGTTCGAAGCCCAAAAGTCCAAGACATGGGACCACGCCTACAACGCAGCTCAGGCCAGCGTGGAAACCGAACAGCTCTACACGCTCGACGGCGCGAACGTCACCATTTGGGGGTTCGGTTCCATTGCGGGACGACTCGCTCCCATGCTCGCCGCACTGGGCGCAAGTGTCACCGGCGTAGCCAGCTCACGTGGGGAGCGCTATGGCTTTCCTGTCGCTGCGGCCGAGGAACTTCCCGAAGTACTGCGAACCACGGATGTGCTGATTTCGATACTGCCCGCCACCCCCGAGACCACTGACGCCCTTAATGACGAGCTCTTGCGTGCGCTTCCAGAGACCGCAATTTTCGTCAACGTTGGCCGTGGGGCAACCGTTGATGAAGACGCCTTGGTTGCCGCCTTGGACGAGGGTCGCCTGCGCGCCGCAGCCTTGGATGTCACCAAGGAAGAGCCCCTGCCGGCAGACTCCAAACTCTGGTCGGCACCAAATGTCATCATCACCCCGCACGTGGCGGGCAATCGCCCCAAGGGTTCAGCCAAGCTCGTCCTTGCCAACCTTTCAGCACTCCGGGACGGCCGGGCATTGACCAACCAGGTTTCCGGCTAGCTCGAAGCCAAGCGGCGCGAGCCGGAAAATGACAAAAAGTGGGCCCGTCCGGAAGGACGGACCCACTTTCGTGAAAGACAAAAGTCAGGCGTGCTCGTACGTCAAGCAGTCCGCAGCCTCGCGGCCAGGGCCGACCTTGACGTCGTGGGCCTCGCACATGAGGTTGTTGTTGTGAACGCATTCGGACCGTTGGCAAGCACCGACGTGGGCAAGGACCTTGGGGAGGCCACCCATGGCGTTGGTGTCGATGAACGTGGCGCAGGACGCGTGGTCCTGGGTTCCACCAATAGTGATTCCAAAAGCAGTGCATCCGTCGTGGTTGAAGCCGCAGCTGCCGACGCTACAGGCGGATACTTCGGCAATGTGTTCGGTCATTGTTCCTCCTGGTTGGATCCAGACTTAACGCAGGGCCTGGACCCCGCGCGTAGTCCCTAAACTACGCCGCCACAGCCGGATTTAACCCGAAGGAATAGCGCATTTGTACGTACGCTAATAGGCAGCTATTTGCCCGGAGTCCGGAGGGCATCACTGATCTTCGCGCGCGTTTCCTTATCCAACGGGGCTGTCACGTGATGCTCCCTTGCCACCCTGTCAGCCTTGATTTTCTGGATGACCATTCGTCCCAGACCAGCAAAAACAGCTGCGGCTACGACGCCCAGCACCATCGACCTCGGTTTCTCCGCCATGCCACAATCCTAGTGACGGGCGCCACGCCCGGCGAGTGCCGCCGTCGGGCTTTCATTACCCCGAATTTGGTGGGGATCGGCGGGGGGTCCTCGCGGAATCCGGCTGAATAGGGTATGCGCTCCGGTCCCGGTAAGATAGGTGTGCAAGCTCGCGGAGCGCCCCCACGCTGTAGAAACCCAGTTGAACGGCGTGAGACGGCAACCTCCGCGGCAGCCTTATTTAAGGTTCACCCAACTCACGCACAGGAGTTACCGGATGCCCCGGATCGTCGTTGACGTCATGCCCAAGCCCGAGATTCTGGACCCCCAGGGGAAAGCCATCGTGGGTGCATTGCCCCGCCTCGGCTTCAACAGCTTCAGCGCAGTCCGTCAGGGCAAGCGTTTCGAACTGACGGTTGACGGCGAGGTGACCGACGCTATCCTGGCCCAGGCCCGTGAGGCCGCTGAGACCCTCCTGTCGAACCCGGTGATCGAGGATGTTGTCAACGTCGAGGTCGTCGAGGCCTGATATGACATCGATCCCCCTGATTGGCGAGGCCGTGGCCGTCGCCGCTGAGCCCCGCTTGGCCGGTGCCAAGATCGGCGTCGTCACCTTCCCCGGCACCCTTGACGACCGCGACGCCGCCCGAGCGGTGCGGCTTGCAGGCGCCACAGCGGTTCCGCTCTGGCATGCAGACACCGAACTGGGCGATGTAGACGCGGTCATCATCCCCGGTGGTTTCTCCTACGGTGACTACCTGCGCGCCGGCGCCATTTCGCGCTTTGCGCCGCTGATGACCAAGATCATCGATGCTGCCAACTCCGAGGCAAAGCTACCCGTCCTGGGTATTTGCAATGGCTTCCAGATCCTGACCGAGTCGCACCTGCTGCCCGGTTCCATGATCAAGAACGACCACCTGAAGTTCATCTGCCGGGACCAGGTCCTGCGCGTGGAAAACGCCAACACTGCCTGGACCTTGGACTACCAGAACGGCCAGGAAATCACTGTGCCGCTGAAGAACCAGGACGGCCAGTACATCGCTGACGAGAAAACCCTGGACGCCCTTGAGGCTGAGGGCCGCGTGGTGTTCCGCTACGTGGGCTTCAACCCGAACGGCTCCCGCCGCGACATCGCCGGCATCTCCAATGCGGCTGGCAACGTTGTGGGCCTCATGCCCCACCCCGAGCACGCGGTTGAGGTCGGTTTCGGACCTGAATCCCTCGATGGAATCGGCGGCTCCGACACCGACGGCCTCGGTTTCTTCACCTCCGTTTTGAACAAGATTGTGGGAGGCGACAAGTGACCACGGAAACCACTAAGAAGTTCAACATCGATACTGTTGAGCACGCTGCCAAGACCCCGGACACGGAACTCCCGTGGGCCGAGCTGGGCCTGAAGCAGAACGAGTTCGACGAAATCGTCAAGGTCCTTGGCCGCCGTCCCACCGGCGCCGAGCTGGCCATGTACTCCGTCATGTGGAGCGAGCACTGCTCCTACAAGTCCTCCAAAAACCACCTCCGCCAGTTCGGCGAGAAGGTCACCGAGGAAATGAAGAAGGACATGCTGGTGGGCATCGGCGAGAACGCCGGCGTCACCAACCTTGGCGACGGCTGGGCCGTGACGTTCAAGATCGAGTCCCACAACTCGCCGTCGTTCGTTGAGCCTTACCAGGGTGCCGCTACCGGCATCGGCGGCATCGTCCGCGACATCATCTCCATGGGCGCGCGCCCGGTTGCCGTCATGGACCCGCTGCGCTTCGGCGCGATCGACCACCCGGACACCGCCCGCGTCATGCACGGTGCCGTGGCCGGAATCGGTGGATACGGCAACTGCCTCGGCCTGCCGAACATCGGCGGCGAAATGGTCTTCGACTCCGTTTACCAGGGCAACCCACTGGTGAACGCACTGGCCGTAGGCGTCATGCGCCACGAGGACATCCGCCTGGCCAACGCATCCGGCAAGGGCAACAAGGTTGTCCTGTTCGGTGCGCGTACCGGTGGCGACGGCATTGGCGGCGCTTCGGTGCTGGCCTCGGAGTCCTTCGACGACACCAAGCCCTCCAAGCGCCCCGCCGTCCAGGTGGGAGACCCCTTCGCTGAGAAGGTCCTCATCGAGTGCTGCCTCGAGCTCTTCAAGGGCTCGCTGGTTGAAGGTATCCAGGACCTCGGCGCTGCTGGTATTTCCTGCGCCACGTCCGAGCTCGCCTCCAACGGCGACGGCGGCATGGAGGTCGAGCTGACCTCTGTTCTGCTGCGCGACCCCACGCTGACCCCGGGCGAGATCCTCATGTCCGAGTCTCAGGAACGCATGATGGCTGTGGTCACCCCGGAGAACATCGCAGCATTCGAAGCTGTGATGGACAAGTGGGCCGTGGAGTACTCCTGGTTGGGTGAAGTCACCGATACCGGTCGCCTCATCATCACCTGGGAAGGCGAGGTAATCGTCGACGTCGATCCCCGCACCGTTGCGCACGACGGCCCGGTCTACGACCGCCCGTTTGCACGCCCGGAATGGCAGGACTCGGTCCAGGCGAACTCCTTCACCGGTTCCGTTGAGGATGCCGACCGTCCTTCCGCTCCGTCGGAACTGGCCGCAGCCGTTACTGAACTGGTCGCTTCGCCGAACATGTGCAGCAAGGACTGGATCACCAACCAGTACGACCGCTACGTTGGTGGCAACACGGCCATGGCCTTCCCGGACGACTCCGGTGTGGTCCGCGTTGACGAGGAAACCGGCCTGGGCGTTGCCCTGGCTACCGATGCCAACGGCCGTTACACCTACCTCGAGCCGTACCAGGGTGCACAGCTCGCGTTGGCCGAGGCCTACCGCAATGTGGCCACCTCTGGTGCTGTTCCGATGGCCGTCAGCGACTGCCTGAACTTCGGTTCCCCCGAGGACCCGGACGTCATGTGGCAGCTGGCCGAAGCCATTCGTGGCCTGTCGGATGCTTGCATGGAACTCGGCATCCCGGTCACGGGCGGCAACGTCTCCCTGTACAACCAGACCGGCACCACGCCGATCCACCCCTCCCCTGTGGTGGCAGTCCTGGGCAAGCTCGACGACGTCGCCCGCCGCACGCCGTCGGGCTGGCGCGAGGACGGCCAGGCCATCTACCTGCTGGGCACCACCGCAGCAGAACTGGACGGTTCGGAATGGTCCAACCTGCGCGGACACCTCGGTGGCCTGCCGCCGAAGGTTGACCTCGCAGCCGAGCGTGCATTGGGCGAAATCCTGATCAACGCTTCCCGTGACGGCATGGTTGACGCAGCACACGACCTCTCCGAAGGCGGCCTTGCAGCTGCATTGGTTGAGTCGTCACTGCGCTACGGCGTCGGTGCCCGCATCGCCCTTGAGGAACTCATGGAGCGCGACGGCGTGGACCTGTTCACAGCACTGTTCTCCGAGTCCCAGGCCCGGGCAATCGTCTCGGTGCCGCGCTCCGAAGAAGTCCGTTTCAAGGACATGTGCACCGCCCGCGGCTTCGCCCACCTCCGGATCGGCGTTGTTGATGCTGCCAGTGCGAAGCTGGAGATCAACGGCGTGGACGAACTGTCCCTGGACGCACTCCGCGAAGCACACGAGGCCACCCTGCCGAAGTACTTCGGCTAAGCCTCCCCCGCTTAAAGCAACGCGGGGTCACATACAGCCCATAAATCCCCTCGGGATGGGCCGTATGTGACCCCGCGTTGCTGTTTTAAGCGGGCCAAGTCTCTTGCCGGGACAGTTGCTCCGTGAATTCCGGTCCGGGCAAAGGCCGGCCGAAGTAATAGCCCTGTCCACTCGTGCACCCGATGCTCCGCAGCGCTTCGGCTTGTTCCGCCGTTTCGATTCCCTCCCAGATGCCCTTCAGTCCACACGAGCGGATAACCTGTTGGATCGCGGCGAGGAAGCCCAGCTGCGTACTGTCCTTGCTCAGTTCCTGGACGAACTGCCGGTCCACTTTCACACAGTCCACGGGGAGTTTTCGGAGGTAGCCCATGGACGAGTAGCCCGTGCCGAAGTCGTCGATCTCCAGCCCGACGCCCAAGCGGTGCAGGCTCGCCAAGGTGTAACGGTCCAGCTCGTTGTTCTGGATGATGGCACTCTCCGTGAGTTCCAGAACCAGTGATTCCGGCGGCAGTCCCGTTTTGACCAATGCGTCCCGCACGTCGTCCACGAACTCCAGGCTTTGCAGATCTGCAGCAGAGACATTGATTCGCATCGTGAAATCGTGTTGTGCCGTGACGGGGTTGTCCCGCCACTGGCGCAGTTGCTCCACGGCCGCCCGGAGGACCCAGCGGCCCAGCTCGGCGATCAAGCCTGTGGCCTCTGCGACGGGAATGAAGTGGTCCGGCATGATGAGTCCACGCACGGGGTGGTTCCAGCGGACCAAGGCCTCGCTGCCCTCAATCCGGCCGGTAGCCAGGTCAACGATCGGCTGGTAGAAGAGGACCAACTGATCCGAGCGGATGGCTTCCCGCAGCTCCCCCACGATCTGGCGCTGGAGTTGCCGGGCATGAAGCGTGGAGGGATCGAACAACTTGAGCTTGTTCCGGCCCTCGCTCTTGGACTCCTCCATCGCCATATCGGCCTCCTGGAGAAGGTCCTCGACGCTGTGGTGCGGCTCCGCAATCCGAAGGCCCATGCTGGCACCACAGCGGACACTGCTGTTCCCGAGGTCGATGTTGGGTTCCAGCGCCGCAAGGATACGGTTTCCGACGGCGGCCGCCCGGTTTTGCGGCGTGGCGGGCAACAGCACGGCGAATTCGTCGCCGCCCAGGCGGGTAACGACGTCGTTCTCCCTCACTGCCGAGCGGATCCGCATGCCGACAATGACCAGAATCTGGTCCGCCGACGCGTAGCCGGCGGACTTCTTGAGCCCCTTGAAGCCATCCAGGGTGAGGAGGAGGAGTGCGGCTGGGAGGGCGCCGCGCGCAGCAGCCTCCTGCGCTTCAATGAAGGCATCCACCAAAGCCATACGGTTGCCGAGCCCGGTGAGCGGATCTGCGAAGGCTTCCCGACGCTGCTCGTGGCGTGCGTGGTGAAGCTCCTCCATCAACGCAGTGATATGCCGCTCCAGTTTTCCGATCCGAGCGTCAATGTCAGAGGGAAAGGCGCGGCTGGGCTGGATTCGGCTGGGCTGTGTCGCGCTGGGTGGTGTCCCGCTGGGCTGGGCCCCGCTCACGACGCTTCCATGCGCCGCAGGGTATTGTCCGCTACCGCATTCGGTTTGGCGACAGGATTGCGGCGTTCGTCGAGGAAAAGGCGGTACGAGGCGACATCGAGCCTGCCGTCTCCTTCAATCAGAGTCCCGGCGCGGTACACGTGGGTAATCCAGGACCCGCCCAGGATGGCTTCGATCCACGCATCACATTCAGCCAAGGGAAGGGGTACACGTGTTCCGGTGTTCCGCCGATGCCCGGCGATGGAGACCGTAATGCAACTGCCCAGGAGTCCCTTATCGGCGGTGAACCATGCAAGGCCCTCGACATCGGCCACAATGGTCAGGTTTGCGCTGTCATCACCTACGGACTGGACGGGTTGCATGCGCACGGAACGCCGGGCCACATTCAAGGCTGACGGTGTTCCAGCCTGGTACGGGGCACTGGTGATGTCCTGGCGGAAGGCATTCAGTTCCTGGTTGTGCTGGATCTGGATGCGGGTGGTGAGTGCATTGATGGTCATGATCGTGCCTCGTCAGCGATAGTGGCCGCCTGGAGGCGGTCGGCTCCTACAATCCGGTTTCTTCCCTGTGCTTTGGCGCTGTACAGGGCTGCGTCCGCCACCTCGATCATCGAAATGAGGTCTGGGACAGCGTGGGTGCTTGCCGTAACTCCGTAACTGATGGTGGGGAAGGAGACGCCCTCTGGAACCTCAGTGGAAGCCATGCGGCGGCTGATCTCGGTCGCGATGCTTTGGGCACGCTCCTGGGTGGCTCCGGGCAGGAAGAGAACAAATTCTTCCCCACCGTACCTGCCAATGAGATCTGTAGACCTGACCGAGGACGTGCAGGCTTCGGCGAAAGCCTTCAAAGCGACGTCCCCTGCGCGGTGCCCGTGGGCGTCGTTGACCAGCTTGAAGTGGTCCAAATCAGCCAGGACAACTGCAGCACCGGACTCGTCGGCCCGCAGTCGTTTGAGTTCCGTAGATGCCAGGTCCAGGAAAGCTCCCCGGTTGAGGAGACCCGTGAGATGGTCCCTGGTGGCCCGTTCCTTCAGTCCCTTGATCAGTTGATCGCTGCTTAAGGTGGTCATGCTGAAGGACACCGTCACCAGCAGCACCAAGGACACCAGGCCGGAAGGCGCGGGACCAAAATACGCCCGGAATGTTGCGCCGCCGGGGCCTTCCAATGCGTAAACTACCCAACGGCCCAGGTAGTAGATCGCCAGGAGTCCGGCAGCCAGGGAAAGGGCTTTGTGCACCTGCGAGTGGGTCGCCTTGATGAACCACAAGTCACGGGCCGCCAATGCGATGCCAAGGGTCATCATGGCCAGGTACACGAAGCCGCCGGACCACACATTGGAGCCGGGACTTTCCAGGACGGAAGCGACCGCCGTGATGACAGGAGCAACGGCGAGCTGCCATGGTGCCGCTTTAAGGTCCCGCAGAGTACGGGCGCCGGCCCAAACGCTGAACGCTCCGGCCACCACCAGGACGTTGCCGAAAGGGTTGGCCCAGTGCTGCGCGGGTGTGCCGTTCAGGAGGAACGCCGTGTTTCCCAGCATGAACTGCAGCAAGGCCAGACTCCACCAGCCCGCGTACGGTGACCTCGTGCGGCGGTACGAGGCGAGGAACAGCGCAAAGAGCGTCAACGTGACCACTCCGAGGGCAATCCTCACCGAAAACGAGTCGAGCACCATTGTTCGCTCCTGCCGATTGGTCCCACGCCAATTTCTAACATGTCAGGGTTCCTGTCAAAGCGGAGCCTCTCCACATGTTGGCCGTGCCGGGAACCTTGTAATACCCGCGGATCTCGTAGGTCCAGTTGCCCACGGTTTGGATTCCCGATTTATAGGACTTTCCGGCATTTTTGCTGAGGTCGCCTGTGAATTCCAGGGTCCCCAAAGGGTTGTACAGCTTGATCTCGTGATAGTTCGCGCCCGAAACTTCCGAGAACGAATTCACATCAACGGCAACCTTGGCACCATTCGCCGAACACGTCATGATCACGTCGGCACTCGCAGGGGCAAGGAGACGCATGGCCGAGTACTGCGGGGTGGCATTCCCGGTGTCAGAGAAAGCGGCAAGTGCGGCGGCGGGTCCGGCCATCATGGAAGCAGCGACGGCGGTTACGCCCGCGAGTGCGCGCCAGGTATGGTTCTTGCTCATGCCGCCCGCCCCCTTAGCTGCTTCTGGCCTTGCTGTGGTTCCAGTCTGACCGTGCTGGATCAACCCCGGTGCGACATTTCCTCAAGATTGGCTCAGGATTGGGGGGCCGGAGACGTGCTCATAATGAACCATGTGGATCGGTTGGATTGAATTCGATGTGCTCCTGGGCGATGTCCATAGCCTGAAGGAGAAACGCTCGCTCGTGCGGCCCGTCATTGCCGAACTCAAACGCCGCTTCGAGGTGTCCGCAGCCGAGACCGGAATGCAGGACCAATATCGCCGCACCTTGCTCGGCGCGGCACTGGTGGCGCCTGACCGGGCGCACCTCAAGGAAGTGCTCGACGCCGTTGAACGGTTCGTTGCCGCCCGGCCCGAGCTTGAGCTGCTCAGCGCAAGGCAACGCGAGCTGCACAGTGAAGATTAAGTACAGCGAAGATTAGGTACAGCGAAGACTAGGTGTACACAAACCCGGGTTAGTAGCCGATGACCGCGAGCCGCGTTGAATCCAAGTGGGCGTCGATCGCTTGGTGTGCAGCGTCCAGGCTCCGGCTTCGAAGGGCATCGACAATGAGCTGATGCTCGCGCAGCACGTCCCCCGCACGGTCTGTCCCCTGCGTGACAGCACGGACACCAATCCTGAGTTGCCGCTGCCGAAGGGAAGCGTAGAAATCGGCCAGGATTGGATTTCCTCCCGCACGGACCATGAGCGTGTGGAATTCGGTGTCCAACTCGATGAACCGAGCGGGGTCGTCCTTCGCTTCGTGCTGCTGGTCGATGATGCGCTGGAACGCGTCAATCTGTCCATCCGGCATGCTGTCCAGTGCTGAGACGGCCCACTTCTCCACCACAGAGCGGGCCTGCAGGATGGCTCGGACATCGGGGTCCGAGATTGGCGGAACGTAAGCGCCTTTGTGTGGGATCCGTTTGACGAAACCCTCGGCTTCGAGGCGCAGCAGTGCCTCACGGACTGGTGTGCGCGAGGTGCCGGTGGACTTGGCGAGGACCGCCTCGTTGAGGAAGGTCTCCTCGTCTCGCGGCAGGGCAGCGATATAGCTTTTCATCCACTGATAGGCCACTTCGGGCTGGGATTGAGCAGTGGGAGTCATCTGGATCATGAAGAGCCTTTCTCGCGAAGCCCAGTATACGAGTTGCATTCAGGACGGACCCGGACACGCACGAAAAACTTCTTCGTTAGATGTAGACGGGTTGTATACAACTAGTCTACAGTGTTGTTCAGTGACTCCGCTCACGCATTTGGAACCCCTCAATTTCCTGGGATCGCCTCGCTTCACCGAAGCCTCCCAACCGCAAAAGGATCCCAACCATGACCGATTTGAAGAAAGCAGAACTGAGGCAGCAGAAGCATTCCAGCCTGCCCGTTGTCGCTGCATCGAGCCTTGCCGGCACGGCCGTCGAGTGGTACGACTTCTTTCTCTACGGCACCGCTGCCGCATTGGTTTTCAACAAGCTCTTTTTCCCAACCTCTGACCCGCTTGTGGGCACCATGCTGGCCCTCGGAACATTTGCCGCCGGCTTCCTTGCCCGTCCTTTGGGCGCCATCGTTCTGGGGCACCTCGGCGATAAGCATGGCCGTCGCGCCACACTGGTGGCCAGCCTCATGCTCATGGGCGTAGCCACCACGCTTATTGCATTCATCCCTTCCTATGCAGCCATCGGCATTGCAGCACCTTTGCTGCTCTTGCTGCTGCGCCTGATCCAGGGATTCGCACTGGGTGGCGAATGGGGCGGGGCCGTCCTCCTCGTCTCGGAGCACAGCAATGACAGTGCACGGCGGGCGTTCTGGGCATCCTGGCCCAACATCGGTCCGCCGCTGGGCAACCTCATGGCCGCAGGTGTGCTGGCAATCCTCGCCGCGACCATGCCCGAAAGTGAATTCCTTGCCTGGGGCTGGCGCGTCGCCTTCGGGCTGTCCGCCCTCCTGGTGATCATCGGCCTCGTCCTGCGTCTCTACGTTCAGGAGACTCCGCTGTTCAAGGAAGCACAGCTGAAGCGCGAGGCAGAAGCCATCAAGGAACGGAAATTGCCCCTGGCCATTCTGTTCCGTCGCAACTGGCGCCAACTGCTCATCGCAACGGGCAGCCGTATGGGTGAGAACGCCGGTTTCTACATCTACTCGCTGTTCATCATCACCTACGTCACCCAGATCATGGGCCTGCAACGGCAGACGGGCCTCACCGCCGTCATGATCGGCCAGGGCGTCGCCGTCGTCGCTATTCCCATCCTGGCGCTCTACGCGGACAAGGTGGGCCGGAAGCCCATCATGATCGGCGCTTCCATCGCCACCGTCATCTGGGCGTTCGCGTTCTTCGCCCTGCTGAACACCGGCCAGGTGTGGGGCATCATTGCCGCCGCCGTTGGTGGCCTGTTGATCTTCGCCGCCTACAGCTCCGTGATCGGTGCGTTCTTCTCCGAGCTCTTCCCCACGGATGTCCGGTACAGCGGAACCTCGGTTGCGTACAACCTCGCCTCGCTGATCGCCGGCTCGCTATCGCCCATCATCGCCCTGGCTCTCTACAGCGCCTTCGGCACCGGCTACGCAATCGGCATCTACCTCGCAGCGATGGGCCTGATCTCCATGGTCTCGGTCATGTTCGCCAAGGAGACCAAGGGCCTGCGGCTCAGCGACCTGGACGAACCCGCAAAGTAAGCACCCGCGAGATGGCACTTCACACCCATATTTGCCCCAAACACGGGCGCGAAGTGCCATCTCGGCACCACTGAAAGTAAGGAAACAACCATGAAAGTCGCACTCGTCCAGGTGGCCAGCCCGGATTCGGAAACCCGTGGTCAGCGGATAGATCGCGTTGAAGCGATTCTTCGCGGCATCGAGGGTGCCGAGCTGATCGTGCTCCCCGAGCTGTGGAGTGCCGGATACTTCCACTTCGATGAGTACGAGGCCCTCGCCGAGACCCTCAGTGGCCCCACGGTGTCCATGTGCTCACGCGTGGCGGCAGAGCTTGGTGTGTACCTTCACGTCGGGAGCATCATCGAGGCGGGCGAGGATGGACGGCTCAGCAACACGTCCATCCTTCTGGGACCGGACGGGAAAATCCTGCACACGTACCGGAAGATCCACGTCTTTGGTTACAAGTCCAAGGAAGCCAGCCTCCTGACGGCGGGATCCTCCCTACCGGTGGTGGAGTTGCCGTTCGGAGCAACGGCCGGGATCACGTGCTATGACCTCCGGTTCCCGGGATTGTGGATGGAGCTGAGCACCCGGGGCGCAGAAATCGTCATCGTCCCGGCAGCCTGGCCCGCAGCGCGTCGCGAACACTGGCGGCTGCTCACAACTGCCCGGGCACTGGAGCACCAGATCTTCGTCATTGCCTGCAACGCCGCAGGCACTCAGGAAGGCGTGGAACTTGGCGGACACAGCCGGGTGGTGGACCCGGCCGGCAACGTACTCGCCGAAGCCGGCGCCGGGGAATCGGTGCTGATGGTGGACATCGATCCTGACCAGGTCAACGCAGTACGCACCGAATTCCCCGTCATTGGCGATCGGCTCGCGACCTACGACGCACTTGCCGTTTGAGGAAACCGACCGTTTGACCCGCCACGATTTAGACAGCATTCAAGGAGACGTACATGGAAACAACAAGGCAAGTCCCACTCACCTTCAGGGTGGTGGGCACGGACAAGACCATCGCGGTCTCGGACTTCCACGCAGTAGTGGCCGGCTATACCGGCAGGGATCCCAAGGCCGTGCAGCATCACATCGATGAGCTGGCAGCGATTGGCGTAGCTCCACCGCCGGAAGTGCCCATGTTCTACCGGATGGACTCGCAACTGTTCGATACATCAGGCGAACACGACACCAGCAACAACCTGACCTCCGGCGAGATTGAGCCTCTTTATATTCGCCACAACGGCAAGTTCTACCTCGGCATCGGTTCCGACCACACGGACAGGGACATCGAGGCCCAGGATATTGGCGATTCCAAGAGAGCATGCCCCAAGCCCGTCGCAACCGAGGTCATCGAAGTCGAATCACTTGAAGACCTGGACCTTGACCAGTGCACAGCCCGCTCGTGGGTGGACGGCGAACTGTACCAAGAGGGTTCGTTGGCGGGCCTGCGCAAGCCGGCGGACGTCGTCGAAAAGCTCCTGGCGCGGACGGAAATCGGTGACGCCGACTTCATGTGCCTGGGTGGCACTCTGCCACTCCTCAAGGGGAATTTCGTTGACGGAACTTCCTGGAAAGTAGAGCTCTCGTTCCCCGATGGGACGAGAATCGAACACAACTACAAAATCAAGAAAGGCTCACTTCGATGAGAACCGGAAAGCAATACCTGAAGTCCCTGAACGATGGCCGGACGGTGATCCTCGATGGCGAGGTAGTTGGCAACGTCCTGGAACACCCGGCGTTCGCGAAGGTCGCCCAGACCATGGCTGAGCTGTTCGACATCGCAGCCGATCCCAGCAACGGCATGCAGTTCCATTCGCAAGAGATTGATGGACCCGCGAACCGCACCTTCGCTGCTCCGCGCACCCAGGAAGAGCTCGTCCTCCGGCGCCACGCCATTGAAAAGTGGGCCAAGCACACCCATGGCTGGGTAGGCCGCAGCCCCGACCACGTGGGCACCTTCTTCGCCGCCTTCGGTTCCCACGCGGACGTGTTCAAGAATGACGAGCGCGACTTCGCCGGCAACATGGAGCGGTACTACAAGAAGATCCTGTCCGAAAACCTGTACCTTTCCTACGCGATCATTCCGCCGCAGGTCTCCCGCGCAACCACGGCGTCCGGTTGGGAAGGCGAATACCTGCAGGTCGGCGTCGTGCGTGAAACCGAGGAAGGCATCATCGTCCGCGGTTCGCAGATGCTTGCCACGGGCGCAGCGATCGCGGACGAAGTGTTCGTCACCTGCATCAAGCCGCTTGGCCCGGATGACGTGGACTTTGCCGTCAGCTTCGCCGTTCCCGTGGCGACCGACGGGTTGAAGCTGTACTGCCGCCGTCCGTTCGCGCCGGCAGTCACCAGCGACTTCGACTACCCGCTGACCAGCCACTACGACGAGCCCGACGCGTTGGTAGTTTTCGATGACGTGCTCATCCCCTGGGACCGCGTTTTCATCAACCGGAACATCGATACCCTCCGCCGTCAGTTCTTCGATACCGGTGCCCACGCGCTGGGAAACTGGCAGGCGCAGATCAGGTTCTCCACCAAACTGAAGTTCATTGCTTCTGTTGCCCGCAAGGTCACCCAGGTGAACGGCACGGACAAGATCCCCGGAGTCCAGGAGAAGCTTGGCGAGCTCGCCGCGATCGTCCAGTCCGTTGAATCGGCGGTTCTTGCGGCCGAATATACAGCAACGGTTGACGACGCCGGCATGGTGGTTCCCGGGAAGAGCGCCCTATACGGGGCCATGGGTCTTCAATCCGAGACATACCCGCGGGTGATTTCGATCCTTCGTGACCTGGTGGGTGGCGGCGTGCTTCAGCTGCCCTCCAGCGTTGCCGACATGACCAGCAGTGTGACCCGTCCGGACATGGAACGCTACGTGCAGTCCCCCGGTGTTGCCAGCGAAGAGCGCGTGAAGCTGTTCAAGTTGGCCTGGGACATCATCGGCTCCGAATTCGCCGGCCGCCACCAGCAGTACGAAATGTTCTACGCCGGCGCCCCGTTCGTGGTCCGCGGAGCCTACACCTACCGGAACTACGGCTACGACGCCCTGGTTGCTGAGCTGGACAAGTACCTTGGTTCGTACAGCATCAACGGCCCAGTAGACGGCAGCATCAGCGGCATGGAAGGAGAATAGCCATGGCAAAGCCCGAATTCGAGTTCACCCCCACCTCATCGGTGGACTTCGCACCCTGCAACCCGCACATTGAGGGCCTGTCCGAGGCCATCCTTGCCCGGGATTCAGACAATGACAGTGTCACGCGCATCCTCAAGTTCGAGCCCGGCACGGACACCTCGCCCAACGGCGTCCTGACCCACGATTTTTGGGAAGAGGTCTTCATCTTCGAGGGCTCGTTCGTGGACCAGCGCCTGGGCAAGACCTTCCAAGCCGGCGACTGGGCCACCCGTCCGCCGGGTATGGAGCACGGGCCGTGGGTTTCTGAAACCGGGGCCAAGATGTTCGAGGTCCGGTACTACAGGGATCCGGAACCATCCGAGCGGAGCAACTGACATGAGCCTCGCACCGCTTTTCACCGTTCCCGACGCCATGGGAATGCGCCGCGCCATGGGCCGCTTCCTCACCGGCGTTGCCGTGGTCACCACCAAGCACGAGGATGAGCTGTACGGGATGACCATCAGCTCGTTGACCTCCATCAGCCTGGAACCGCCCATCCTCATGATCTCGCTGAACTTCGGAACGCGGACGGGTGAGGCATTGATCGAGAGCGGCAAGTTCGCCGTGTCGATCCTTGGCGCCAAGCAGGAGTCGATGGCGCGGCGCTTTGCGGTGCGAGGCGGTGACCGTTTCGGCGACGGCGAATTCGACATGACCGAGAATGGACTTCCTGTCATCAAGGGAGCCCTCGCCCAGGCGGATTGCGCCGTTGTGCAGCAGTACGACGTCGGAGATCACCAGGTCTTCTTCGGCCAGGTCACGACGTGCCGGGACCGGGACGGGGAGGTGCTCGCGTTCAAGGCAGGCCGCTTCGGTTCCTTCTCCGACTTCGGCCACGCGGAGATCCCCTGGAGGTTCTAACCCCCTCTTAAAGCAACGCGGGGTCACCTACGGCCCATAAATCCCCTTGGGATGGGCCGTAGGTGACCCCGCGTTGCTTTTACTTGGAGGTGCCCTGCGAGACGGAACCCTGCAGCTGGCGCTGGAAGATGACGTAGACGATCAGCACCGGAACCACCGTGACAGTGACTGCCGCGAAGAGTGCCCCGAAGTCCACGGCGTACCCCATCTGGCCAGCGAAGGCCGCGAGGCCCTGGGAAAGAACGCGCGGCCCGGCAGCGTTGATGGATACCGGGATGAGGAATTGGTTCCACAGGCCCAGGAAGTTGAAGATGGCAACCGAGGCGAGGCCCGGCTTGGCCATCGGCAGCATGACCTGGAAGAACGTCCGCCATTCCCCTGCACCGTCGAGTGCTGCTGCTTCAGTGATTTCGTGCGGCAGGGACTTGAAGAAGGAGAACAGGAAGAACACTGTGAACGGCAGCGCGAACCCCACGTACACGATGATCAGGCCTGGCAGGGTGTTCAGCAGTCCGATGTTCTTCAGCACGAAGAACAGCGGGACCATGGCGAGGAAGATCGGGAACGTCAGGCCGGCCAGCATGAGGTAATAGATCGCCCGGCTACCCGGGAACGTGTACCTCGCCAGGACGTAGGCACACATTGCACCGAGCACCATAACGATCACCAGTGCCGAACCCACCACAATCACCGAGTTCAGGAAGTAGCTCCCGATCCCGGCCTCACTCCAGGCCTTCACATAGTTGTCGAACCGCCACACCGAAGGCAAGGCGAACGGGGAGGCAAAGATCTCGCTGGAGGTCTTGAAGGACGACATGAACGTCCACAACAACGGCAGGATCACGATGAGTGACCAAATGGTCAGCGCAGTGTGGGAAACAGCGCCCACCAGTTTGTCGCCGGGCGTAGTGGCGGGTTTGCGCGGCTGGAAATGCAGCGACTTCATTTCAGGGGTTGAGACTTTTGTTGTCATTAGATGCTCACGTCCTTATCGCCGCCAGTGAGCCGGTTGATCACAAACACCAGGCCGGAGAAGATCAGCGTGGCCACAGCCAGGACAACGCCCATGGCGCTGGCCAGGCCGAATTGGCCCTTGCTGAAAGCCGTGAAGAACAGCTGCTGTGCCATCACAAGCGTTGAGTTGTCCGGACCACCGCCGGAGTTCAGTGCCGCCATGTAAACGAACGCATCGAGCGCCAGGATACCCATGTAGATGTAAGCGGTCTGGATGTTGTCCCTGATGAGCGGGATGGTAATGGAGACGGCGGTACGGAGCCTTCCGGCGCCGTCGATCCTTGCCGCCTCGAACAGCTCAGCAGGAATGCCCTTGATACCGGCCACGAAAAGGACCATGTAGAAGCCAACGAAGCCCCACACAATCACGAACATGGTGGCGGTCATGGCCGTGTTCTTATCGCCCAGCCACGCGAAGCTCTTGAACTGGTCAAGGCCCATGCTGGTGAGGATCCCGTTGAGCAAGCCACCTGAAGGATCGTAGATCTGACCCCACATGATGCCGATTGCGATGGCGGGGATCGTGTAAGGGAAGAAGGACACAACGCGGTAGAAGCTGGAATTGCGCAGGCCTTTGATCTGGCCCTTGCTGCTCCCGCCAACGGTCACCATGGTGGCGAGCACCAGGCTCAGGATGATGGTGACGATTGGCAGCACGATGACCAGGAGAATGTTGTTCCCCATCGCCTTCATGAAGATGTCGTCCGAGAAGATCCTGGCGTAGTTATCAAAGCCGATGAAGTTCTGTGTGGGCGAAAAACCCGACCAGTCCGTCAAGGAATACCCAAAGGCCTGGATGAACGGCCAGATCACGAACAAGAGATAGATCGCCAGCGGCAGGCCAAGGAACACCGCGAAAAAGCTGACTTTGTCCCACGTCAGCGGCTTGCGCCGGCGCCTCACCACAACCGGTGGGGCCATGGCCGGAACGACGGCGGCCAGGCCGTCGTTCCGGCTCTGCTTCGTTTTCACTACGGTCACTTCACTTCAATCTTCTTGACCGAGCTGTCGTTGCGGACCTTGTCGGTGATGTTCTGCAGGGCCGAGGTCAGCGTGGCGACGTCCGACTTGCCATCGAGGAAGGTGTTCCAGACGACGAGCTGGTCCTTGTTGGTGCCGTAAAGGTCGATGAAGTTCCAGGTGTAGATGTTCTCGCCTGCATCGCTGAGCAGCTTTGTCTGCGAGACCAAGGCCGTGGAACCGAAGCCATCGGCCGGGACGGTGTCCTTGACGATGGTGGGAGCAAGCTTGGTCTTGGCGAAGTTGGTAGCAGCTTCCTTGGAGAGCATGACGCGGAGCAACTCCTTGCCGCCTGCAACGTTCTTGCCCTGGGAGGGAACCACATAAGGCTCGCCGGCTGCACTGTGCAGCGATGCGTACGCCTTCTTGGGGCTGGCGCTCACTGAAGGCACGGGGGCGCCCGTCATCTTGAAGTCCGCCTTCGTCTGGTCCTTCATCTCGTTTTCGATCCACGAACCGGACGGGTAGAACACCGCTTCCTGGGCGTTGCTCCACTGGGCCTGGGCTGCGGTGAACTGCGTTCCGGAACCGCCGGGCTTGAAGTACCCCGCCTTGACGATCTTGTCCAAAGCTGTGAAGACGGACTGTATGGCCGGGTGCGACCAGCAGTCTGCCTTGAGGTTCTCCAGGGCCAGCCGAACGTCGTCGCCACCTTCCTTGATAGCGGAAGCGATCGCCATTTCCTGGTAATACGTTGCAGCTTCCTTGCCCCAGAGGAACAGGTACTTGCCCTTGGCCTTGGCCTGCTCGCCCAGCGCATACATTTCGTCCCAGGTCTTGGGAACGGTCCAACCATTTGCCTTGAGCAGGGAGTCCGAGTACCACATGGCGTAGACGGTGAGCACGTAGTTCAGGGCGGCGAGCTTGCCCTCGAATGTCCCGGGAGCGAGCACGCCGGTGTACAGGGTGTCCTTAATAACCTTGCCCTCGAGGTTCTTGGCCTCCACCACGCCGGTGAGGTCCTCGAGCTGGGCAAGGATGGTGCTGAAGCCAATGGCCTTCGCACCGGAGTTGTCGATCAGATCCGGTGGGTTGCCACCGACGAAGCGCGGCTGGAGCTCCTGCGCGATATCCGTGGACGGAGCAATCTTGGCGGTGGAACCGGAGTGGGCCTTTTCGAAGGCCTTGCCTGCGAAATCGACGTAGTCGATGCCGTAGCCACCCTTGAAGATCACGGCATCAACGGTGGACTTGTCCGCCATGCCAAAGGGGTTGGTGTCGGAGACGGCGCCCGTGGGGCCGGCAGTGGTACCGCCACCGCCTGCTGCACAGGACGCAATGGTTCCCCCCATGGGGACGAGCACCGCAGCTGCGAGTGCCCCGCGGAGGAATCCGCGGCGGCCAAGGGACTGGTGCTGAACGTTCATTTTCGTAACCCTCCAGTGACTCGTAATGTCGACTGTTGCGGCAGGCGGCCGGAAAGTCGGACAGTCTGGGTTGGCCACTCTGCAGCGCCAACCTTCGTGTGACATACTTCACCACGAATGATCGAAAATCAATATTTCTCGGCACTTTCGATCAACATTTGTCAAAGCGTGATCTTTCTAAGGACCCTCCGCAAGGGCTTTTCCACAGTCGGTAATCGCTTCCCGTGCGAGCAGCTTTTGCCGCTCAGTTCCCAGTCGTTCCGCCCATTGTTCGGCCAACTGGAACTCCACCAAGGCCTCGGTTAAGCGCCCGTTACCGTGCAGAAACCACCCGAGACTTCCGTGCAAAGCAATCATCCATCGCTTGGTTCGCTCATGGCGGGCCGTGGAGGCATATTCGATGCCGCTGCGCATCCAGGATTCGGCGTGGGCGACGTCCGCGATGGAGAGCAAGTGCAGTGCGTCCACGGCCAGGAATTCCTCACCAAGGTGGTCAGCCAACTCCGCAGCCTGCTCGAGGAGCGGCACTGCCATCTCAGGGTGCCCTCCGGCGTTCAAAACCCGGCCGCGCTCCAGGAGCACGCGCACGCCAACGGTGGGTTCGTCGCCGTCGATTCCGTCCAGGAGGGCATCGGCTTCTTCCAACCGGCCCTGCAGACCGATGGCCCGCCCAAGCTGGGTTGCCAGCTCGGCCCGCTCATCGGCGTCGTAAATTTCCTCCAGCATGGCTGCACGAAACCTGGCTTCGGACGCTGCCGGATCGCCAAAGTTCCATAAGTGGTCCAAAGTTCCCTGATCCAGCATCAACCCGCTCCTGACCAGCCCTTAGCTGCGCCCGTTGGCTTGCACTATCAATGTAGCCCCATGTCAGCGGCGTGGGGAGAGGGTGCGGTGCCGTGTCAGAGCCGGGGCAGGCCGGGTTCAGATGCCAGTGCGGTTGACGAGCCGCGCCCAGCCGAGCTGTTCCTGCTGCTTCCGGCTTAGCGAAGCAACCACCAGATCATAGGAGTCCTCCACCATGTCCCGGATCATGTCATCGGGAAGGGCTCCATCCAACCGGACGCCGTTCCAATGGGTCTTGTTCATGTGCCAGGCACCAGTGATCTCGGGATTCGCTGCGCGGAGTTGCTCGGCCAAGGCGGGCTCGCACTTCAGACTCACGGACCAGTTGTCGGGATCCATGGCGGAAAGCGCGAACATCTTGGCCTCGTGCCGTGCTCCACCCGCGACGGCGGCACGCACCTTGAACACGGACGTTTCAGGTCCGAACGGGAAGTCTTCAAAAGCACCGGGAAAGCCCAGGCAGATCTCGCGGAGCTGGGAAACATCCATGGAGATGAGCTTACCGGGCCCCTCCTTTTCGGCGCCGTCTTCGTCCCCGTTTCGATGGCCCGCTGCGCGCAAGGCCGTGCGAACGGCATGGTCCGCAGCGCCTCATCGAAATGGGCAAACGGGCAGCCCTACGCTACCCCCAGGAAGTCCTCCAGCAGTACCACTTCCAGGCCCGCGGCCAACTGTGCAGCACGGAAGGCAGCGAGGTCCGCGGCGAACTCTGCGCGGAAATGCATCAGCACGATGTCGCCGGGACGCAGTGAGTTACCAACCTGGTAGTCCATCTTCCCGGCGTTCGCCTTGGCCTCCCATGTGATGATCGCCTTCATTCCGGCAGCGGCAACCGCCTGGCGCATGGCGTTGGAGTAGGCTCCGCCCGGGGGCCTGAACAGCGTGGGACGTCGGCCGTAATGCTGAAACGCATACTCCTGCATGCCCACAATGTCGTTCAACTGCTGCTGGTACCCCCACTGCCGCACCATGTTGATGTTGTGGGTGACGGTGTGGTTCTCGACGAGACTGCCTTGCGCCTTGAAGGCGTCGAAGAAGGCGGGGTTGTCAGCGATGGTGTTCTTGGTCAGGAACAGGGAAGCCGGGTAGTCGTGGTCAGTCATGAGCTTGACCGACTCCGGGGTCTTGATATTGCCGTCATCAATCGTCAGGAACACTACCGGGTGTTTGGTCTCGATCTTGGTGATCACGGGCGCCAGCCCGCCAACTATCGGCGGCAGCTGGTAATCGGGGATGAACGTTCGCCGGATCCGCTTCGTGGCGGTGGGCGTAGGCGTTGGTGTTGAAATGTACGACGACGGCACCTCACCCCCGGCCGACAGCCCACCGTTCGCGCCCGGCACCTCGGGCGAGGCAGACGCGGAACCAGGCGGCAGCTCCGACGTCGTGCTTTTAGGCGCTGTGCTTTCTGATGCAGCGCAGGCAGTCAAACCTGCGAGGAGGGAAGCGCCGAACACGCCTAAGACGGCCCGCCTGGCTGGTGTGGAAGCTGGTGCGGAAATGGGCACCGCTGAATGGTCGCCACACATGGCCGTCCCCTATGGCTAAAAGAATGAGTCAGCTGCAGATTAGCAAAGGAATCGACCTGGTGATTACAGGCCGTAATGCCAGCCTTCGCGCGCCGGGCAGGAATTGACCACGACGTCCAAACCTGCATCCCTGGCCCGCTGGACGGCGTCGTCGTCAAAGACGCCCAGCTGCAGCCACACAGCCTTGGCACCGATGGCGATTGCCTGATCAATAACAGCGCCCACTCGTTGGGAGTTAACGAAGCAGTCGACCACGTCGATGGGGTGTTTCTCCGCAGGAATATCCATCAGGGACTTGTATCCCTGTTCCCCATGGACGTCCTCGCCCTTGAGGTTTATGGGGATAATCTCCATACCCATGCGGTCGCGAACGTACAGGGAGACGTCGTATGCGGAGCGCCACTCATTGTTGCTGAGTCCAACGATTGCCCAGCATCCTTTTGTTCGCATCAATCGTTCCACCACGGCCGGATCGTTGACATGCATCATGAAGCAAGCTTAGTGTCCCTCGCCCCTCAGCCATTGCTTCAGCTTGTCCATGAAGGACTGGAAAGGTTCGTGAGCCGGCTTCTCGTTCAGGAGTGGGAGTGCTTGGCTTGGTTTATTTCCGTGGGCGGGGGCGGGTTTGGCCGTTGTAGTCGGTTCTGCGGTTGGTTTAACAACGTCGGGGAGCGTTGGCTCAAGTCCGGACTGTCCAAGTTTTGCCTCAAGCTTTGCCTCCCGAGGCTCGGCAGGCTTCGCTTGGTCGGTACGGGGAGGCTCGCCGACCGCGCCTGAAGCCGGGACGTTTCCGACGTCGACCGCCTCCGCCTCAGGCGCTGACTGGTGCGCCGGTGCCTTGACATGCGGCATGGCAGTGCCAGAAGCCTCATCGTCTTGCCCGCCCTGCGCCGCAGGGGATTCGGTAACCAGCGGTACTGCTGCGGGATACACTGAGGGCGCTGGTTCGGTGCTGACCTTCGGAGCATCGGGCGTGGGCAGCGCGGGCGCTGCGGATGAAGGTTGCGGAGCGAAATTTCCCAGCAGTTCATCGACGAACGTGGGCGTACGGGTGAAACCGGAACTGGCAGCGGCCACACCACTGACGCCGAGTCCCATGGCCGCAACCACGGCCACACTCACCACAGCCGTACGGTGCTTGTGTCGCCAACGACGCTTGCTGAGTTCATCGTGAGGTCCAGCGAACATCGCGGCCAGCGCCTCGCTCGGAGCAGGTGCCGGGCGGTCCGCGAAGGAACGCAGGGAGAGCAGTGCCTGCCGAAGGCCGGGCGCGTCAGTGGGCCCGGCGTCGAGCAGGAGCTCGTCGACGATATCTTCGCGTTCCATATCCCTGTATGTCATGAGGACACGTATTCCTTTACTGCCGAATGCTCACGGAGCGTCATCAAAGCCCTGCGCTGCAGTTGCTTTACTGCGCCGGCGGATTTCCCCATGATGTCGGCTGCCTGCTCCACGGTCAGGCCTGCCACGATCCGGAGTGCCAGGACCTCCCGTTGATCGTCCCCGAGGTAGTCCAGGAGCTTCATGACCTCGTGGGGAGCCAGCAGGCCCATTGCCTCTGATTCTGCAGAACCAGATTCGCGGGGATCGCGCTCGGGCTCGAACTCGTGGTGTTCCGGGGCCCTGCTTTGTTTCCGATGCTCGTCTACCATGCGGGCATGGGCGACCGAAAAAACAAAGGTCCGTAATCCGCCTGCTCCTCCCTGGATGTCGTCCAACCGGGGCAGGACAGCAAGGAACACGTCCTGTGTGATGGCCTCGGGATCTGATACGCCTTTAGCCGTCAGGTAGCCGAGAACCGGTCCAGCGTATGCCTGGTAGACGGCGCTGAACAGTTCCGCGTTATTGCCCTTGAGTGCATGAAGCGCTTCGTCGGTCAATGCGTCGGTCACAGTTAAGAGACTTTCGATCGGCGGCAGGTCCGGGCTTGGAGCCAGGTCGTCCGCCTTTGCTCGACGGGCAACCCACCAAGGGTATCTGCTCAACCGGGCGGCCCCAAGGAAGGCCCATCATGTCCCTCAAAATCTCTTCAGGAAAGAGAAGAGCCGAGCTGGAACATGATGGGGGACAAATTCCAGCTCGGCCCTTTCAAAGACGTAATCGTCGGGGTACGCCAAAGGGTTACGCGAGGTACGAACTTTTTTGAAACTTTTTTCGGGAGCCGGTTTCTGGGTGATCCGAGTCGTCACCCCAGGCTTTCCTTGTGGCTTGTCCTGGGTGGGGCACCGCCCTGAAGTGCCGCAAGGAACAGCGCCTCGGCCAGGATCGCGTTCCTTAGTTCCCCAAGATGGACGGACTCGTTTGCCCCGTGAGCCCGGGAGTCCGGATCCTCCGCTCCGGTAATGATGATGGGACACTGCGGTTGGGCAGCGGCGAGTGCGGCAACGAACGGGATGGAACCACCAACGCCCATGGACACTGGTTGTGCTCCCCATGCCTGTTCCAGGGACCAGAGTGCCGCCTGAACCATCGGGTGGTTGGAGTCAGCCATGAAGGGCATGCTTTTGGACCCGGGGGTGAAGGTGACCTCCGCCCCGAAAGGAACATTTTTCAGTGCATGGCGCCGCACAGATTCCATTGCCTGGTCGGGGTGGTTCCCCGGCGGCAAGCGAAGGCTGAACTTCACCGTGGCCTCGGGCAGCAACACGTTCCCGGCTGTCCCGATGGGTTGGGAGTCCAGCCCCACGAAGGAGAGTGCGGGCTTGGTCCATAAGCGTGAAGTGAGCGATCCGGTTCCAGCCAGCTGCACGCCTTCCGGCACACCCGCGTCCCGCCGGAATGTCTCCTCGTCCATATCAAGGCCCACAGCAGGGCCCTCAACCAGCCCCTCCACAGCAACCGAACCGTCAGCATAGTGGAAGGTTGCCATCAGGCGGGCCAAGACTGTCAGCGCATCAACGACCGGTCCTCCATACGTCCCCGAATGCAGAGCATGGTCAAGGACGCGAACACGGATGGTCCCGTCCACCAGGCCGCGGAGGCTGGTAGTCAGGCCCGGGATCCCGATCTTCCAGCTGCCTGAATCCGCAACAATGGCGGCGTCAGCAAGGAGTTCCTGTCCATAATCCGCCATGAAGGCCTGAAGGCTAGGTGAGCCGGCCTCTTCCTCACCCTCAACGAACACAGCGAGGCCCAGCCCGTGGTCCGGGCCAAGAACCGAATCAACGGCGTGGATCGCAGCGAGGTGCATGACGATGCCGGCCTTGTCATCGGCAGCGCCACGTCCCCAAAGACGTCCGTCCTTCTCCATTGCGGAGAAGGGCTCCGAATTCCAAGCGTCAAGCGGCCCTGCCGGCTGGACATCGTGATGGGCGTAGAGCAGCACAGTGGGAAGACCCTGCACGGCAGGCCGCCTCGCCAGCACTCCCGGGGCTCCGTCTGCCCCGGTTTGATCCGTGCCCCGGATGACGGATACGTCGGTGAAGCCGCGTGCCAGGAACAGCTCGTGCACCCGATCGGCACTGAGATCCAAGGCGTGGGGATCAAATCCGGGCCAGGCGACGCCGGGAACGCTGACCAGGTCGGCCAGGACGGTCACGTAGTGGGCCATGTTTGCATCCACCGCGGCGGCGAGTGCCTCAAGGGCGGCCGGTGGAAGGTGGGCTTGTGGAAGATGCTCATTGAACTTCACGCGTGATTCACCTTGCGCCTTGACGGGTACATGGAAGACGAGATCGATGTAAGGAATTGTAAGTTTACTTATCCATCAAGGAGAGCCTCGTGGATCAAAATGAAGCACCGTTGCTCGACGCGTTGGCCGAGTACCGTCGGCTGAACCGCTACGGGTACACGCCTCCGGGGCACCGTCAAGGCAGGGGTGCCGATCCGCGAACCCTTGAGGTTCTGGGTGCCGACACGTTTCGCTCCGATGTGCTTTCCACGGCAGGACTGGATGACAGAAAGTCCTCAGGCGGTTTTCTCAGCAAGGCCGAGGAGCTCATGGCCGAAGCCGTCGGAGCTGATAAGGCATTCTTTTCGACCTGCGGCAGCTCACTCTCCGTCAAGGCATCCATCCTTGCCGTCACCCGTGGAAGTGGCGATTTGCTGATTGGCCGGGATGCACACAAATCCGTGGTGGCTGGCATCATCCTTTCCGGACTCCAGCCCAGATGGATCAGCCCGCGGTGGGACAGGGAACTGCACATTGCCCACCCGCCGAGCCCTGAAGAAGTTGAGAAGATGTGGCAAAGGTACCCGGATGCTGCCGCAGCCCTGATCACCAGCCCAACACCCTATGGCACGTGTGCAGATATCGAGAAAATTGCCGAGATCTGCCACTCCAGGGGCAAGCCGCTGATCATCGACGAAGCGTGGGGCGCGCACCTGCCCTTCAATGACAGGCTCCCCACATGGGCAATGGATGCCGGCGCAGACATTTGCGTGGTCAGCGTCCACAAAATGGGAATGGGATTCGAGCAAGGATCCATCTACCACCTCCAGGGCAGCCTGGTGGATCCGGTCCGGCTAAGCCAGTGCGCCGATCTGCTCTCCACCACCAGCGCCAACGTCATGATCTATGCGGCGATCGACGGCTGGCGGCGCCACATGGTCCAGGAGGGCGAGGTGCTGCTGGACAATGCCTTGAACCTGGCCGAGAGCGTCCGCAGCGATATCGATTCCATGACCGGACTCCACGTCCTCGGGCCGGAGCTGATCCATGCCGAGGCCTCCCATGATTTGGATCCCCTCCACGTGCTGATCGACGTCGCGGGTTTGGGCATCAGCGGTTACCAGGCGGCGGACTGGTTGCGTGCCAACTGTCACCTTGACGTTGGGCTCAATGATCACCGGAGGATAGAAGCCACGTTGTCCCAATCCGACGATGAGGAAACAACAGAGCGCTTGCTGTCCAGCCTGCAGCAGCTGATTCAGGCGGCACCGCAAATGCCGGAACCGACGCCTGTTCAGCTCCCGGATCCGGAAGATCTGGAGACGCCAACGGTGATGCTACCGCGGGATGCCTTCTTCGGACCCGTGGAAAACGTCCCGGCAGAAGAAGCCGCAGGTCGGGTCGCAGCCGAGCAGATCACGCCGTATCCGCCCGGCATCCCGGCAATCCTTCCGGGCGAACGGATCAACCAGGCCGTCGTCGATTATCTTCGCACCGGAGTAGCCGCCGGAATGGTTTTGCCGGACCCGGCGGACCCTTCAATGAAAACCATCAGGGTAGTGGCACATCAGCGCGACCAGTAAGCTCTGGACTCTCCCCACATAATCACTAGGCTGAAAAAGACCAACACCGAGTTCCAAAGGAGAGATGATGACGCTTCCTCCAACTCACGAACCTGAGCCGTTCCCGCCGGAACCGGGACCGGTCCAGCCACCACCGGATCCCACTACCCCGTTCCCACCCAGCCCTATTCCATCTCCAAATCCGACGCCCGGCCCGCTTCCGGTTCCGGATCCTGGTCCCGTTCCACCGCATCCAGACCCAACGCATCAGCCGGATCAGCCGCCAAGCTAGGCTGGTTTTGGACCTAAACGAGTACGACGGCGGCGCTCACCTAACAAGGTG
>NZ_JBFRFP010000023.1:0-81724 GCF_052114885.1 Paenarthrobacter sp. 2TAF44 | reverse complement strand
CCGACTGGCTCCTCAACGACACCCGCACCAGCCACAGCTACACAGCAACAGGGAACTACCCCGCCACCATCACCACCAGCTTCACCGGAACCTACTCCGTGAACAACGGACCCCCACTGCCCATCAACGGAACCCTGGACCTCACCACAGCACCGAAAACCATCCAGGTCTGGAAAACAGAAAAAGCACTCGTCGCCGACACCTGCCAGGAAAACCCCAAATCCTGGGGCTGCCCCGACGCTCCAGGACTTTAGAGTGACTCCTGCAGAATGGCAGGTAGGAAGTCCCTTCTGTCCAGTTCCCTCACCAAGAGCGGTGTCAATTCACTGGGCGCTAGGCGAAGCCGGTAGCTTCGCCTTCCGTCACCAATCGGTTCGATGACTCCTCGCTCCAAGAGTCTCCGGATTCCTTGGCTCCGGGATGCCGCAGAACCAGGGAACGCGGGTTGGAGGTCCGCCGCCTTCACCTCAGTCTTCTGGGCAATGATGATGAGAGCATCTGTTTCCGCCTTAGTAAAACGCGCCACTTCCAGCCCGCGCTGGATGGCCGGAATCAATAGAGAGTTCGTTACATACTCTTTGTTCCCCAGCTTTGACAGTCTGGTGAGGTCGTTCAGCAGGCCCTCGAGAACGTATGTAGCCCATCGAATCAATGAATCGGGCAGAAGGGAATCAGCGTCCTCCAGCCGCTCGTAGTAGAGTTCCCGGTTCTCTCCGAACACGGCTGTCGGGTTCAGGGTCCGGTAACCCGCGCTTTCCGAAAAGCCTTGCCTACGCATCGCGGCATAGGTCAAAAGCCTGCCTACACGACCATTTCCGTTTCCGAAGGGATGTATCCAAACGAAGCGATGATGGGCCAAAGCAATCTTCAACAACTCATAGTTCTGGTCCACGTCGGCGTTAATGAAGTCGAGAAGGGCGGTCATGTCACTGTGGACATCTCCCGGGGAAGGAGGACGATGAGCCGAGCCACTAATGGTCACATCCGACACACGGTACATTCCCGGCGTCCTGTCTCCCTCGCGCTCCAATCCTTCGACTGAGATTCTGTGCAGTTCCCTCACAAAGCCATGGGTCAGATTGGTCCCGCGCTCCACGACTGAATCGACGAAAGTGGTTGCCTCCTGCAGCTGCACGATCTCCTGAACATCATCGACTTGCTTGATGTTTTCGCGACCAGCCCGTTGGACCCCTGAGACGGCATCAACAATTGAAGTCCTGTTCCCTTCGATCCGGGCACTCATGATGCTCGAGAGTAACTGGAACAACTTCCGGAGCTGAGAGTAAAGCTCCGGCGGTGTGGTTCCTTCGCCCAGATCGGCTCGTACTCGCTCAAGCTGAATGATGGACTTAGCCAGGGGAGAGTTGAACGGAAACTCTGGAAACTCGATCGGCTTCACGACTCAGAACTTTCGATAACGGTTTGTAACAATTAATTCCGTACCCAATCCTAGCCCTGTACTGCGGGGGTTTTGCCGCTGGTTCGCGCTGAAAGATTTAATGTTGCACTGATCTGGAATTAAGTTCCTGCTTCGAAAGGGCTGCCTTTCACTGTCCTGTCCAGCAACGGTCTCTGGTGGGGAGGAAGGAAGGGCGATCGTTTGGAAGCGAGCGCTCAAATCCATCACGAACCCTGGGCGGCAGGACTGGATTCCGATCGGCGGACCAATGTGCTTCCACGGCCGAGAATCCTAAACGCTTTCAAGAGCAGCGATGGGAAGCATGTCCAATATGCTTCCCTTGCTTGTAAAGCTTGGTCGCCGAAGAGCGGGTGCAAAGAAGCTCAGGAAGCCACAGAGCGAAGCTGGATCAGGAGAACCAGGTATCCGGCGGGCCCATGAACAGGAGGAAGCTGAACACGCCAGCCACGCCCACCAAGACAATCGCAATGGCCAGGATCGGGTTTCCCAGGATCCAAGCCTGCCCTTTCTCCAGCCCGCCTTGAGGTTCCTCTCCCCCAGGGGCAAAGCGCCAACCGCCGGCAAGGAGACCCCGACGGTCGAGCGACTTTTCCACGGGAATAGTGACGTACGGGATCACGGCAGAGACGATGGCAAGCAGACCCGTTCGGGCCGACCATTTCTGGTTGATCCATGTGAAGGCGGCTGTCGCTGCATAGCAGAGGAAGACAAAGCCATGAATGCCTCCGGCTATGCTGACGCCTATCTCCGTGGTGTGGGTGACGTACTTAAGGAACAGCCCAATCAGCAACAGCGTCCACGTCACAGCTTCGGCAAAAGCAACGATACGAAACAGGGTGCGGGGCTGCATGGAAGTCCTTGGCTGGGAAACGGGAGTCACATCCAATTTACCGTGGCAGGACAAACACGTTCACGATTGGGGAGGAAGCGAGTCCCGGTTCCGGATCTGCGAGTCCCCGACTTCAACGGGCACTGGAGCGATCTCCATCTGCGGCTCATGGCGGGTCCGTGCTTTACCGACGGCGATATGCGGCAACCAGCGTGGCGACCTGTAGCCAAGGGCAGGCGAGCTCAGGATGAAGTCGTCGATGTTATCCAGGCCCAGATCATCCAAAAGCACATGGAGCCCCTGGACCAGAAGGGCCTGATAGTCGTGCACCTCTTGAGGAACGTCAACTTCCAGTCCCATGAGACGGCCACCGCCCAGAGGGATCAGTTTGTCCGACTTTCCGAGGAAGCCCTGCAACACAGGCAACTCGGTCAACCAACCCACAATCTCTGGAAGTACGTTCTCTGACCGGGACATTCCTTTGGTCCAGGCTTCAATATCTTGGACCAAATCATCGAGGATACCCACGTGCAGCAGCGTCATGTGCAGCCCTTGCGGCTTCCGGAGGAAGTCGACGTAATGGCTTAGTCCCTCATAATCGGATTGCCCGGCGCCTATGCGGAGGACCGGCACCTCGACGGTGATCCGGGATCCATGCGGTTTGCCTCCAGTGGGGTTACTGGCCGTCATGCATGACATTATGCGCCGCTCGCCGCTCCCATGGCAGGCCCCCAACAGAAGCCCGGTGCCGCCGTCGTGGTTAACGCCCTATTTCTTGGAACGGGCCTGAACCAGATTCGCAAATGGTAGGCGGCCGTAGGTGGCAACGAAACCAGCATGGTAGCCGGCTTCGGCTGCGTTCACGTCGGAAGGAGGAAGTTCCTTCCACGCGATGATCAGGTCCAAGGCATCCCGGAGCTGCCAGATGAGGCGGGCGTCCCAGACGACGGTGGGTCGCCCGCGACCGTAATCCATGAACTCCTGGATCTGCTTCCGCAGCCCCCGATTTCCCTGGCTTCCGGCACTGGCTTTGCCCAGGTACAACAGGGAAGCGTCGGAAACCCACTCCGCCTCCAGAGCTTCCCGTTTGAGGGACGGGTCCTTTTTCTTGAAGGTGCCCGCGGTGCTCTGGTTGAGGAAGACGGGCTTGAAACCAGCGGGGCAAAGCAGGGCAAAGACCCCGGGACCCTGGGGGACGCGCATGACGTCGAGTTCGTCCAAGGCTCGAAAGCCCGTGAAACCTTCGGCGGTGAGGGACTTTTTGGTGAAGAGCATGGTCCATTGTGTCAACCGAACGTTTGCGGTGCGCTGCTTGCTTCCTTCCTGGTCCTGAGCGTCACGCAGGGGCCCGCATCATCATCAAGGACAGCGTGACACTGTCGCCGTACGGCAACAAATGCTAAAGTCGTCGTACGGCGACATTTTCGAAAGTTGCCGTACGGCGACAGGAGTCCGAGAATGCGCACAGTGCGGGAGGCAGGCCCACTGGTACGTGAGCTTCGTGAGGAGCGTGGCTGGTCTCAGGCAGAGCTTGCCCGCCGAGCGAACGTTTCGCGAACCTTCTTGATCGACCTTGAATCCGGCAAGGCAACAGTGGAGACGTCAAAATTCATGGACGTCTTCCAAGCTTTGGGGTTCGAGCTTGCCGTACGCAACAGCGACACCGGCTACGTCAGATGGTAAATAGCCGTGCACTCGACGTGTTCATGGATGGGGCAGCCTGTGGTCGGGTTGAGCAGACGCCCTCAGGAAATCTGATATTCCGCTATAAACCGGAATATCAGGCAATCCCCGACGCGACACCATTATCGCTTTCCATGCCACTGGCCGCCGCTTCACACAAGAAGCGCGCAGTCCTGCCCTTCCTGCAAGGCTTGCTCCCGGACAGCGACGGAGCCTTGCGGACCATAGCGAGGAGGTTTGGGGTCTCCCCATCAAACCCTTTCGCCATCCTTGAGTACATCGGTGCAGATGTCGCTGGCGCACTCCAATTCATGCGTCCGGGAACAGAATCCCCGGACGGCGGGCTCGCCAGGAACTCGGTCACCCCGGTCTCGGAATCCGAGGTTGCCACCATGCTGGATCATGTCGTGGCTGAATATGAGGATGGCACGCCATACGACGATGCAGCAGGACGTTTCAGCCTTGCAGGAGCACAACCGAAAATCGCCCTTCATCAACTCCCCGATGGGACGTGGGGAGTCCCGGCAGATGCGACACCAACAACTCACATCTTGAAGCCGACAGCAGGGAACTTCAGCAGGCTCGACGTCGTCGAGCAGCTGACCATGAGGGCGGCAGCCTTGCTCGGCCTTGAGGTAGCGACGTCCGAACTTGCACGCATCGGTTCTTGGGACGTATTCGTGACACGGCGCTATGACCGTCAACTCACCGATGGGGTCTGGCGCCGCATTCACCAAGAGGACCTCTGCCAGTCTCTGAGCGTTTCGCCGGCAAAGAAGTACCAGCATCGCGACGGGGGTCCTGGGGCCGGCGACATGGCTTCACTTGCGCGGTCGTTTCCCCTCGAAAGAGACCGCCGCAAAGCTGGAGAAGCACTTTACCGGGCCTTCGTGTTCAACACTGTGGCCGGTTGCACGGATGCTCACGCCAAGAACTACTCGATCCTGCTCCGGGGTAGTGAAGTGCAAATAGCACCGCTTTATGACCTCGCTACATACGCACCCTACTGGGACGGAGAATCGACCATCGACCTCGCGATGAGCGTGAAAGGCGAATACCGTCTGCAGAAAATCAGCCGGCAAATGCTGGTCTCCACGGGTACGCAGTTCGGCGTCACGCCCGACGTAGCGGAAGAGATTGTTGGAAACTACTGCGGGCAGCTGGTGGAAGCGTTTGATGCCGCCAAAGACGAACTGCAAAACCATATGGGGCGGCTGCCGAAAGTCGCCGACGATGCAGTGGCCAACGTACGCAAGCTGCCACTGGTGCAGTGAGCCAGCCGCTCGACCAACCACCAAACCCTGAAACAAGCCTTTCAGCGTTGACACAGCCTTGTGACCCGTGCCATATTCGATAACGTGAACCTGTCAGACAGCCGGACAGCCGGACAGCCCGCATCGGGCAAGCCCGCTGGGCCTACCCCGATCTCGCGCATTTCCGCGGCTGAGGCGGTCTTCGCGGCACTGAGAAGGGCCATCGAGGGCGGCCAGTTCGATATCGGCACCAAGCTGAGCTCTGAAGCAACGCTGGCAGCCCAGTATGGCGTGAGCCGCTCGGTCATCCGCGAAGCCCTGCGGTCGTGCAACACACTGGGTTTGACCGTGACCAAGACCGGCAAGGGCACGTTCATTGTGGCCAACAAGGTCGCCAATGACCTTACCTTGGGCCAGTACAGTGCGCGTGATCTGAACGAGGCACGTCCGCACATTGAGATTCCCGCAGCGGGACTGGCAGCCCAGCGCCGCACCGAAGAAGAACTTGAGCACCTGAAGGACATCGTCCAGGAAATGCTCAACGAGAACGATCCCGAAGCGTGGGTAAACCTCGACGCGAGCTTCCATTCCGCCGTCGCCCGGGCCAGTGGCAACCGGGTGTTCGCCAGCGTCGTTTCCGATATCCGCGACGCCTTGGCCCACCAGTCTGAAACCCTCAACCTCGTCGCCGACCGGCAACACCGCTCGGACGAGGAACATGTTGCCGTGCTGAACGCAATCGAAGCAGGCGACGCCGAAGCAGCGAGCAAAGCGATGGCCGATCACCTTCAGGCCGTCAGCGTCGCACTGGACACGATCCTCAGCAAATGAACCACCCAAAGGACACCATGCCCCACGTGACCGCAGCAGCAGCGGCCCAAACAGCACAGAGAACGCCCAACCACGTCCCGCTCGTCGAACAGACCCGCGACGGCTTGGTGGAGAGCATCCACTATGGATCGCTGATCGCCCTGAACGCCGATGGCAGCAGTGCCATCGAAGCCGGCCAGCCGGACGCGCCCATGTACCCGCGTTCCTCCCTTAAACCGCTGCAGGCCGTAGCCCTCCTCCGCGCGGGCTTGGACATCCCACAGAAACTCCTCGCCCTGACGGCCGCCAGCCACTCGGGCAGCAAAGCGCATCGCGACGGCGCCGCCGAAATCCTGGCGCTTCACGGCCTGACCGAAGCGGCGCTTGGCAACAGCACTGACCTGCCGTACGGCGTCGTTGAGCGCGAAGAGTGGCTCCGCGCCGGCAATGGCCCCACCCAACTTGCGCAGAACTGCTCCGGCAAGCACGCCTCCATGACTGCAGTCTGCGTCATCAACGGTTGGCCTGTGGAGGGCTACTTGAACCCGGAACACCCGCTTCAGGTCCTGGTTCGTGACACCATCACCGAACTCACTAGCGAGGATGCAGCCGCAGTGAGCACGGATGGCTGCGGCACTCCGCTTTTTGCGCACACACTTCACGGCATGGCCCGCGCTTACGGCCGCATCGCCGCCGCTGACCAAAGCACCGACGAGGGCAAGGTTGCCCACGCCATGCGCAGCTTCCCCGAGATGGTCGCAGGCGAAGGCCGCGACGTCACCGCGCTGATGCGCGCCGTCCCGGGGCTGCTGGCCAAGGACGGCTTTGAAGGCCTCCAGCTGGTGGGCTTGCCGGACGGTCGTGGCGTGGCCGTGAAGATTTCCGACGGCGGTGATCGCGCACGCATGCCCGTAACCGTGGAGGTTCTCCGCCAGTTGGGCGTCGACGGCGGAAGCCTGGACACGCTTCAAAGCCCACCGGTGCTGGGCGGCGGCCATCCGGTCGGCGAGCTCCGCGCAGCGCAATTTTTCAGCAAGAACTAAACCAAGGACAGCTATGACCACCGTCGATCAGGCGATCCCCATCCGTTCCGAACACGACCTCCTGGGGGACCGCGACATTCCCGGGAACGCCTACTGGGGCGTCCACACCCTGCGGGCTATCGAGAACTTCCCCATCACCGGACAGCCCCTGTCCACCAACCGTCACTTGGTCCGCGGCCTCGCCGCGGTAAAAATGGCGGCAGCACGCACCAACCACGAGCTCGGCCTCCTGGATGCTGAGCGTGCCGGAGCCATCGAACAGGCCTGCCAGGACGTCATGGATGGCATGCTCCAGGAGCAGTTCATGGTGGACGTGATCCAGGGCGGCGCGGGAACCAGTTCCAACATGAACGCCAACGAGGTCATCGCCAACCGCGCGCTGGAGATCCTTGGCCACCCCAAGGGCGATTACTCCAAGCTGCACCCGAACGACCATGTAAACCTGAGCCAGTCCACCAACGACGTCTACCCGACGGCGGTGAACCTTGCCACGATCTTCTCGGTGAAGGAACTCCTCCTCGCCCTGGAAGAACTCGAGTTGGCGTTTGCCGAGAAGGGCCGCGAATTCCGCACGGTAGTGAAGATGGGCCGCACCCAGCTTCAGGACGCCGTTCCCATGACCCTGGGCCAGGAATTCGGCGGATACGCCGTGACCATTGCCGAGGACCGGGCGCGCCTGGACGAGTCCCACATGCTGATCCACGAGATCAACCTTGGGGCTACCGCCATTGGCACGGGCCTGAATGCGCCAGTCGGTTACGCGGATGCTGCGTGCCGTCATCTCGCTGAAATCACTGGCCTTCCGCTCCTTACCTCCGCGGACCTCATTGAGGCCACCCAGGATGTTGGCGCCTTTGTTCACCTGTCCGGCGTCCTTAAGCGCGTGGCAGTGAAGCTCTCCAAGATTTGTAACGACCTCCGCCTGCTGTCCTCTGGACCGCGTGCGGGTTTGGGCGAGATCAACCTGCCGGCCGTACAGTCCGGCTCGTCGATCATGCCCGGCAAGATCAATCCGGTGATCCCGGAAGTGGTCAGCCAGGTGGCGTACGAAGTCATCGGCAACGATGTCACAGTCACCATGGCCGCGGAGGCGGGCCAGCTTCAGCTGAACGCCTTCGAACCGATCATTGTGCACAGCCTGCACAAGAGCATCTCCCACCTGGAAGCAGCGTGCCGCACCCTTACGGCACGCTGCGTCCGGGGAATCACCGCAAACACCGAACGGCTACGGCTTACCGTGGAGCAGTCGATCGGTCTCGTCACGGCATTGAACCCCCACATCGGTTATGCCTCCGCCACGGCCATCGCCCAAGAAGCGCTGGCCACCGGCAAGGGTGTTGCAGAACTCGTACTGGAGCACGGTCTGTTGACCGCTGCCCAGCTTGAGGAACTGCTCAGCCCGGAACGTCTGGCAAACCTGAGCAAGTAAGCCGAAACCGGCCAGTAAGCCCAGCGGCTCAAAAGAGCCGTCCCGCCCGATAAGGCACACCCCCGAGGCCCTGTCCTGCGCTCCGGCCCCCGACCGGACGCGTCCAGGACACCCCCAACAGGACACCCCTAAGGATTCCAATGACCAACCCACCCATTACGGACCACACGGTCCCGGCCCAAGCGCATGCCAGCGAGAAAGCCCTCCACACAGAGGACAAGGGCTACCACAAGGATCTGAAGCCCCGCCAGATCCAGATGATCGCGATCGGCGGTGCAATCGGCACCGGTCTGTTCCTCGGCGCAGGTGGCCGCCTCAACGCTGCCGGCCCTTCGCTCGTCATCGCCTACGCCGTATGTGGCTTCTTCGCGTTCCTGATCCTCCGCGCGCTCGGTGAACTCGTTCTCCACCGCCCGTCGTCGGGATCCTTCGTTTCTTACGCCCGTGAGTTCTTCGGTGAGAAGGCCGCGTTCGTTTCCGGTTGGTTCTACTGGATCAACTGGGCCACCACCACCATCGTGGACATCACAGCAGCGGCGCTGTACATGAACTTCTTCGGCAAATACGTCCCGTGGATCGGCGTGGTTCCACAGTGGGCATGGGCGCTGATCGCACTTGTCGTGGTCCTGGGCCTGAACCTCGTATCGGTCAAGGTCTTCGGCGAGCTTGAATTCTGGTTTGCCATCATCAAGGTGGCCGCACTGGTGGCGTTCCTGGTGGTGGGCACCTACTTCGTCATCTTCGGCACACCCGTCGAGGGCCAGGAAGTTGGCTTCAGCCTCCTTTCGGACAACGGCGGCATCTTCCCCAATGGCATCCTTCCCATGATCATCCTCATGCAGGGTGTGCTGTTCGCCTACGCATCGATCGAGCTCATCGGCACCGCCGCCGGTGAAACCCCGAACCCTGAGAAGATCATGCCCAAGGCCATCAACTCCGTGGTCTTCCGTATCGCAGTGTTCTACGTTGGCTCGGTCATCCTGCTGGCTCTGCTGCTCCCGTACACCTCATACGAGAAGGGCGTCAGCCCGTTCGTGACGTTCTTCGGTTCCATCGGCATCCAGGGCGTGGACGTGATCATGAACCTCGTGGTCCTCACCGCCGCGCTGTCCTCGCTGAACGCCGGCCTGTACTCCACCGGCCGTATCCTGCGCTCGATGTCCGTTGCCGGCTCCGCCCCGAAGTTTGCCCAGCGAATGAACAAGGCCGGTGTCCCCTACGGTGGCATTGCCATCACGGCAGGCGTCTCGCTCCTCGGCGTTCCGCTGAACTACCTCGTCCCATCACAGGCTTTCGAAATCGTCCTGAACGTTGCTTCCGTGGGCATCATCGTCACGTGGGCCACCATCGTCCTGTGCCAGATGCAACTCAAACGCTGGGCAGACAAGGGCTGGCTCAAGCGCCCGTCCTTCCGGATGTTTGGTGCGCCGTATACCGGTTACCTCTCGCTCCTGTTCCTGGTGGGCGTGCTGGTGATGGTCTTCATCGACTCCCCGCTCACCATGCTTGTCACGGGTATCGCCTGCGCACTGATGGTGGTCGGCTGGTACCTGTGCCGCAAGCAGATCCACGAGCTTGCTGCGACCCGCGACGGCTACACCGGCAGCGCGCCGGTGGTTGCGAACCGTCCAATGCGCGGCGGCGACTCCTAACAAGCCCCAAACAGCGCCCGACGACGGCACCCGGGTTCCGTAACAACGGAACCTGAGTGCCGCCGTCGTTGGTTAACGCGCCCAAGTAGCCGTGGTTGTTCCCAGGGCTGGGAACAACCACTAATGCGAGCGAGATGCGTGAGACCGTGCCTAAGCCAAACATCCGATGATTGGCGACTACTATGGACCCATGGCTGTCACAGATGAGGCGATTGGCAAGATCAAGGACATGCTGATCCGCGGGGAACTCAAGGCCGGGGATCGGCTTCCGCCGGAGAAGGAACTGAGCGAGCGGCTCGGCCTTTCACGCAGTTCACTGCGTGAGGCGGTGAAGGCGCTGGAGCTGATCCGCGTGCTCGATGTCCGCCGCGGCGACGGAACCTACGTCACCAGCCTCGATGCCAAGCTGCTCAACGAAGCCGTGGCTTTTGTGGTTGACCTGCATCAGGACCGCTCCATCCTGGAACTCTTTGAGGTCCGACGAATCCTGGAACCGGCCACTGCCCACCTCGCTGCCGGCAAGATCGGGCCGGCCGAGCTCACGGCATTGCGCGCCACCATGGACGGCATCGATGAAAACACCGACGTCGAAGAACTGGTAGCCCACGATCTCGAGTTCCACAGCATCATTACCGAAGCCGCTGGGAACGACTACCTTGGCAGTCTGTTGGAAGCCCTGTCCAGCAGCACGGTTCGTGCGCGGATCTGGCGTGGCCTGACGCAGGAAAAGGCCGTGGCGCACACCCTCGCGGAGCACCGCGCGATCGCCGACGCCTTGGAACGCGGCGATGCCGAGCTGGTCCGGGCCCTCGTGACCGTCCACATCAGCGGCGTGGAGAACTGGCTGCGGCAGGCGCTCTAAGCCTTGGAAAGCCTAGTCCCAGGGAAGCGCTAATCCTGGGGAATCGGGTTAACCGGCAGCCCGTAGGTACGAATCGCTGTCGCCTCGAGCACGGCATCCTGTTCCGGGACGCTCAGTGAAGAGATGAGTTCCAACAACACATCCAGGGTCCTGCCATAGGGCGCACGGAGCGTGCTGACTGGCCAGTCGCTGCCGATCATCAAGCGATCAGGGCCAAAGGCTTCCAGAGCTTCGTCGAACAGTGGCCGCAACGAATCGGCCGAATACTCCACGCCGGGCAGGTGCAGGCCGGACAATTTAGCCACCGTGTTGGGCAGGCGCCCAAGTTCTCGAAAATCAGAGCGCCAAAGGTCCATCGCAGTCGCGTCCGCAAGGGGTGGCTTGCCGAGATGATCCAGGACCACGGTCAGCTCCGGGAGGTCGCGGGCAAGCTGGACAGTGGCTCCCAAGTGACGTGGGAAGGCATCGGGGACGTCGAAGGCCAGGCCGCGGGCGGCAACCAAGGCCAGGGAATCCCGTACCGAGGGCAGGTCAAGGAAGTCATCGCGGGGATCATCGTGCACCAAGTGCCGGACTCCCCTGAACACGGAATGAGCGGTGAACGCGTCCAGCTGCTCGGCAGCCTGTGTTGGCGAATCCAGTTGGATCCACCCCACGACGCCGAGTACCCAAGGTTGGCGCGAGGCCACACGAAGCATGCTCTGGGTGTCGGCAAGCGTGTCGTCGGCCTGGACCAACACCGCTCCCCTGATCCCGGCAGCGGCCAGGACCTCTCCAGCCTCATTCTCACCGAAGCTGCGGAACAGCGCGCCGTGCTGCGGGCCCAGCCACGAGTAGGGTCGGACACCTCCGGTCACAAAGGCATCCAGGTTCCACAGGTGCAGATGCGCGTCAATCACGCCCCAGAGCCTCCAACGCGTCCCACAATTCTTCCGGCACGGATTCCTGTATACGGCTGGCGTTCGAGGTGACCTGTTCAGGTCCGCTGGCTCCGACTGTCACATTCACCACGGCCGGATGCCTCAACGGGAACTGGAGTGCCGCCGTCGGAAGTTCAACGCCGAAGCCCCGGCAGACCGCCGCGAGTGCCCGTGCACGCTCGACCACTTCACGCGGGGCGCGGTCGTAGTTGTAATGCGCGTCGTCGGGGACTTCAGGACGAGCCAACAACCCGGAGTTATAGACGCCAACATTCACGACGCCGGTGCGGCGCTCCACACACCGGTCAAGCAGCGGGACGCTGGGCTGCTCAAGCAGTGTGTAGCGGCCTGCGAGCATGACGAGGTCCAGGTCCGCGGCCTCGACACACTCCAAGGCTGCCTCCGCGGAGTTGGTGCCAACGCCAATGGCTTTGACCACCCCTTCTTCGCGCAGTTTCTCCAGCGCTGGAAGGGCCTGGGAGATCCCGGCGTGGAGATCGTGAACATCGGGATCGTGGAGATACGCGATGTCCACGTGATCCAGGCCCAGGCGTTCCAAGGAGTCCTCGATGCTACGGCGGATGCCGGCTTCGGTGAAGTCCCACACGCGCCTGCTGGTAGCGGGGACGTCGAAGCCTTCGTCGTCCTTTACTGAATCGTCCGTTGCTGAGCCGTCCTTTGCCGAGGCGCCGCCGGTGTTGGCTTCCAACAAGCGGCCCACTTTGGTGGAGATGACGAATTCTTCCCGAGGTTTGTCCCGGAGGACAGCACCCAGTCTCTGCTCAGACAAGCCCAGGCCATAGTGCGGTGCGGTATCGAAATAGCGAAAGCCTGCGTCCCAAGCGGCCAGGACAGTGGCCATGGCTTCCCCATCAGGGATGGCCTTGTACAAATTCCCGATGCCGGCCGCACCGAATCCGAGCCTGCCGAGGTTAAGTGGTTCCGGGTTCATGGCAGCTCCCATACTTTCTGGATACCCGAATCGTTCCCGGAGTAATCGTCCTGAACCTCAAGAAGTTCGGCCATCCGGGCCTGCCAGGGCACGTTCGCCGGATGATCTGCGAGCGCATGGCGCATGGCTTGGTAGTCCTCGACGTCCACCACGTGGAAAAGGTCCAGCCCGCTGCGCCAGATCCGCCAATTCCGCACGCCGGCTCCTTTAAGGGCTTCGACCAGTTCGGGTGGGATGTTTGCGTGGGCGTGGGCGTATTCCTCCTCGGTTCCGGGTTTGAGGCGGGTGTGGAGTGCGATGCTTTCAGTCATTGAAGTCCCCCGGCTTCAGGAACAGCTCAAGCACGGGCACAGCGACGTCGGGCCGCTGGACCGGGAGCTTGATGGTCAGCGTCCCGGCTGGCTGGCCGCCGGGGGTGATGTTGATGGCTTGCTGTCCGGGGTCACCCTCTTGCAGGAAGACTTCGGACGCATCGTTGAGGAGTTGGGCGTACTCCACCTTGCCAGCCAGGTCCGGGAGATGGACGTATTCAAAGGGCCAGGCGAAGAGGTGCACGTACAGCCTGTCCCCGCGCTGGGTGTAGCGGGTATCCGGTGGTGCTGTGAACTGGGATGTTCCTGCACCGTAAATGGAGCGGGAGTGCAGTTGCATCCATTCGCCGATCCCTTCGAGGGAGGCGAGCGCTCTGGGGTCGATGCTGCCCCGGCCTGTTGGGCCTACGTTGAGCAGAAGGTTTCCGCCCTTGGAGACGCCATCCACCAACATTCGGATCAGCAGGTCCACGGATTTGTAGTTGAGGTTGTCGCGGTCGTAACCCCAGCTGCCGTTCAACGTTTGGCACGCCTCCCAGCTGACCGGGGCGCCGTCGACCATCATGGGACCTGCTGGCTGGTACTGCTCGGGGGTGACAAAGTCTCCGGGGATACCCAGGCGGTCGTTGACCACGAGGCCTGGCTGGAGTTCCCGCACCATGGCGAGCAGGGTTTCGGAGTCCCAGTCCTTGGCGCCTTTGGCGCCCCAGAAGCCGGCGTGTTCGTCTTCGTCGTAGGAGAAATCGAAGAACAGGTAGTCGATGGTGCCGTAGTTGCTGAGGAGCTCACGGACCTGGCCATGGAGGTACTCGCGGTAGCGTGCCATATCGCGCCCGGCGTTGACGCTTTCGACGTCGGTGGCGTTGCGTTGCGGGTGCACGCCATCGATGGTGAAGTCGGGGTGGTGCCAGTCGATCAGCGAGTGGTAGAAGCCGACTTTGAGCCCTTCATCCCGCAGCGCTTGAACGTAGGGTGCGATCAGGTCACGACCGGCTGGCGTGTTGGTGGCTTTGTAGTCCGTCAGGGCAGAGTCCCACAGGCAGAAGCCGTCGTGATGCTTGGTGGTGAGGACCACGTACTTCATGCCGGCCTTGCGCGCTGCGCGTGCCCACTCGTTTGGATCGTAGAGATCTGGGTCAAAGCGCCGGAAGTATTTGGAGTACTCCTCCACAGTGGTTTCCTCCCGGTTCATCACCCACTCGTGCCGGGCAGGCAGTGCGTAGAGGCCCCAATGGACAAACATGCCAAAGCGGGACTCTTCAAACCAAGGTGCGTGCTGGATCAACGGGATACCTTCCGTGTGCCGGGAGTTGGCGGTGCTTTTGGAGGCGTGATTCTATTCGTAGAGGTTGGGCTTAATGGTCTCGGAGTCGATGTTCTTTGCGTCGTACCAGTAGAAGCCCGTGTCGATCTTGCTCGGCAACTTCTCACCCTTGATCGCGGCAACGGCTGCCTTGACGGTTTCGTAGCCAATGCCGACCGGGTTCTGGGTGACGGCGCCCGCCATGAGTCCGGACTTGATGGCGTCGATTTGCGCCTTGCCGGAGTCGAATCCGACGATCGTCAGCTTGCCCTTGAGGCCGAGTTCTTCCACGGCCTTGACGACGCCGATTGCCGAGCCTTCGTTGGTTCCGTACATGCCTTTGAGGTTGGGGTTGGCGGTGATGATCGCCTTGGCAGCGTCTGCCGAGAGCAGCTGGTCGCCACCGGCGTACTGGATGGCGACGATCTTGACACCGGGGTTGTTCTTCTCGATGTATTCCTTGAAGCCGTCGCGGCGGTCGGTGCCGGACTTGGACGTCTGGTCGTGGCCGATGATGGCGATCTCGCCTGACCCGCCAATCAATTCAGCAAGGTGCTTGGCAGCCTCAGCTGCTGCAGCCTTGTTGTCCGTGGAGGCCGTGGTGGCCGGGATGGTGGAGTCGACGCCGGAGTCGAACGCAATGACGGGGATGTTCTTGCTCTTGGCCTGCTCCAGCAGGGGCGTGGCAGCCTGTGAGTCCAGCGCTGCGAAGCCGATAGCTGCAGGCGACTTGCCCAGGGCGGTGGTAAGCATCTGGATCTGCTGGTCAACGTCCTTCTCGGTGTTCGGGCCTTCAAAGGTGATATCGACGTTGAATTCCTTGGCAGCCTTGTCCGCGCCTTGCTTAACGGCCTGCCAAAACTGGTGCTGGAAACCTTTGGACACGACGGCGATGTACGGCTTGGCGCCGTCTGTCGCTGCTCCGCTGGCGCCGGCGGATCCGGCTGGTGCCTCACAGCCAGCGATAGCGACGGCACCGAGGGCGAGGCCGGTGAGGGTAAGGAAGGAACGGCGGTTGTGGATGGACTTGCTCACGATTGAAGACTCCCTTTTTCTGAGGATGCGTTCTGGAGAGGATGCATGTGGTTGGAGCGGAAGCGCAGCGGCTATTTGGCGGTCTCCTTCCTGCGCAGCATGTCCAGATAGACCGCTACGAGGATCACGACGCCGATTGCTACGTTCTGCCATTCCTGCGGCACGGAGATGATGCGGAGGCCGTTGGTCAGGACGGACATGATCAGGGCGCCGATCACTGTTCCAACGATGGAGCCTTTGCCTCCGGCCAGGGATGTCCCACCGATCACGACGGCGGCAATCGCCTGGAGCTCGTAGCCCATCCCCTGCCCGGGCTGGGCTGAGTTCAGGCGGGCTGCGATGATGACGCCGGCCAGGCCTGTGAAGGCTCCTGCAGCCGTGTAGATCCACAACTTCCAGTTCCGGACGTTGATGCCGGAAAGTGCCGTGGCTTCCTCGTTGGAGCCGATGGAAAAGGTGTAGCGGCCCAAGAGCGTCTTGCTCATGACAAGCCCTGCCAGTACGGCCACTGCGAAGAAGATGAATACCGCATTAGGAACCACCAGGCCCGGGATGGGCTTGCCGAGGGCGAGGTTGGCGAAGCCCTCAGTGCTGGTGAAATAGATCGGCTTGGTTCCGGAGACTACCAGGGCCATACCCTGTGCAACGAGCATGGTGGCCAGGGTGGCGATGAACGGTGGAATCTTCAGGAAGGAGATCAGGAACCCGTTGACGGCACCAATCACGGCTCCCATCAGGATGCCGCCAATGACGCCGGCCCACAGCGGCAGCCCGAGATAGGTCAGAACCACGCCTGTCATCACCGAGCACAGGCTCATGCCGGTACCGACGGAGAGATCAATGCCGCCGGTGATGATCACGAACGTTGCGCCGAGGGCCAGCAACCCGATCACCACTGTGGAGAGCAGGATGTCCGAAAGATTGCTCGGCACCAGGAACCGCGAGTTTATTGCGCCGAAAAAGATCACCAGGACAATGAGTGAACCGAAGGCCAGGAGCTGTTGAAGGGAGGAACGGAACCTCGTAGCGAGGTCACGTACGGGCTTCTGTTCGGCGGATTCGGGCTTTGTACCCTGGTTGCGGGACGCGGGGGTCTCTACAAGGCTCATGCTGTCATTGCTCCTGGTGTGGCGATGGCGCGGCGGGTGGCCAGCTCCATGATTTGTTCCTGGGTGGCTTCAGCGTTGCTGAGGAAGCCTGTGATCCGGCCTTCGGCCATAACGGCGATCCTGTGGGACATGCGCAGGATCTCGGGAAGCTCCGAGGAGATCATGATGATCGATTTCCCACCGGCGGCCAGTTCGTTAAGGAGCCTGTAAATTTCCTCCTTGGCGCCAACGTCGATTCCGCGTGTGGGTTCATCAAAGATGAGAATGTCGCAGTCCTTGACCAGCCACTTGGCGATCACGATCTTCTGCTGGTTGCCGCCCGAGAGATTGCGGGCCAGCTGGTGGATGGATGGCGTTTTGATCCGCAGCTTCCTGCTGTATTCCTCAGCGGTCCGGCGCAAGGCCGAATCCTTGATGAACCCGCCCGGCGCATTCGCGGCGAGCGAAGAGAGCATGATGTTCTCTTTCACGTCCCGCTCAAGCATGAGGCCAAGATGCTTGCGGTCCTCGGACAGGTAGCCGATGCCCAACTTCGCGGCAGCAGCAGGGTTCGGGATGACCGCATCAGCGCCGCGTACCTCTAGCCGGGCGAACGTGGCACGATCAGCGCCAACCAAGGCACGCGCCACTTCCGTCCGACCTGCTCCCATGAGCCCTGCGAAGCCAAGGATTTCGCCGCGTTGGAGGTCGAAGCCGACATCCCGCAGCAGGGTTCGCGTCGATAACCCCTCAACCGAAAGCACGACGTCGTTAGCCACCTCGGCGGGGACCGCCGTCGGACGCTGTTCTCCCGAAATCTGGCGCCCCACCATCAGGGAAATGACTTCCTTCATGGTGGTCTCCGCCGTGCTGACTGTGTCGACGTACTCGCCGTCGCGAATCACCGTGATGCGTTGTGAGATCTGCTTGAGTTCGTCCATGCGGTGCGAGATGTAGATGACGCCGGTGTCGGGAGAGATGAACCCACGAATGATCTGGTGCAGCGCTGCCACCTCGGCGTCATTCAGGGCTGCCGTCGGCTCGTCCATGATGATCACTTTGGAATCGTGGCTCAGTGCTTTCGCGATTTCGACCATCTGCTGCTTGGCCACCGTCAGCTGCCCCACCTTTTGACGGGGATTCAGCTGCAGGCCGATCCTGTCCAGCAGCTCCTGCGTCTGGTGGTTAAGGGCCCGCTCGTTCAGCACTCCGAAGCGCCGGGGTTCGCGGCCGATGAAAATGTTCTGCGCCACGGTGAGGTCCGGCATCAGGTTGAATTCCTGGTGGATGATGCTGATGCCCAGTTCCTGCGCGTGCTTGGGACTGTCCGGCACAAAGGCCGTACCGTTCAGCTCGAAAGTACCGCCGTCCGGCGTGTATATACCTGACAGAAGCTTCATCAGCGTGGACTTTCCGGCACCGTTCTCTCCCACGAGCGCAAGGACTTCACCGTGGCGAAGCTCCAGCCCCATGTTGTTCAGGGCCCGGACTCCGGGGAAAGTCTTGCTGACTCCGTGGAGGGAGAGCAGCGGTGGTGCTTGCTGGGTCATGCGATCACTTCCTTGTGAGCGTGCACGTGCTGTCGCGGTACGTTATCGGGCCCAGACGGGGCCGTCGGGGAACGCGTATTCGGCCAGTGTTTCACGGACCATTTCGTTGCCCGCGCCAGGAGCCGACGGCGGCCAGTACACGCCGCTTCGGACATCCACGGGTGTGATGAAGTGCTCGTGCAGATGATCCACGAACTCGATCATCCTGCCTTCCTTTGTCCCCGAAACGGCGACGAAGTCGAACATCGACAGGTGCTGAACGGCCTCGCACAGCCCCACACCACCGGCATGAGGGCAGACAGGCACACCGAACTTGGCAGCCAGCAGCAGAATGGCGATGTTCTCGTTGACTCCAGCTACCCGGGCTGCATCAATCTGCAGGACCTGGAGGGAACCGGCTTGGAGCATTTGCTTGAACATCACCCGGTTCTGGACGTGCTCCCCGGTAGCCACAGGGACAGGATCCACACCGCGGGCAATGGCCGCGTGCCCCAGGACGTCATCGGGGCTGGTGGGTTCCTCGATCCAGGCGATGTCGTAAGGGGCCAGGTGGGCCATCCAATCGATGGCTTCCTGAACATCCCAGCGCTGGTTGGCGTCCACAGCGATCTTGATGTCCGGACCCACCGCCTCACGGGCAATTCCCACGCGCCGGATATCGTCCTCCAAAGAGGCGCCTACCTTGAGCTTGATCTGTGCAAAACCATCGGCCACGGCTTCCTTGGCCAGGCGGGTCAGTTTCTCGTCGCTGTAACCCAGCCAGCCCGGCGTCGTGGTGTAAGCGGGGTAGCCCTCAGCACGAAGTGCCACTTTACGTACTTCCTTGCCCGCCTCCGCTGCGCGCAGGATCCCCAGCGCTTCATCCGGGGTGAGGGCATCGCTGAGGTAACGGAAGTCAACCAATGCCACGAGTTCCTCAGGACTCATGTCTGCGAGCAGTTCCCAGAGCGGCAAGCCCGCCCGCTTGGCCTTCAGATCCCAGAGGGCGTTCACCACCGCGCCGATCGCCATATGCATGACGCCCTTTTCCGGACCAAGCCAGCGGAGTTGGGAATCGTGGACCATCAACTTCCAGGTGGCGCCCATGTCTCCCAGGAGATCCTCCACGTTCCGGCCCAAAATGTGGTCCCGAAGAGCGTCGAGGGCTGCCGTCTCAACCTCGTTTCCGCGCCCGATCGTGAACACGAAGCCGTGGCCTTCATGACCGTCACCGGCATCGGTGCGAATGATCAGATAGGCGGCTGAATAGTCGGGGTCCGGGTTCATGGCGTCGGAGCCGTCGAGGTCCTGCGAGGTGGGAAAGCGGATATCGAAAGTTTCCACTGCGGTGATGACGCTCATTGCGCTCCTTGCTTGGCAGCTGGCGGTTGATCTAGGTAGAGCTAAACATCCGATGTCTGCCTTGTCAATGGGTCACATTTCCGTATTATGTAGTGAAACAGCACACTAGAGCTCGGATGTTAGTCCCAAACGCACGGAGGAAGCCATGACCTTGAAATTCGCCAGGCTGGGTACGGCCGGAAACGAACAACCGGCCGTCATCGCCCAGGACGCCGACGGCACAGAGAAGTACTTCGATCTCTCGCCGCTGACCAACGACATCGACGGCGTTTTCCTCGCCTCGGGCGGCTTCACCCGCACCCGCGAAGCCCTGGAATCCGGGAAACTTCCTGAAATCCAGGCAGAAGGCCTGCGCATCGGAGCGCCTGTGGCCCGTCCGGGCTCGGTCATCTGCATTGGCTTGAACTACACCGCCCACGCAGCCGAATCCGGTGCGACGCCTCCTGAGGTTCCCGTGGTTTTCCTGAAGCCGACCAACACCATCACTGGGCCTTTCGACGCTGCCCCCATCCCGCCGTCGTCGGAAAAGTATGACTGGGAAGTGGAATTGGCAATAGTGATCGGCAAGGAAGCGTCCTACCTTTCGTCCCTGGACGAGGCAGAAGCATGCATCGCCGGCTACGCAGTGGCCAACGACCTCTCCGAGCGCGACTACCAGATCCCCGGAGCCGCCGGACAATGGACCAAGGGCAAGTCACTCCCCGCCTCCACTCCCCTTGGCCCGTGGCTGGTTCCCGCATCTGAGGTGGATGCCAGCAACCTCCGGCTGAGGACCTCGGTCAACGGCGAAGCCCGCCAGGACTCGAACACCTCGGACATGATTTTCGATCCCGCCACGATCGTTCACCACCTCAGCCAATACATGGTCCTGGAGCCTGGCGACGTCATCATCACCGGCACACCCGAGGGTGTGGCCCTGTCTGGTCGATTCCCCTACATCCAGCCCGGCGACGTGGTGGAGCTGGAGATTGACGGCCTGGGACGCCAGCGGCAGGAATACTACCGCGCGCAGGCCGGGACCGTTTCCGCCGCCCCCGCCCACGTCAACGCCTGATGGCATCCCCAGTGGGCCAGGAATTCGAAGGCCTGGCGGCACTCGTGACCGGCGGAGCCTCCGGAATTGGTGCGGCCATCGCGGACCGGCTCGCCGCCGGCGGTGCGCAAGTTGCCGTCTTGGACCTGACACCGGACACCAGCCCGCACTTCGGTGTGGAATGTAACGTGGCCGATGACGCCTCGGTGCGCACCGCCGTCGAAACCGTTGCCAAGCACTTTGGTCGCCTGGACATCGTGGTCAACAACGCCGGCATAGGCGCCCAAGGTGACATCGCCGCAAACGACGACGACGAGTGGCTCCGGGTCCTGAACATCAACGTCGTAGGAATTGCGCGCGTCAGCCGTGCTGCCCTGCCGTACCTGCGCGAGTCGCCGGCCGCTTCGATCGTGAATACCTGCTCAATCGCCGCGACCGCCGGGCTTCCCCAGCGGGCGCTGTACTCGGCGTCCAAGGGCGCAGTGCTGTCGTTGACGCTTGCCATGGCTGCCGACCACATTCGCGAGGGCATCCGCGTGAACTGCGTAAATCCAGGCACTGTGGACACGCCCTGGGTGGGCCGCCTCCTGGATTCCGCCGCTGACCCGGCAGCTGAGCGCGCCGCACTCAATGCCCGTCAACCACATGGGCGGATGGTGGACCCGACTGAAGTTGCGGGCGCGGTGGCCTACCTCGCGAGCCCCCTGTCCGGTTCGACGTCGGGAACCTCCCTGGCCGTCGACGGCGGCATGCAGGGTCTGCGGTTGCGCCCGGTTCAGTAGGGGCTGCTTTGGTTGGGGCTGGTTTAGCGGGGCGCTTTGGTGGCGTTTCAGTAGAGCCCGTTGAAAATGTTCCAGCCCCAACCGACAGTCTCAACGCCCTTCCAGCCCCCGCGACCATCGCCGTAGTACATCACCAGATCGCCAGCAGCATTCACCCCATGGACATCGTTGAAACCGTCCCGGTTGAAGTCGCCAGCACTCCCGATCATCGTCAAGGCATTCCATCCCTGCCCGATCTGCCGAGCGGTGGTCCAGCCACCGTGGCCATCGCCACCGTAGGAGTAGAGCCTCCCGGTCTTGTCCTTGGCCAGGACGTCCACATTGCCGTCGCCATCCCAATCGCCGGGGCCGATCAGGAGGTCCATGACGTCCCAGCCGTGGCCGACCTTTTCCCGAGCACCCCAGCCGCCGAACGGCTGGGAAGGGAAGACGAAAAGATCGCCGGTTGCGTCGCTGGCCAGCAGATCGTTAGGTCCATCCCCGTTCCAGTCACCGGGCCCAATCGCGTTGTCCATGGCGCTCCACTCCCAGGTGCCCTTGGCGTTATCAGTGTGGAATCCGCCGTCGCCTGTTCCCGGGAAGCGGTAGAGCGTCCCCGAGGTGTTCTCGACCATCAGATCGGCAATACCGTCGTGGGTCAGATCGCCCCCGGCAATGATCCTGGTAAACAGTCCCCATCCCGGGCCTACCTGACGGCTTTCCTTCCATCCCTTTGATGTGTCCTTGCCGAGGTACAGCATGAGCGTCCCGTCATGGGTTCGGCCCAGCAGTTCGAAGACTCCGCGCCCCGTGAATCCTGCAGCCCGCAGTGGTTCTTTCTCTACCACCGCGGTTTGCTGCGTCACCACTTTCCGGCCGGCGCATGCGGCGGGCGAGCCACTGGCCACAGCGGAGATCCGACCGCCGAGGTCGTCCAATTCCACGACATGGAGGTACGGGCTAAAACGGGGATCCGGTGCGATCGGTTCCCCGTCGCGAAGCCACTGAATGGAGTACCCAGGGTCCCCGTTTCCGCCGCAGCCTACGAAGTACTCCTGGGCCCCATCCACGATCAACACCGCGCCCACGATCGGGTTGCCCGATATTTCCACGTCCGGCACCTCTGCTGCGGACGCGGCCGGACCCGTTGCAGAAAATGCGAGCGCCAGAGCCAGCAGCACTGCTTTTGCGATTGACTTGCTTCTCGACACGTTGCCCCCCGACTAGTAGAGCCCATTGAAGATGTTCCAGCCCCAACCGACAGTCTCAACACCCTTCCAGCCCCCGCGACCATCGCCGTAGTACATCACCAGATCGCCAGCACTGTTAACGCCGTGGACATCATTGAAACCGTCCCGGTTGAAGTCACCAGCACTGCCGATCATCGTCAAGGCATTCCAGCCCTGCCCGATCTGCCGTACAGTGGTCCAGCCGCCGTGGCCATCCCCGCCGTAGAAGTAAAGCCTCCCACTCTTGTCCTTGGCCAGCACGTCCACGTTGCCGTCGCCGTCCCAGTCCCCGGGGCCGATCAGGAGGTCCATGACGTCCCAGCCGTGGCCGACGTAAACTCCCGGCTTGATGGCTCGCTCAAAACCTGAAGGGTAGAGGTATAGATCGCCATTGGCCTCACTGGCGAGGAGATCATTCAGGCCGTCGCCGTCAAAGTCGCCAGGCCCCAGCGCTTTATCAAAGGCGTTCCATCCTGGTCCAAAGCCATAGTCGATCCCGGGATCCTGATAAGTGTGGAAGCCGCCGTCGCCGGTGCCATTGAACTGGAACATCCTCCCCTCACTGTTCTGCGTCAGGAGGTCGTTGACACCATCACCCCCAAAATCGCCGGCCGCTATGATCTTGCTGAAGCCGTCCCAGCCGGGTCCAACTCGCCGCACGTCCTTCCAACCCTCTGCGTTGTCCTGTCCGAGGTACAGCATCAGGGTCCCGTCAGGCTTGCGTGCCATGACCTCAAAGGCGTTCCTGCCCGTGAAGCCCTCGGCCCTCATGGGTTCCTTCTTGATGGGGTCCGATGGAGGCGTGGTTACTGTCCGATCGGCACAGCTCACGGGCGATCCCGTGACGACTGCAGAAATACGGTGACCGAGATCAGGGGTTCTCAAACGATACAAATACGGGTTCTCCGGTGGAACAACAGGAACGGGTACGCCGTCCCTCAGCCATTGAATTGTCATGTCGGGCTTCCAACTTCCGCTGCAGCCCTCGAAGTAGTTGGACGCGGCCACCGACAGATACGAACCCACAATGGTTCGCCCATCAAGGTGGACGTCATCAGGATCGATGGCCATTGCGGCGGGGGCCACGGCCGAAACCGCAAGTAGCACCGCCAAGAGCCCCGCAGCGCTTGCACGCCGGAAGCTGTCATTTTTCCATGAAATCATGCCCACATTTCTCCCAGCTCTTGCAACTACAGCCGAACAGCTTCCTTAGTAGAGCCCGTTGAAACCGCCCCAGCCGCGGCCCACTGTCTCCACGCCTTTCCACCCGCCACGACCATCGCCGTAGTACATCAACAGATCACCGGCAGCATTTACGCCGTGGACATCACTGAACCCATCGTGGTTGAAATCCCCGACACTTCCGATTTTGGACAAGGCATTCCAGCCTTGCCCTACCTGCCTCGGCGTGATCCATCCGCCGCGGCCATTGCCGCCATACAGGAACAGCCGACCGTCCTTGTCCTTCGCCATGACATCTACGTTGCCGTCACCGTTGAAGTCTCCCGGCGCGAAAATCAAGTCCATGGTGCCCCAGCCTTGGCCGACTTTTACCCGCGGACTCCACGAGCTTCTGTCAACCCTGGGGTATAGATAGAGGTCTCCCTTGGCGTCGCTCGCCAAAAGGTCGTTCAGTCCATTTCCATCGAAATCCCCGGGACCCACCACCTTATCCATCGCATTCCATCCTGAGCCGACGACATTTCGATAGTGGGTGGTGAACGCGCCGTCACCATAACCTTCGTACTGAACGAGGGCGCCTGAGAGGTCCGTAGCCAGGATGTCGTTGAGGCCGTCCGCGGTGATGTCTCCTGGGGCGATAATTCTCGTAAAGGACTCCCAGCCCGGCCCGATTCGCAGGACGCTCTTCCAGCCTTGCGACGCGTCCTGGCCCAGATACGAAAACAGCACCCCATCCGAGCGGCGGGCCTCCAATTCAAAGGCACCCCGGCCCGTGAAGCCCTCGGCCCGTGACGGTTCTTTCCGGATCACCCTTGGATCGTCCACCCGAACGGGCGGGCACTCCTGAGCACCGCTGACAACCACCGAGATCCTGGATCCAACATCATCAGTGGTCAGTGCATGGAGCGCTGTGGAATACCCAGGACTGGGCCCCACCGGCTTACCGTCCCGCAGCCACTGGACGGTGTAGTTCACCTGCGGGTTTGGATCGCATGCAATGAAGTAGTCGTAGGCTCGCTCGACGGAGAGCGCCGCACCCACAATGTTGGGGCCATAAATGACAAGGTCGTCGGCATCGACAGCGTTCGCCGCTGGCGCCAAGGACGTGCCGATAAGCAAGGCAGCCAGCACGCCGGCCGCGCCGCCTTTCAAGAATGATCTCCCAAAAAACAAGCCCACGATTCTCCCTCGCAACGCGCGCCACACTGGTCTGTTGCGCCCATCCTAGGTGGCACGCCCGACGCCGGGACGAAAGCGGGTGCCGACAGGCCGCCGTCGTGGGTTGCTCCGTAACGCAACGGGCCCGCAACGTTCCGGGCGGGTGGTTCGCCTATGCTCAACTCCAAGGAATCAACGGCGATCCACCAAGCACACCCAGGAGAAACCCCATGACCAACTGGCGTATCAGGGACTTCCATTCGTCCGATCTTGACGGCATCCTGCACCTCTGGGAGTCACTCAAGGCTGATGGTGTAGAGCCCGTGTACGCACTCTCTGAGGTCCTTGCCTCGTGCGAAAAGGACCACGCAGTGGTGGCGGTCCAGGGCGACCAAGTAGTTGGCGCCGCCGTTGGGCGTGCGGCCCATGACCAAGGCTGGGTCGTTTTCCTCGCGACACTGACGGAGTTCCGCGGCAGGGGCATTGGCACTTCTCTGCTGTCCGCCGTCGAGAATCGCATGGCTCCGCACGGACTCAACAAGCTCTCTGCGCTCATGCCGGAAACCGAGACGCGCGTGGAAGCGTTCCTTGGCCGCGGCTTTGTGGTGAAGAAGAACCTGCGCTACTTCGAGCGGACCATCCCCGTGCAACGCCAGGAACTGGAACCCCTTAGCTTGCTGGGTGGCCGGATCCTGGCCCGTGACCTGTGGGAAAACGTGGCGGGCATGAAGCGCGAGAAGGAACTGTTGGAACGCCGTCTGGTTCTCCCGCTGGCTGAGGCCGACCTCGCCGACGAGTACGGTGTGGTGCCGCCGCGCGCCGTCGTGCTTTTTGGTCCTCCGGGCACGGGGAAGACCACGTTCGCCAAGGCCATAGCGTCGCGGCTCGAGTGGCCGTTCGTGGAGGTGTTCCCGTCCCGCCTGGCGTCAGACCCCAAGGGCCTGGCCGGGGCGCTGCGGGAGACATTCCTGGAAATCGCCGAGCTGGAACACGCCGTGGTGTTCATCGACGAAGTGGAGGAGATCGCCTCGCAGCGCGCGGGCGATCCGCCGTCGCCGTTGCAGGGCGTCACCAACGAACTCCTCAAGATCATCCCGGCATTCCGCGAACAGCCCGGCCGTCTCCTGGTCTGCGCCACCAACTTCATCCGCGCCCTGGACACAGCCTTCCTGCGCCACGGCCGGTTCGATTACGTCATCCCCATCGGCCTGCCGGACGTCCACGCCCGAGAGGCAATGTGGCAGCGGTTCATCCCCGCCACCGTGGTGGACGACGTCGACATCGCTCAGTTGGTGGAGCGCACCCAGGGCTTCTCGCCGGCGGACATCGAGTTCGCGGCACGCAGCGCCTCACAGCGTGCCTTGGAAAAAGCAGTGTACGACGACGCCGCTACTTCGGGAGCGTCGTCCACAGTTTCGTCGAACGGACGGAAGGGCCCGGTCACACAGGACTACCTCGACGCCATCGCCGATACCCGCACGACCGTGAGTGACGAGGTGTACCAGGAGTTCCTCGAAGACATCGATGTGCTGGGCCGCGTGTAAGGGTTCCATCCGCGGGAACAGGTGCACCGGTAATCTTTGACCCATGTCCACAAATCCCCTGCGCCACGCGCTGTCCCGGATGGGCGGCCGCGATCCTCACGAGAAGCATCGCACGGCCACTCCGCTGGAGCTGTTCTTCGACCTGACGTTTGTCATTGCCTTCGGGGTCGCCGGTAGCCAATTCGCCCATGCTGTGGCGGAGGCACATTTCTGGCCGGGGCTCCTGGCATTCGCGTTCGCCATGTTCGCAACTATTTGGGCGTGGATCAATTTCACGTGGTTCGCCAGCGCCTATGACACCGACGACTGGGTGTTCCGCGTGGTCACCATGGTCCAAATGGTGGGAGTGCTCATCCTGGCCATGGGCATAGAGCCGTTGTTCCACTCGATCATCGAAGGCAAGCACGTTGACAACGTGGCCATGGTGCTCGGCTACATCATCATGCGAGTGGCGCTGATCTTCCAGTGGCTGCGCGCTGCCCGCCAGGACCCTGCACGCCGTGAAACGTGCTTGCGGTATGCAAAGTACGTTGCAGTGGTGCAAGTCGGCTGGGTGGGGGTCCTTTTGATCGATGCGAGCGTGGCCACCACCTTCCTCATGGCAGCCCCGTTGTTCATCCTGGAGATGGCGGCGCCGTACTTCGCGGAACGGAACATCCGCACCCCGTGGCACGCCCATCACATCGCAGAACGCTACGGGCTCCTGGCCATCATTGCGTTGGGCGAATGTTTGATCGGCGCGATTGAAACGCTGCGCGCGATCGTTGCCCTCCACGGCTGGACGTTGGATGCTGCGCTGGTTGGTTTGAGCGGGACAGGGCTGGCCTTTGCCCTGTGGTGGATTTACTTCATCCTGCCCTCGGGCCCGGCCCTCCACGTGCAACGGCACCGCTCATGGATATTCGGATACGGGCACCTCCCCCTTTTCGCAGCCATCGCCGCCACCGGCGCCGGACTTCACGTTGCCGCCTACTTCATTGATGATGAAGCCCACATCCCGGCGGCCGCCGCAGTTGCCTCGATCGCCATTCCGGTCATCCTGTTCAAGGTCTCGCTCAGCACCCTTTACGGCATCATGCTTGGGCTGGAGCGCAGCCACCTTTGGGGCACTACCTCGGTAGTGCTTGGCCTCGCCGCGAGTATCGCCATGGCGGCCGCGGGCGCATCCGTGCCTGTCTGCATGCTGGAAATGATGCTGGTGCTCGGCCTCTCGATCGTTTTCGATGAACGCCAAGGACACAAGGGCCGGGCAGCAGCGTTGCGTCGACTGGAGGCGGCGGCGGGCTAAGCTCGCTTTCTAGGCCGGTACGTTCGTGCCGGTTGTTCAACGAAATGCCTTGATTTGCTCCATTCTCGCAGGGCAAACTAGGGGAATCGGTACGTTCGTGCCGATTCACCGCAAGCGGGAGGACCTCATGCCAGTCAACGGCCTCATGGCAACTTTGGGTTCTGAAGTGCGAGCCCGCCGTGCCTCGTTGAGCCTGAGCCAACAGGACCTCGCCGATCTCGCAGGTGTCTCGGAGCGGTTCGTCCGATTCGTGGAAACAGGCAAGAGCACAGTCCAGCTTGAGCCACTTTTGGCCGTACTCGACACCCTCGGCCTGGAACTTTCCCTCCGTCAAGCTGGCCTGCCCGCGGCTTCTGAGATAGCTTCTGAGTCAGCACCATGACCTTCCACCGCATCGCCGACGTCTACAAGCAGGGCATCCTGGCGGCGCGCCTCGAACGCCAAGAGGGCGGCACCAAGTTCAGCTACCTCCAGCGGTACCTCGACGCCGGCCTACCCGCCGTGGCAACGACACTCCCCGTGAGTCCCGAGCCCGTTTTCACGCCCAGCGGTGCAGTGCCGCCCTACTTCACCGGCCTGCTGCCTGAGGGCCGGCGGCTCAACTCGCTACGACGCAGCGTCAAGGCGAGCGCGGACGACGAACTCGCCCTCCTCATGGCGGCGGGCGGCGATGCAGTGGGCGATGTCCAGACGGTCCCGCACGGCGAGGCTCTGGCGGAAGGGGGCACCGCCGTCGTGCTTGACTCAAAACTACCCCTGGACTTTGATGCGTTGCTGGGCGATTCCGGATTGATCGATCCCGTAGCGTTGGCGGGTGTGCAGGACAAGTTATCTGCCGGAATGATTTCCCTCCCCGTGGCGCAGGCGGGCAAGCGCTACATCCTTAAGCTCAACGCTCCGGAGTTCCCATCAGTTGTGGAAAACGAGTTCCTGATGTTCCGTTATGCGCGACGGCTGCGGATTCCGGTGAGCAACGTGCAGTTGGTGCACGACGTCGGCGGCCGGGCGGGGCTTCTGGTGGAGCGTTTTGACCGGGTCACCGCCCCCGACGGCTCGCCTCTGCGTCTGGCTGTGGAGGACGGCGCCCAGATCCTTGGGCTGTACCCGGCGGACAAATACAGCGTTCCGTTCAGCGAAGTCTGTTCAGCGCTGGCCGGGCATTGCCCTGCACGCCTTCCAGCAGTGCGCAATCTGGTCATCCAACTCGCGTTTGCCTGGCTGACGGGGAACGGGGACCTGCACGCCAAGAACGTTTCCATGGTGGAGGCGCCTGGAGTTCTTGGCGTCCGCGAATTCACCATCGCCCCGGTCTACGACATTCCCTCCACAGTGGTCTACGGCGACAAGACGCTGGCTTTGGCCGTCGGCGGGAAGAAGACCGGCATCTCACGCAAGCACTTCCTCGCCTGGGCCGCGAAGCTTGGGCTGACTGAACGGGCGGCCCACCATTCAGTGGACATCGCCCTCAAGTCAACTGGCTCCTTGATCAGCGACCTCGACGGCGGCGCCTCACCGTTCGCGGCAAGGCAAACCAAGGAATGGATCAAGGAGCTCAAACATCGTCGGCGCCTACTGGAGGGCTGACCCGTCGTGGCTACTCAGGGCAGGCTTAGTCAGGAACGATGTCGTCGAGCTCCGGAAGTAGATACGGGTTTACCCTCTGCAGGATCAACTCCACTTCTTCTCGCGGCACGGCGTTGTAAAGCACTGGTCGGGCGTCGGCGTAGCGGGTCATGGGCGGCTTGTCGGGCCATTTCTCCGCCAGCGCCTGTACGCGTTCCGGCAAGGAATTGTGGGCATTATCGGCGATTTTGACCAAGGTGGCGTCGTGGTCTTCGGCCACAAACCTGATCCCTGCCTCGTAGTCGTCGGGGTCGTCGTGGAAGCGGCGCGTGACACGTTCGATGATGGCAAGGGCGCGCTCGGATACCCCCATATCCAACAAGGCTTGCCTCGTGATGGGAGTGTCCTCGGCGATGTCGTGAAGGTAGCCCGCAATCTGGATGTCCTCGTCAAAGTCGGCGAGCGCGTCCCCCACCGCCAGGACATGCTCCCGATAAGGGCGCTTGAGCTTGTCCTTTTGGCGGTTGTGGGCCACCTCGGCGAGTATCTTCGCCGTCTCGACGGTGAAGCGTGGTTCGGTCATGCTGGCCTCCGGATTGATGTAGGCACCGAACAGGGATCGGACCTTTCTTCAGGCTAGCCGCAAAGTCGTGCGCGCCGCCTATCCGGGCACCGTAACCACTCCTGCACAGGCGCTATTCCTGCCCTGGTACTACTCAACTCCTGAACAGCGACTACTCCTGAACAGCACGGGCGGCGATGCCCACAGCGAGCGCCCTCGGCACTCGCTGCGCGAGACCGGCGGCGATGCGGTTGGCCCAGCCGGACACAACACTTGCCGGCGTTCCGGACCGGTCCAGCGCCTTGAGCGCTGTTTGCACAACCTGCGCTGAGGTTTGCATCCGCCCGACTGCCGCGGATTCGCTGCCGAGGACATCGAAAAACTCGGTGCGGGTGGCGCCCGGGCAGAGGGCAAGCACACGCAGTCCCGAGCTCTTGGCTTCGTGGGCAACGGCCTCGGTGAAGCTGAGGACGAACGCCTTGGTGGCCCCGTAGACGGCCATGCCAGGGATCGGCTGGAACGCGGCGGTGCTGGCGACATTCACCAGCGCACCCTTGCCCGAGGAGAGCATGCCCGGCAGGAAGGCCCGGGTGATATCCACCAAGGCAGCTACATTGAGTGCGATCTCGGAAGCGATGACCTCAGGGTCTTCCTCCACCAAGGCGGCGCGGGTTCCGAAGCCTGCATTGTTGATGAGGGTGTCCACGGTGATTCCGCGCTTGGTCATTTCGTCCACGAGTTCCTTGCCAACACCAGGACGGCCCAAGTCCATGGGAAGCACGGTGACGGCTACGCCGTGCTCGGCGCGCAATTTCCCGGCCAGTTCTTCAAGGCGATCTGCGCGGCGGGCCACGAGGATCAAGTTGGAACCTCGGGCGGCGAAGCGGCTTGCGAATTCAGCGCCAAGCCCGGAGCTTGCGCCTGTGATCAATGCAGTAGTACCCGAATAGGTCATGGTCATGGCAATTCCAATCTGTAAACGCCGACGCCGGATGAATCCCGTCGACTCGATGTAGTCAATGCCAACATCGTAGGCACTGTCTACATTGTTGTCAATGACTACTTTCAGTTAGACTTGAGGTATGACGGACCAGCCCTATCACCATGGCAAGCTGCGAGAGGCTCTACTGGAGCGCGCTATGGAAACCATTGAGCAAGCCGGCGTCGACGGACTCTCCCTGAGGCAATTGGCCCGGGACCTTAATGTCAGCCACGGTGCGCCGGCCAAACATTTCCGCGACAAGCAAGCCCTCATCGACGCCTTGGCGTTGGCTGGCTTTGAGCTGATGAACCAGCGCATACTCGCGGCTGCCCATGCCGGAGATGACCTTCGTCAGCGCTTTGCCAGCGTGGCCACCGCCTATGTGGACTTCGCGGTCTCCCACCCGGCGCTTTTGACCGTCATGTACTCCACCAAGCATCACCCCGGGTCCAGCACGGAGTTGCGGAACATCGGCGAGCAAGGGATCCACGTGGCCCGCGCCCTCATTGCAGAGGCACAGGATGACGGAGCCTTGGCCCCGGGCGACACAGAAACCCTGGCCATGGTGTGCTTCGTGAGCTTGCATGGCGCCGCGCTCCTGGCGGCAGGCAAGCAGTTGGACGGCAACAGTGTTGAGGACGTCGTTGCTGCCACCACTGACACCCTGTGGGCGGGCATGGCAGCGGGAGTTCCAGCCGCGCAGCTCTCACAGACAGCGGACTCCTAACCAGAAGCCAAGGCACTCGCGGGACTACGCCGAGAGCCCTGCAACCGCCTCTCGCACGGCTGAACTGAGCAGGAGATTGTGGCAACCAATTCCTCCGGGCTCGGCCTGTTGCGGAACGTATCCAAAGCCAAGTTCATACACCGGGTCCGCGAACCCCAAAGACGCGCTGGCGCCGTCGTGCCCGAACGCGCGGTAGCTGCCGAACGGCATCCGGCTGTGCGACTTCATGAAAACCGTGCCAAAGCAGCCGGTCTCGCCGAAGACGCGATCGATCCCAAACACCTGCTCAGCGGAAACCCTGCGGATGGTCTCCTCCGTCAGGAGGGGTGCGACGGCGGCCTGGCCGCCGGTCGCCAACCCTGTCGCCGCTGCAGCGTAGATCCTGGCCATGCCCTCAGCGCTGGAAACGCCCGCTACCGAGCTCATACCGGCGGCGCGGACCTCGCGGATGTTCGGAAGATCGAGGATGTCGCCCTCTGCAGCGTTGGCCGACAAGCCGAAATGGCTGGCGGGGTCCACCCAGGGCCACGTGGGATCTGCCGCCCAGCGGAAAGGCGCGAAGCGTTCTTCCTCAGCATCCGGTAGGCCAAGGTAGAAGTGGGCACCCGTCACGGATCGGATGCGATGTTCGAAGACCTCCTGGACCGTGGAACCCGTGACTCGCCGGCACAGCTCCTCCATGAAAATGCCGATCGTCAGGGCGTGATAACCGAACGCCGCACCCGGCTTCCACAGCGGGGGAAGTTTGGCGAGCTTCGCGGCCGCGAGTTCGGAATTGTTGACTTCCTCAAGGCTCACGCCTCCCTCGACGCCCAACAGTCCGGCCTGGTGCGAAAGGAGTTGGGAAACAGTGATGGAGGCCTTTCCTTCGGCACCGAACTCCGGCCAATATTTGACCACTTCCGCGTCGAGATCCAGTTCGCCGTCTTGAACCAGCAGAGCTATGACAAGGCCGGCCATGCCCTTGGAGCACGAGAAAACACCCGTGACTGAATCAGGACGGATGTGAGGCCCGCCGCTGAGATCCAGCACTTTGACGCCCCGATGGTACGCCGCCACTTGGGCGGAATATTCAGGGTCTCGTTCGAGGAACCTACTGAACAGCTCGGCTACGGATTCGAAACCTGGGGCGATCACCTGTGAATGCATCCAGACAGCCTACTTGGCCCGCACTCACCCCCTCGGAGTTTTCCACACCCAAGGCTCCCTCGGCAGCCTTCTAGGGTCGAATTCCGACACTGCATCCTGCAAGGGTCCTGCCGGTAATCCCAACGATTCAAGGAGGAAGTCGCGTACACGCTCCGCTGAAACTCCGACGGCGGCGAGGTCGCCCAGCGTTACTGCACCGTCGCGCTTTGCCAGCCTCACGCCGTCGTGGTTTACCACCAGCGGAACGTGGGCATATTCCGGGACTGGCAAGCCCAACAGGGTGGCCAAGTACGCCTGCCGAGGAGTGGACGGAAGGAGGTCGTCACCGCGGACCACCTGGTCGATTCCCTGGGCGGCATCGTCTACTACAACGGCCAGGTTGTAGGCCGTGACGCCATCGTTGCGCCGCAGCACAAAGTCGTCCACCACACCCACGTAGGGGCCGTGCAACTGGTCCTCAACAGCCCACTCAGCGGGGTCCGATCGGAGGCGGATTGATGCCGGACGCGACGCCCGGCGGATCTCGCGCTCGGCCTCGGACAGCCTCCGGCACGTACCTGGATAGGCGCCTTGTGGAGAGTGCGGGGCCGAGGGCGCCTCCTGGATTTCGCGGCGGGTGCAGAAGCACTCGTAGGTGCGGCCCTCGGCAGTCAGGCGGCTGATCGCTTCCTCATACAGCGCTCCGCGTTCAGTCTGACGTACGACGGCGGCGTCCCAGCTGACGCCGATGGCCTCCAGGTCGCGGGGCTGCTCCGCTTCCGCGCCGGACCGCGCCCGGTCCAGGTCCTCAACACGCAGCAGGAAGTCGCGGCCAGTCGATTTAGCGAAGAGCCAAGCGAGGATCGCCGTGCGGAGATTGCCTACATGCAATTCCCCGGAAGGGCTCGGGGCGAAGCGGCCTGCAGACGTCATGGTCCAAGCCTATGCGTCGGCACACAACACAAGAGCCCCTCAGCTACCGCAACGATCCGGTGGCTCAGGGGCTCTTGCTGTGCTGCCCGTCAGGACGGGCGGGTGCAGAATGACAATGCTGTGAACAAGAGTCAATCAGCGGCTGCTTCCTTGCGGGAAACCTGTACAGGGGTCCGGGTGGTGTTCCAGGTGCCTGCTGCCTGCGGGATCCGGCGGTAGCCTCGCCCTGCTTCGTTGTCACCATTTCAGCAGTACGCATACAGTTGGTGCAACAGACGTGGCATTGAGTGGTCGATCTGACTAATCAGAGTTGAAATTGCAGACAGGAAGTGGTCATTTTGCAGGAACTCGACACGACGGACCGCAGGATCATCGCCGCCCTTGATGAGGATCCCCGCGTCCCCATCATGGTCCTTGCCCAGAAACTGCACCTGGCGCGCGGCACGGTCCAGTCGCGCCTGGAGCGGATGACGGCGTCGGGAGCATTGCGCCCCAACAGCAGCCGCGTGCTGCCCTCGGCACTTGGGCGGGGTGTCGCGGCTGCTGTGAGCGCCGAACTCGACCAAAGCCACCTCAATGAAGCCATCGCCGCGCTCCGCGAGATCCCTGAGGTACTCGAATGCCACGCTCCTGCCGGCGATACCGACCTCATCATCAGGGTGGTAGCCAAGAGCCCGGACGACCTCTACCGCGTCTCGGAGGAAATCAGGCTGTGCCCGGGAATCGTGCGCACGTCCACCAGCATGTTCCTACGCGAAGTGATTCCCTACCGGACTACCGGGCTGCTGAAGGAATAGCGCCCTAGAAGGAATGCTGCTTAAACCGGCGGCCCAATGTTGGTCTTCAGGTTCTTCATCACCAAAGTCGACGTGAGACGCTCAACAGCCGGAAGGGCTGCGAGTACGTCGTCATAGAAGCGCTGATAGGCAGGTAGGTCAGCCGCGATGACCTTCAACAAATAGTCGGGAGAGCCGAAGAGTCGCTGCGCCTCAACGATGTTCGGGCTCGCGGTCACACGTTCCTCGAACTCCGCCATGATGGTGCGCTCCACCTGGCGAAGGGTGACGAACACTATCGCCTCAAATCCGAGCCCCACTGCTGCTGGATCGATGTCCGCGCGGTAGCCCCGAATAACCCCGGAGGACTCCAGATCCCGGAGTCTTCGATGACACGGGGCCACCGTCAATCCCACCTTCGACGCCAAGGCAGTGGCTGTCATTCGACCGTCCTCTTGGAGGTGGCGCAAAATATTCTTATCAATATGGTCAATCACGCAATAATCTTACCCAAATAGGCGGTTTCAGGGATAAATCGGGGAACACTTATGGGGCGATTTTCCCTAGAGTTTTCCTACCCACTACATCCCTGGAGAGATCGTGAACCCACAGCTGTTCCTCGCCTTCATGCTCGTTGCAGTCTCTTTGGCCTGCACACCCGGCGTCGATTGGGCTTACTCGATTTCAGCCGGACTTCGTCAGCGCAGCTTCGTGCCTGCTGTCGCGGGATTGTGCAGCGGCTATGTGATTCACACCGTGCTGATGACGGCAGGACTGGCAGCCTTGTTGGCGGGAGTCCCGGGCCTGCTTGGCTGGCTCACGATTGCCGGCGCCGCCTACCTGTTGTGGCTCGGCTTCGTGACCATCCGCTCATGGCGAGGGGCCAGCTTTAGTGCGGAAGGCGCCGTCGTGCAGTCCGGAAACCAGCTCCGTACGTTCTTCCAAGGCATGGGCACCAGCGGGATCAACCCCAAAGGCCTGCTGTTCTTTGTGGCGCTGGTACCGCAGTTCGTCAGCCCTGAAGCCGCGCTTCCTGTCGCTGTTCAGTCCGGGTTGCTAGGGCTAACGTTCGTGATCCTCGCCGGCCTGGTGTACACCGGGGTGGCATTGACCTCGCGGAAGCTGCTCGCTTCACGTCCGGGCGCCGCGCGCGTGGTGACGCTGGCCAGCGGGATCATCATGGTTGGGCTGGGAGCAGTGCTGTTGACGGAGCAGATCCTTCCCATCGTGGTGCGCGGCTAAGCGGCAAGAACCTCATCCAGGCGCTCGTACCCTTCGATTACGCCATAATTCATGCCTGTGGCAAGCGCCATGTCACGCGCTTCCACCGAAGGGTAGACCTCGCGGACGACGATTCTGGTGCGCCCGTCCGTTTCCTCGAACCTAGTGGTGCTGATGCCCACCTGGCCCGGGGCGCCGTCGAATTCGAAGGTCATGATGATCAGCTCGTCGGTGTCCACGGTGTGGAAGACCCCGCGGAATCCGAACATCCCGTTATCGTCGCCACTTTCATAGCGCCAGCTGCCGCCGGTGGTGGCGTTGTATTCGGTGACATTGAGCTTGGCGTCCCGTGGACCAAGCCACTTAGCCAGGAGATCCGGGTCCACATGTGCCTTGAACACTGCGCTGACCGGCGCATCGAATTCGCGGACGGTATCGACGAACGGAACGCCGTCATCAGCAGTGATTGCCGTTGGATTGCTCATTTCAATTCCTCTTCTTGTTTTTGTTGTGACCCCTGGGGGATCCCGGGGCCGGATTCGGCCAGGAGTTCGTCGAGTTGCCGGAAGCGACGCTCGGCGATCAGTCGATATTGGTCTATCCATGCCGTCAGCTCTTCGAGGGCGGCTGCGTCCAGGTGCACTGGCCTGCGTTGGGCATCGCGGGAGCGGGTCACCAATCCTGCATGCTCGAGGACCTGGATGTGTTTTGAAACTGCCTGCTTGGTGATCGCGAAGGGCTCTGCCAGTTCATTGACAGTTGCCTCTCCCCGTGCCAGCCGGGCAACGATTCCCCGTCTGACGGGATCAGCAAGGGCCATGAACGCCTTGTCCAAAGCATCGGGATCCATAACCCTGCGCGACCTTTCCTTTGTCAGCCAAATGCTTTATCAATCACTTGGTTGATTACAAGATTACGCTTGCATCGGCGCCTGCACATGCCCTATTCCCCGCTGAGCTCCCTGAAGTCGTTCTCCCACAAACGACGCATCTCTGCATCCTTGCGGATCACTTCCAGGGTCTCCAGCTCTGCCGGCGGGGCGGGTCGCTTGGAACGGGGAGTCAGCGTCCGTCGGCCCTGGTCCAGGGCTAGAAGGGCACGATCCGTGAGGGCATCATTGCGCAATGCCAGGCTGGTCTTCCTCCTGCGAAGGACCTCTTTCAGCGCTGCCTGGGCCGATTCAAAATCGCCACGCGCCCGTTGCGATCGAGCCCGGATCAGAAGCAAGGCTGCCGAGAGGTCATCCGTATTCAACAAACCCTCTGTGCACATCACCACGTCGCGGTGCCGGCCCAGCGCAAACGCTGCGGTGCAGCGCGCCAGGGCTGAAGGCAACGAAGGCGGCAAACCCACTACTGCTTCCAACGCCGACTCGACCATTCCCATTTCCCGAAGGCAATGTGCCAGCGCCAGGAACACAGACTCCTCGCTGAACAAAACCGGGACTTCAATGCGTTCGGCCACCTCAACCCTGGTGACCACCTGCCCCAGGTAGATAGCCGAGAACTGGCTCGCGTCGTCGTCGATCCTTGTTGTTAAGCCGCGCCGCAACAACTCCGATGCCCGCAGATAGCCGCCATGCTTGTACGCCAATAGTCCCGCCATTACGTAGCACAAGCCTGCCCACCCCGGGTAGAGCCGGCCCAAGGAGATAAGCCGCTCAGGCTCAGTTGAGGTGAAAACTGCCTCATGCATTGCCTTGGCCTGCTTGGTGGACAGGCGCTTCAACCGTGGGACATCGCCCAGCACAGAAAGTCGGGCAGGATCGCGGCCACTCAGGACACCGGAGAGCACCTCACCTACGCCGTCGGCCAATCCGCGGACCGTTGTGCGCACGTATCCTTCGCGGAAGGGAGTGAGATCCCGGGTGTCATGGAAGACCGATTGGAAGTCGCCGTTGGGAGCCTGGCTCATGAACCCATGCTAACTGGCACCAAGTGGCCATTCCCCTGCTATCGGAGGCATTTCAGGAGTATTATGGCGGCGTCGGCAAGGTTTTCCGACACCCCTTGCCGCGGGACGGTTCTCCATGAGAAGAGCCGTGTAACAGCGTGAAAGGGAGGACTTCATGACCACCGCTTCGCACCCCACCGAACACCATCATGCGATGGGGTTGTCGCTTCACAACACCGCCATGGGCGTTGGCATTGTTTTTCTGCTGGTAGGCGTCCTGGGCTTTATCCCGGGTATCACCACCAATTACGGCGCCATGACCTTCGCGGGACATGAATCCGGCGCCATGCTGCTTGGAGTGTTCCAAGTATCCATTCTCCACAACATCGTCCACCTGCTGTTTGGCGTGGCCGGTTTGGCCATGGCCAGGACAGGACGCATGGCTCGCCTCTTCCTCATTGGTGGCGGCGCCGTATATCTCGTTCTTTGGATCTACGGCCTGATCATCAACCAGGAAACGGGCGCCAACTTTGTTCCGTTCAACACCGCTGACAACTGGCTGCACTTTGTTCTTGGCGTGGCCATGATCGGTCTGGGTGCTTGGCTGGGCAGGGATGCCATGGACGAGACAATGACGGCACGGCGGAGGATGTAACGTCGCGGACGTCGGCTCAACGAACGACGGCGGTCGGCCCCTTAGTGGGGACGGTCGCCGTTATTTTTGTCCCGCCTTTCCGCGCCGAGTTGGCATTTGACCCCAATGTTTGGGCCTGCGATTGGTCTTAAGTGCCATCTCGGTGATCCTCGCGCATGTTAGCCGAGCAACCTGTTTTCATAGGCGAACGCCACTAACTGGAGACGCGTCCGGGCACCAAGCTTCGTCAGCACGCTTCGCAGATGGCTCTTCACAGTAGCTTCGGAGACAAACAAGCTCTCCGCCATCTCGCCATTGCCCAAACCCTTTGCCGCGAGCAGGAAAACATCCCTCTCCCGAGCCGATAATGGTTCCAAAACAGAGAGATTGGGGCCCGCAACCTGCACCGTCCGGGCGGCATGCTGGAAGAGATCGTGGACAGAGCCGGGAGCGATCACGGAATAGCCGGAATGGACTGTGCGAATGGCGGCCAACAGAAACTCCGGCTCAGCGCTCTTGAGCAGGTACCCACTTGCGCCTGCCTGAACGGCCTCCACGACAGCGTGATCACGGTTAAAGGTGGTCAACGCAATGATCTTGGGTTGGTCGGAACCCCGCTGCTGCGCCAACTCGATGATCAGGCGGGTTGCGGTGACGCCGTCCATTTCCGGCATCCGCAGGTCCATGAGGATGGCGTCCGGCGGCTGTTCGGCTGCGCATTCCACGGCTTGTTTGCCATCAGACGCTTCCCAAGCCAACGTCATGTCGGGTTGGCTCTCCACCAGCATTCGGATTCCAGCGCGAAAGAGGGGTTGGTCGTCCACCAAGGCGACGGTAATAAGTGCGGACGAGTCAGCCACGCTCAGCGGCCTCCGGAACAGCAAGGACGCCTGCGGGTTCGAGAACTTTGATGTCGGATTCCGTCTCTGACGCTTCCTGCGCCGAGATTCCATGGCGTGTCCCGTAAGGGATGAAAGCAGTGACTCGGAAATGTTCGCCATCGGGTCCTGCCGTCAGCCAACCGCCAGCGAGATGGGCGCGCTCACGCATCCCCGGGATGCCGCGACCGACTCGCTCAACCTGATCTCCGGCGTCCGCTCCCCCCAATGGAGCGGACGCCGTGAGCAGGGAAGCAGCGTGCAGGGTCAAGCCCGGCCCGCTCCAATCCAGATGCAGACGAACCGCTGCCCCGCTACCGGCATGCTTGAGCGCGTTCGTGAGGCATTCCTGAATGATCCGGAAGACAGCAAGTTCCTGCCCAGCACCAAGTTCCACGGTCTGGCCCGATTCGCTAAGCTGGATCTTCAAGCTGCCGCGACGCATCTGATCGATCAATGCCGCCAAGTCATCCAGTCGCGGTTGAGGGGCAACCAGGCCATCTCCCCTTACTCCTTCTATAACCCGCTGCGCGTCCACCAAGGCGTGTCTTGCCGATCCAGCAATGTTTTCCAGTGCTTCAAGTACCACCTTGGGTTGGTTTTGGCTGAGGTAACGCGTCCCATCAGCTTGGGCAGTAATAACCGCTAAGGAATGAGCCAACACATCGTGGAGGTCCCGCGCGATCCTGCTGCGCTCCTGCTCCACGATGAGTTCGATTTCCGTCTCTTTCAGGCTCGCTTCGGCCACGGCCTGGGCTTGGGACAGGGTTCGCCGGTCCTCATACAGGGCCACCAGAATGCCCAACGTGCCGCAGGCTGCCGCTATGAGCATCAGGGTGCTGAGCAATTGCCAACCGTAGATCCGCAGTGCAGAAGCATCGCCTGAATAGAGCGGCATGAACCATCCCACGCCGCCGCCGTACCGCCAGGAAATCATCATGAAAGTCATGACTGCTGCAAAGAGGACATTGACCGCAGCCGACCAAATTCTCTGCTTCTTGGTGCCCGTCCACATAATGAAGGCCAAGGAAATGGACGATCCGAGGTAGATGGCCCAATGGTTCGCGGCCATCGCCGGTAAGACGTGCACAAGTTGTCCGAGCAGCAGACCACCGGTTAGCCCTAGAGAAACGAAGGGTTTCCTGCCCGCGAGGGCGATGCTCAGAGTCATCAGGACCAGCGGGACAGCACCTGGCCAATAAAAGCCCGGCCACGGCCCCATCCGGCCGGCTTCCCCCACGCACCACAGCACGAAGAAGATCACGGCCGCCGCAGGGGCGCCCCAACGCCGGAATACCTTCAGTGTTCTTTCCATGCCAGCCAGACTATCCACGCTGGAACACGGTTCTGGGCCAAATGACGTATCCAGCAGCCGATCTCCACCTGCGGGCCAGAAGATTCATCCTCTGGGCCAGCGGCTTCTTGTGGCTTGCGCGTCCTGCAGCTCAGCGCGGAGCTCGGCCACCAAGGCGTGTGGTGACCTTGGCCGCGGCGTCGGCACAAGCTTCGCCAAGGCTGGTAAGTGTGTCCTGCGAGACCCTGAACTTGGGTGCGGGAATGAGTACGGACGCCACGATGTTTCCCCTGTGGTCATAGACAGGAGAGGCCACCCCCACTTCTTCGATGGACGTCTCGCCAAAGTTCACTGCCCAGCCGCGCTTCGTGGAATCCTCCAGCCGCTGCAAGTACGCCTCCATGGCTTCCTCATCGAGGCCAGGAAGAGTGATCGCACCACTTCGGAGGAGATTACGGACACGATCCTTGTCCTCCGCGGCAAGGAAGACCTGAACGGATGAGCTGAGTGCCTCGTTGTAACGGACTCCCAAAGGGGCCAGGTGCTTGACCTGGTGCCGGCTGGGGATCTGCTCCACACTCATGGATTCGGTGCCGTTCCAGACCATGAGCGCGCTGGTCTCCCCCGTGCGCTCGGTCAGTTCCCGTAGTACCGGATACGCCACGCGCCGCTCTTCGAGTTCCGCCAGGAGTGGGCCCGCCATGGCGATCATTCCCAACCCCAAGCGGAACCTGCGCGTATCGACGTCGCGCTCCACCAAATGCTCTTGCTCCAAGGTCGCCAGGATGCGGGAAACTGTGCTCTTGTGCAGGCCAATGCGCCCTGCGATTTCAGTGACCCCCAATAGCGGCTCTTCTGCACTGAAACTCCGCAGGACCGCGATGGCGTTGACAATGACCGAGGTACCTTTGGCTTCGCCGTTGCCTGAAACGTCGTTGGATTCCGTGGGAGTCATGGGTTCACTATATTTGGCTGAGGCTGGCGGACTGTGACCGGGCTGGGCCGGTGGACGCCGTGCACTGCGCCCACCGGCCGGGTCACTAGGCTCCGATGATGTTGTACTCGGGGCCGAACGGGAACTTGGTGATGTTCTCCGCACCGTCTTCGCCCACCACGAGGATGTCGTGCTCGCGGTAGCCGCCGGCACCCGGTTGGCCGTCCAGGACTGTAATCATCGGTTCCATGGAAACCACCATGCCCGGTTCCAGCACGGTGTCGATGTCTTCGCGAAGTTCAAGGCCTGCTTCGCGGCCGTAGTAGTGGCTCAAGACGCCGAACGAATGGCCATAGCCGAACGTGCGGTTGGCCAGGAGCCCGTGACCGACGTAGATCTCGTTGAGTTCGGCGGCGATGTCCTTGCAGACTGCGCCGGGCTTGATGAGTTCCAGGCCGCGCTTGTGAACCTCCACGTTGATGTTCCACAGTTCCAAGGAGCGCGCGTCCGGTTCGCCGTAGAACAGGGTGCGTTCCAGAGCCGTGTAGTAACCGCTGGTCATCGGGAAGCAGTTCAGCGACAAGATGTCGTGTTCCTGAATCTTGCGGGTGGTTGCCCAGTTGTGCGCGCCGTCGGTGTTGATTCCGGACTGGAACCAGACCCACGTGTCACGGATTTCGGAGTCCGGGAAGGTGCGGGCGATTTCGTGGACCATGGCCTCGGTGCCGATCAAGGCGACCTCGTACTCAGTGATTCCAGCGGTGATCGCGCTGCGGATGGCCTCTCCGCCAAGATCGCCGATGCGGGCGCCGTGCTTGATGACTGCGATTTCCTCGTCCGACTTGATCATGCGCTGGCGCATCGCAGCCTGGGCAACATCCACCAGCGTGGCTCCCGAGAATGCGGCCTGGATCTTGTTGCGGTTGTCCAGCGGCAGGGAGTCGTCTTCGACGCCGATGCGGCGGGGGTTGATGCCGCGGGTGCGCAGGACTTCCTGGATAGCGTGGATGTAGTTGTCCCGGCGCCAGTCCGTGTACACCAGGTTGTCGCCGTAGCTGCGGCGCCAAGGCATACCGGCGTCGATATTTGCCGTAATGGTGACCGTGTCATCCTTGGTGACCACCATGCCGTAGGAGCGGCCGAAATAGGTGAAGAGGAAATCGGAGTAGTACTTGATGGAGTGGTAGCTGGTGAGGATGACGGCGTCGAGGTCCTTCTCGGCCATGATGCTGCGAAGGCCGGTCAGGCGACGCTCAAACTCTGCATCGGAGAAAGTCAGGGAGACCTTCTCGCCGTTGTTGAGGACCTTGAGTCGATCGAGCTTGGCCACATCGTTGATGGCCTCGTTCTCGGTGATGGTCATGGTGGTTCCTTTCAATGGGGTTGTTGGTTTCAGACCTGCTGCAGTGGCTTCTTGGAAGTCTCGGCGGCGAACAGGACTGCGATGAGGGAAACAAGGGCGGCAGCCACGAGGTACCAGCCGGGGGCCAGCTGATTGTGGGTCATGCCGATGGGGAGCGTTGCCATGAACGGCGCAGTGCCGCCGAACAACGCGTTGGAGAGGTTGAAACTGACAGCGAAGCCGGTGTAGCGGACCTTCGTCGGGAAGAGTTCGGCCAGGAAGCTGGGTAGTGTGCCGTCGTTGAGGGTGAGCATTCCGCCCAGCAGGATCTGGACCAGCACGATCACCAGGAAGTTGCGGGTATCCAGGAGCATGAACGCAGGGACGGTCAGCACCACGAACAGGACAGACGCGGTGATGAGCATCCGTTTACGGCCGAACTTGTCCGACGCGATGCCGGTCAGGAAGATGAAGCCGATGTAACTGGCCAGGGCGATCGTGGTAGCCAGGAACGATTCCGCCGCTCCGAAGCCCAGTTCCACTGACAGGTATGTGGGCATGTAGCTGAGGATCACGTAGAAGCCGACGGCGTTCAGCAGCACTGCGCCCGTGGCGATGATGAGTTGCTTACGGTACGTCTTGAACATCGCCAGGGCGGGAGCCTTGACTGTGGGCTCCTTCTCGGACAGCTCACGGAACGCGGGCGTGTCCTCGAGCTTGGTGCGGATGTACCTGCCGATCAAGCCCATTGGCGCAGCCAACAGGAACGGCAGGCGCCAACCCCAGTCGTTCAGCTGTTCTGCCGTGAGGACTGAACTCAGCAGAGCGGCCAGCAAGGAACCCAGCAGAAGACCCGCTGCGGTACTGGCAGGCACGACGGCGGCGTAGAGTCCGCGGCGATTCGACGGCGCGTACTCCACCAGGAAGGCGGACGCGCCGGCGTACTCACCGGCAGCGGAGAAGCCCTGGACCACCCTGACGAGCAGCAGCAGGATGGGGGCCATCACGCCGATAGTGGCGTACCCGGGGATCAGGGCGATGCAGAACGTGGCCACCGACATCAGGACGATCGAGAGCGACAACGCCTGTTTCCGGCCCAGCCTGTCTCCGATGTGGCCCCAGATGAATCCGCCAAGCGGTCTTACGAAGAAGCTGACCGCAAAGACGCCGAATGTCGCGAGCAAGGCTGTTTGGCGATCGGATTCCGGGAAGAAAACGGTCGAGATTATGCCGGCCAGGTATCCGTAGACGGCGTAGTCGAACCACTCAACGAAGTTGCCGATGAAGCTCGCAGTGACGACGCGTCGGCGGGTGTCCTTGCTGACTGTGTGATTGCTGACTGTGTGATTGGGGCCGGGCTGGGGAGAAGTGCCATGTCCGCCATTGGACCGATCTCCCGGAGCGGCTGCCACAGAGGAAAGTTCATTACTCATGTGTTCCACCAAGAATATTTTGGGGTTGCAGTAGAAGCAACGCTGTTGCACCAGACTACGTGTGGGCCGCGTCACGGTCAAGAGTGTTTCCAAAAGTCATCGAAGGCTCACCGGGCCGCTCCAGACGTATCCAGCGACGGAGAGCCGGATCCCATCATTGTTGCAGTGAGGAAGACCATGTTGCATCAGTCGCCCCAAACCCCCGATGTTCTCTCACATCGTGCAGCCGATTTCGGAACGTTCTCTCACTTCCACGAAGAAAGCCCGACGCCGGGCACCCCAGGTGAGCACCGACGTCGGGCTTTAGCGCGTGACAGCTATTCAACCGCCGGCGCAGGACGTGAGAGAAGGAACGCCACAAGACGGCAGGACGTGAGAGAGCATCGGGGGGTATCGGGCAGGGCGCGGGGGTATCGGGCAGCGCGCGTCTAAGCGACGAAGGAGCGGAGACCTGGAGGACCCCACTGATCACCTCTGACACACAGCCGCTCCCCAGATGTTCTCTCACATCCTGCAGCCGATTTCGGGAACGTTCTGTCACTTCCACGAAGAAGGCCCGACGTCGGGGCAGCCAGGGGTGCCGACGTCGGGCTTTAGCACGTGACGGCTATTCAGCCGCCGCCGCAAGACATGAGAGAAGGACCGCCAGAAGGCCATTGGACATGAGAGAAGGATCGCCCAAAGGCCGTTGGACATGAGAGAAGGACCGCCAAAAGACCGCAGGACGTGAGCGAACATCGGGAGGGGGCAGGGTTGTCCGGAAGGGCGGGGCCTAGAGGACCTTGCGGATTGTCTCTTCGAAGCTGACCACGTGGTGCAGGGCGAGCTCGGCGGCGCGGTCTTCGTCACCGTCGGCTATGGCGGTCAGCAGTTCCGCGTGCTCGGAGATGTGGCCTGAGACGGAGGGCATCCGTTCCAGCATGTAGCACCAGATGCGGGTGGCGAGGTTGTCGTACCGGATCAGGACGTCTTCCAGGTGTGCGTTCGCCGAGGCCTTGTAGATCAGGCGGTGAACCTGGATGTCGTAGCGCATGAGTTCCTGGGAGGAATTGTCCTGGCCTTCAAGATCACGAATTGCACCAGCGACGGCGCGGAGCTCTGAACGCATGGCGGGGCTGGCCATGCGGGCAGCCTTCCTGGAGGCGAGTGGCTCCAGCAGTTCGCGGATCTCGGAGACCTCGGCCAGCTGAGTGATGTCCACGCCGGTGGCGAATGTCCCACGGCGTGGATAGGAGACAACCAGGTGGTCGCTTTCGAGGCGCTTGATGGCCTCGCGGACGGGCGTGCGCCCAATCCCGAGTTCCGCAGCTATCTGGCCATCGTTGATGGGGTCGCCGGGTTTGATGTCCAGCATGATGAGCCTGTCGCGCAGGAGCAGATAGGCGTTCTCCGCCAGGGACGAACCCTGCGGAGTTGATTCCAGTGCTTCCAATGCGGCGCTCATTGCTCTCTCCCGTTGCTCGTACTTCAGTCTGCTGGATGAGTTACCGCAGTCCTGTTGACGACCATGTGATCTTCAACATACTATGGCAATAGTTCTAATATATCAGTTGCCTAACAGTCGGCCACTAGACAAGCTTTTGAAGGAGAACACCATGGTTGCACCGCTGATCCGCCCGCTCGCACAGGCGGACCCGGAGGTCGATCAGGCGATCGCCCTGGAACTCATCCGCCAGCAGTCCACGCTGGAAATGATCGCCTCTGAGAACTTCGCCCCCACGGCCGTCATGGAAGCACAGGGCTCGGTCCTTACCAACAAGTACGCCGAAGGCTACCCAGGCAAGCGCTACTACGGCGGCTGCGAACACGTTGATGTGATCGAGCAGCTGGCCATCGACCGCCTGAAGTCCCTGTTTGGCGCAGAATTCGCCAACGTCCAGCCGCACTCCGGTGCCCAGGCAAACGCCTCGGCCATGCACGCACTGATCACCCCTGGCGACACCATCATGGGCCTGAACCTGGCCCACGGCGGCCACCTGACCCACGGTATGCGCATCAACTTCTCCGGCAAGCTGTACAAGGTTGTGCCGTACGGCGTCCGCGAGGACACCCACACCGTAGACATGGCTGAAGTTGAGCGCCTCGCCCTCGAGAGCAAGCCGCAGCTCATCGTCGCCGGCTGGTCCGCTTACTCCCGCCAGTTGGACTTCGCGGAGTTCCGCCGCATCGCGGACCTGGTGGGCGCCTACTTGATGGTGGACATGGCTCACTTCGCTGGCCTGGTCGCAGCTGGACTGCACCCGAGCCCGGTCCCGCACGCCCACATTGTCACCAGCACCACGCACAAGACCCTGGGCGGTCCCCGCGGTGGCGTCATCCTGACGAACGACGCCGACATCGCCAAGAAGGTTAACTCCGCCGTATTCCCTGGCCAGCAGGGCGGTCCACTGGAGCACGTCATTGCTGCCAAGGCCGTGGCCTTCAAGATGGCTGCCGAGCCGGAGTTCCAGGAACGCCAGGTCCGCGTACTCGAGGGTTCCAAGATCCTGGCCGATCGCCTCCTCCAGGACGACGTAGCCGCAGCCGGCATTTCCGTGGTCAGCGGTGGGACCGACGTTCACCTTGTGCTCGCCGATCTCCGCCACTCCGTCCTTAACGGCCAGCAGGCCGAGGACACGCTGCACCGCATTGGCATCACGGTCAACCGCAACGCCGTCCCGTTCGACCCCCGCCCGCCGATGGTTTCCTCGGGCCTGCGCATCGGCACCCCCGCCCTCGCCGCCCGCGGCTTCGGCGCTGAGGACTTCATGGAAGTCTCGGACATCATTGCGACGGCGTTGATCGCCGCAGCCAACAGCGGCACCCAAGCAGGCAGCACCGAAAGCGGCACCGAAGGTGACGTCACTTTGGACGAAGCCACCGCCGTCGAACTCCGCCGCCGCGTAACCGCCCTGGCCGACAAATTCCCGCTTTACCCACACCTCAGTAACGGCAACGACGCCGCAACTGAACTCGAAGAAATGATTGGAGCAGCCCAGTGAGCGCGGACCACCTCCCCGAACACCCCGACTTCCTCTGGCGCAACCCGGACCCAAAGAAGAGCTACGACGCCGTTATTGTTGGCGGCGGCGGGCACGGCCTGGCAACGGCCTACTTCCTGGCCAAGAACCACGGCATGACCAACATCGCCATCCTCGAAAAGGGCTGGCTGGCCGGTGGCAACATGGCCCGCAACACCACCATCATCCGGTCCAACTACCTCTGGGACGAGAGTGCTGCGATTTACGAGCACGCCCTCAAACTGTGGGAAATCCTGCCGGAAGAGCTGGAGTACGACTTCCTGTTCAGCCAGCGCGGCGTGATGAACCTCGCCCACACCCTAGGCGACGTCCGGGAAAGCATGCGCCGCGTGGGCGCCAACCGCCTCAATGGCGTGGACGCCGAGTGGCTGGACCCTGACCAGGTCAAGGAACTTTGCCCCATCCTGAACACCAGCGACAACATCCGTTACCCGGTCATGGGCGCCACCTACCAGCCACGTGCCGGCATCGCCAAGCACGACCACGTGGCCTGGGCCTTCGCTCGCAAGTGCGATGAACTCGGCGTGGATATCATCCAGAACTGCGAAGTTACCGGCTTCATCAAGGACGGAAACCGGGTTACCGGTGTCAAGACAAGCCGTGGCAACATCAACACCGAAAAGGTGGGCCTTTGCGCCGCGGGCCACAGCTCGGTCCTCGCAGAGATGGCCGGCTTCCGCCTCCCGATCCAGTCCCACCCGCTCCAGGCGCTCGTGTCTGAACTGCACGAGCCGGTCCACCCCACGGTGGTCATGTCCAACCACGTCCACGTTTATGTGTCCCAGGCACACAAGGGTGAACTGGTGATGGGCGCTGGCGTGGACTCCTACAACGGCTACGGCCAGCGCGGATCGTTCCACGTGATCGAAGAGCAGATGGCAGCCGCCGTGGAGCTCTTCCCGATCTTCGCCCGGGCACACGTGCTCCGGACTTGGGGCGGCATCGTAGACACCACGCTGGACGCCTCGCCGATTGTTGGCCTCACCCCCGTAGAGAACATGTTCGTCAACTGCGGTTGGGGAACGGGTGGCTTCAAGGGCACTCCTGCGGCTGGTCTGACCTTCGCGCACACCATCGCAACCGGTACCCCGCACAAGCTCAACAAGCCTTTCGCCCTGGAACGCTTCGAGACCGGCGCCCTGATCGACGAACACGGCGCCGCAGCCGTGGCCCACTAGGAAGGACGGGAAAGACATGCTACTCATTTCATGCCCCAACTGCGGGCCACGCGACGAAACCGAATTCCACTACGGCGGCCAGGCACACGTTGCCTACCCGGAGAACCCGAACGACCTCACCGACCGCGAGTGGGCTGAATACCTCTTCTACCGCGAGAACACCAAGGGTTCTTTCGCTGAACGCTGGGTCCACAGCACGGGTTGCCGCCAGTGGTTCAACATGCTGCGGGACACCGTGACCTACGACATCCAGTCCATCTACGCGATGGGCCAGCCCCGCCCCGATGGCCAGCCCCGCCCGGATGGCGGAGCCAAGCCCGATACGCAAGCGGGCCTCGCTCCCGGCGCCGCAACAACAGGCGCCACAGCCCCCACCTCCTCGGAAGGAGTCTAGAAGTGACCAGCAAGAACGCACGCCTCGCCACCGGCGGACGCATTGACCGCAGCATCGCTTGGCGCTTCACCGTGGACGGCCAGGAATTCACCGGTCACCCCGGCGACACCATCGCCTCGGCTCTGCTGGCCAATGGCCACATCAACGCAGGCAACTCCCTTTACGAGGACCGCCCCCGCGGCATCATGGCCGCCGGCGTGGAAGAGTCCAACGCCCTGGTCAAGATCGCTCCCCGCTTCCCCGGCCACGTCGCGGAATCGATGCTTCCTGCCACCGCAGTCTCACTCGTGGACGGCATGAACGTTGAGCTGCTCTCCGGTTTGGGCAAGCTTGACCCGGCAGAGGACAAGGCTGAGTACGACAAGAAGTACGTTCACACGGACGTCCTGGTGGTCGGCGGCGGTGTTGCAGGCCTTGCAGCCGCCCGCGAAGCAGTCCGCACCGGCGCCCGCGTCATCCTGATCGACGACCAGCCCGAACTGGGCGGTTCGCTCCTCTCCGGTTCAACGGCCGAAGGCCTGCAGGAAACCATCGAGGGCAAGCCGGCTCTGGAATGGGTTGCGGATGTGGAAGCCGAGTTGGTCTCCGCCGAAGAATGCACCGTGCTGAACCGCACCACCGCCTTCGGTTCCTACGATTCCAACTACTTCATCGCAGCCCAGAACCGTACGGATCATTTGACCGTTCCGGCCGCTTCGGGCGTTTCGCGCCAGCGTATCTGGCACATCCGCGCACAGCAGGTTGTGCTGGCACCGGGTGCCCACGAGCGTCCGCTGGTCTTTGAGAACAACGACCGCCCGGGCATCATGCTCGCCTCGGCAGTCCGCACGTATCTCAACCGCTACGCGGTCGCCGCCGGTTCACGCGTCGTCATCAGCACCACCAACGACTCCGCTTACTTGCTCGCCGCGGACCTGAAGGCAGCAGGCGTGGCGATTGCCGCCGTCGTCGATGCCCGTCCGCAGATCAGCGCGAAGGCCGCCGCCGCCGTCGAGTCCGGTGTCCGGGTCCTCATTGGCAGCGCGGTTGCTGACACGAGCGCCGATGACGCGGGCCGCCTGAATGGCGTCACCGTCCGCAGCATTAACGACGACGGCGAACTCACCTCGGGCGTCGAGCACATCGCCGCCGATCTGCTTGCCGTTTCCGGCGGCTGGAGCCCTGTGGTGCACCTCCACAGCCAGCGCCAGGGCAAGCTGCGCTGGGACGATGAACTCGCCGCTTTTGTTCCTTCCACGGTGGTTCGGGACCAGCAGGTTGTTGGCGCAGGCCGCGGCAGCTACGAACTCCAGGACTGCCTGGCAGAGGGCGTCTCCGCCGGAGCGGCAGCATCCATCGCTGCTGGCTTTGAGTCCGCAACCACCCCGGTGGACCTGCAGGCACCCGTGGCGAGTGCCCCGACCCGTCAGCTGTGGCTTGTTCCCGGTCAGACCGGTGAGCCGGGCGAGTGGCACCACCACTTCGTTGACTTCCAGCGCGACCAGTCCGTCGCTGACGTCCTCCGCTCCACCGGCGCCGGCATGCGCTCGGTGGAACACGTGAAGCGGTACACCTCCATCAGCACCGCCAACGATCAAGGCAAGACCTCCGGCGTCAACGCGATCGGTGTCATCGCCGCTGCGTTGAAGTTCGGCGGCGCGGAAAGCGTTCCGGGCGTCGGCGAGATCGGCACCACCGCCTACCGCGCACCGTTCACCCCGGTCGCATTCGCCGCTTTGGCTGGTCGCCAGCGCGGTGAGCTGTTCGATCCCGCCCGAGTGACCTCCATCCACCCGTGGCACGTTGCCCAGGGTGCTCTGTTCGAAGACGTTGGACAGTGGAAGCGCCCTTGGTACTACCCGCAGTCCGGCGAGGACATGGACACGGCAGTCCTGCGTGAGTGCGCAGCGGTCCGCGATTCCGTGGGCTTCATGGACGCAACCACGCTCGGCAAGATCGAGATCCGGGGCAAGGACGCCGGCGAATTCCTGAACCGCGTGTACACCAACGCGTTCAAGAAGCTCGCACCGGGATCCGCCCGCTACGGCGTCATGTGCACCCCGGACGGCATGATCTTCGACGACGGCGTGACCCTCCGCCTGGACGACGACCGCTTCTTCATGACCACCACCACCGGTGGCGCAGCCAAGGTGCTGGACTGGTTGGAAGAGTGGCACCAGACGGAGTGGCCGGAACTCGACGTGGTCTTCACATCCGTCACCGAGCAGTGGAGCACCATTGCCGTCGTCGGTCCCAAGTCCCGTGCAGTGATCGCCAAGGTTGCTCCCCAGCTCGCCGAAAACGGTGGCCTGGACGCAGAAGCCTTCCCGTTCATGACGTTCCGCGAGACCACCCTGGCTTCTGGAGTGCAGGCTCGTGTTTGCCGTATCTCCTTCTCCGGTGAACTGGCCTACGAAATCAACATCCCGTCGTGGTACGGGCTCAACGCCTGGGAAGCCGTTGCTGCTGCGGGTGCCGAGTTCAACATCACCCCCTACGGCACGGAGACCATGCACGTGCTCCGGGCTGAGAAGGGTTACCCGATCGTCGGGCAGGACACCGATGGCACGGTCACCCCGCAGGACGCCGGCATGGACTGGATTGTTTCCAAGGCCAAGGACTTCATCGGCAAGCGCTCCTACCTCCGCAAGGACGCAAGCCGCGAGGACCGCAAGCACCTGGTGAGCGTCCTTCCCGTGGATCACTCGCTGAGGCTGCCGGAAGGCACGCAGCTTGTGGAGAAGGGCATCCCCGTCAACCCGGCGTACGGACCCGTCCCCATGGAAGGCTTCGTGACTTCGAGCTACCACAGTGCCGCATTGGGCCGTTCCTTCGGCCTGGCCCTGATCCAAAACGGCCGCAACCGCATCGGCGAGACCCTCGTGGCCTCGGTGGGAGACCAATTGGTGGACGTGGTTGTCGGCGAAACCGTACTTTTCGATGCTGAAGGGACCCGCAAAGATGGCTGAAACAGCAACACCAGCAGAAACCGCACACGTCGACCGCGTACGGGGTGCCCGCCGCAGCCCGGCCGAGCACCTGGCTGACGCCTTCACCTCCGGCTCAGTGCCGGGCACGGTGACGCTCAAGGAAATCCCGTACCAGGCCATGGTGGGTATCCGGGTTGAGCGAACGTCCGACGCCGGAACCCGCGTTGCGTCCATCACCGGCGGTTTGCCTGCCACTTGTGGTGAAGTGACGGGATCGGACTCCGTCAACGTACTCTGGCTTGGCCCCACCGAGTTCCTGGTGGTCGCTCCGGAGGAGTCCCACGACTCGCTGGGCGGCTCCTTGGTCAGCGACCTGACCACGGCACTGGGCAGCCATGAAGGCCAGGTAGTGGACCTGTCCGCCAACCGCACCACGTTCGAGCTCTCCGGCAGCCACGCCCGCGCTGTGCTCGAAAAGACGTGCTCGTTGGACCTTCACCCCCGCGTCTTCAAGGCCGGCACAGCCGTGTCAACGGAGCTCGCACACATCCCCGTAATGCTGTGGAAGACCTCGGACGAGAACTACCGGATCTTTCCCCGGGCCTCGTTTGCCGACTTCCTGGGACGCTGGCTCCTCGATGCCATGCGGGAGTACGCCTCCCCCGAGGTCCCCTAATGGCACTGAGTGTGCTTGATCTGTTTTCTGTTGGCATCGGGCCGTCGTCTTCACACACGGTCGGCCCGATGCGGGCGGCAAAGCAGTTCACGGACGGTCTTGAATCGTCCGGCCAGCTTCCGGCTACGGTGCGCGTCCAGGCTGAGCTCTTCGGCTCCCTGGGCGCCACCGGCCGGGGCCACGGCTCCGACAAAGCCGTGGTGCTGGGGCTGCAGGGCCACTCACCCGAAACCGTCGACACCAAAACCGCTGACGACCAAGTGGCATCAGCAGCCCTCGACGCCGAACTGCGCTTGGGCGGCGACCACCGGGTGGACTTCAATTGGGACGAGGACGTGATCCTCCACCGCCGCAAGTCCCTTCCGGCACACCCCAACGGCATGACCTTCCGGGCGCTTGACCACACCGGGGCTGTACTGCGTGAGCGCAGCTACTACTCGATCGGTGGCGGTTTTGTGGTGGATGGGGATGCCACGGGCACGGACAAAGTAGTAGCCGATGACACCGTGCTGCCCTACCCGTTCACAACCGCTGACGAGTTGCTTGCCATTTGTTCGCGCGAGGGCATGTCGATTTCCGATGTCATGTTGGCCAACGAACTCGTCTGGCGGTCTGAGGAGGAGCTCCGCGAGCGCCTTCTGGGCATCTGGGCTGTCATGCGTGAATGCGTGGACAACGGCTGCTCGGCCGAGGGAATCCTCCCTGGAGGTTTGAAAGTCAGGCGACGGGCGCCGTCGTTGTTTAAGAAGCTTTCCGAGACCGACGCCGAGTTGAAGGGCGAATCGTCAGCGGACCCCTTGCTCGCCATGGAATGGGTGAACCTGTTCGCGTTGGCGGTCAACGAGGAGAACGCGGCTGGCGGCAGGATCGTCACTGCACCGACCAATGGTGCCGCGGGAATTGTCCCTGCAGTGCTGCACTATTACACAAAGTTTGTTCCAGGAGCCAACGACGACGGCGTCGTGCGGTTCCTGCTCGCGGCGGCCGCCGTCGGGATTCTCTTCAAGATCAACGCCTCCATTTCAGGTGCCGAAGTGGGCTGCCAGGGCGAGGTGGGTTCCGCTTGCTCCATGGCCGCTGCAGGCCTTTGCGAAGTCCTGGGCGGAACGCCGGAGCAGGTGGAGAACGCCGCCGAGGTGGGCATCGAGCACAACCTGGGCCTCACCTGCGATCCCGTGGGCGGACTGGTGCAGATCCCGTGCATCGAACGCAATGCCATCGCCAGCGTCAAGGCGATCAACGCTGCCCGCCTTGCCCTGCACGGAGATGGCAGCCACAAAGTGTCCCTGGACAAGGCCATCAAGACCATGCGCGAAACAGGCGCCGACATGAAATCCAAATACAAGGAGACCTCCCGCGGAGGACTCGCCGTCAACGTAGTGGAGTGCTAGCCATGACTGCCATCCAAACCGAATCTTCTACCGATTCCTCCACCGGGACCACCGTGGAGCACGTCCTTACCTTGGACTGCCCTGAAGGTCCCGGAATCGTGCACGCTGTGTCCGGCTTCCTGCTGGAGCATGGCTGCGACATCATCGACAACAAGCAGTACGGTGACCGCGCCGAGGGCCACTTCTTCATGCGGGTTCACTTCGCGTCCTCCGGTGACGAGACCACTGTGGATGCTTTGCGTGCTGCGTTTTCCCCTGTGGGCGAGAAGTACGCGATGAACTGGCAGCTGGAACGCCAAGGGTCCAAGCGTCGCGTGTTGATCATGGTGTCGAAGTTTGGGCACTGCCTGAACGACCTGCTGTTCCGTGCGCGGATCGGTGAGCTTCCGATCGATGTGGTGGGCGTCGTGTCCAACCACACCGATCACCAGGGCTTGGCTGAGTGGCACGGGATTCCCTTCTTCCACGTCCCCGTTACGGCTGCCACCAAGCCTGCGGCGGAAGCACGTTTGCTGGACATCATCGACGAACTGGACGTGGAACTCATTGTGCTGGCCCGGTACATGCAGGTGCTCAGCGACGATCTCGCCCGCAAGCTCGACGGGCGCGCCATCAACATCCACCACTCATTCCTGCCCAGCTTCAAGGGTGCCAAGCCGTATCACCAGGCCTACGCCCGCGGAGTGAAGACCGTGGGTGCCACCGCCCACTACGTCAACGGCGAGCTGGACGAGGGCCCGATCATCTCCCAGCAGGTGGTTGAGGTGGATCACACGTTCGGACCGGACGATCTCGTAGCCGCCGGTCGGGACACGGAGTGCAAGGCCCTCAGCAACGCCGTTCGTTGGCACTGCGAGGGGCGGATCATCCTGAATGGGAACAGGACGATTGTGCTGAAGTAAGGCCTTGCGCGCCCCATTTCGATGGTTCCCTGCACAGACGCTGTTGCGAACGGCGGTGTGTGCAGGGAACCATCGAATTGGCGTTTAAGGGGTTTTACGAGCCAGCCGCGCCAGCCGCGCCGCCAGGTGCAGGGCAGCCAGCCTTCCCGTTCCCCGGGGATCTCCACCACACAGCTCGAAGATTCGCTGCAGCCGTTGATGCATGGACTGCCGTTCCAAGTGCAGTTCGCGTGCGGCCTGGGCTGTGTTGCAGCCTGTGTCCAGCCAGACGGTCAGCGTCCGCAGAAGCTGGGATCGCCGCAGCCGGTCATGCTCGACGACGGCACCCAACTGCCGCTGCACGAACCCTTCGCGGGTGACCGGGTCCAGATGTTCCTCGGCGAGGCGTTCCACGGCGAAGGCCTCAGCATCCACCACGCCTCCTCCCACCAGATCCAGGTCCAGCGTCCGGCGTGCCTCCGCCAGCGACCACGGAGCCTCATCGATCCCTTTGCCTGCCGGGCCAAGCGCTATCGCAGATCCGGCTGGCGTCTCCAATGCCCGGAGCCCATCCATCAGAGCTGCCCGGGTTGCTGCGCCATCCCCAAGGGAAGCGAGCGCGATCAGCTCCGCATTATCCGCATAGCTGGCACTGTGCGGCACGTGCATACGCAGCAGTGCATCAAGGGCCGAGCGAAGATGCCCTGCACCGGTGGAGCGGATCACCAGCGCAGCAACCGGGCCATTGGCGGGAAAGCCCGACGCCGGTCCGAGCTGCTGGAGCTGCCACGATTGGCTGCCGGAATTGATGGCACGCATCAGTTCAATGCCCGCCAACTCCTTCAATCCTGGCGGCATCCGCTGCAACAGGGCCAAGCCAAGGATGTCCACGGACCGCTCTCCCGCCACGCGCGCGAGGCCACTATCGCCGTCGTCGGGCACGTGCAGCTCCAAGCGGGCGGCGAGGACGCCACGCACCGGCACATCAACCGTGATGAGCCCACTGTCCTCCGCCAGCGAATCCGAGCCGGCCGCTGGACCCGCTGCCGAGCCTACTGCCGAGCTCGCCGCGGAACCTAGGGTGAGGCCCGACGGCGATACCAACCGCGCGCTGGCACCTGTCCGTTCTGCCAAGACAGCCAGAAGTTGGTCAAGTCCGCCGCCATGGGCGAGTTCGGCGGCCATCGCGTGGCTGGTTTGATCGCCGCGTTGAAGCTGTTCGACGGACTCGCTGACCAGGAGCGAGTTGATCTCCTGCATGACGGCAACGAAAGGAACAACGTGACGCAATTCAATAACGGGCAGGCCCGCGGCTTCGGCAGCTTCCAGCATGGGACCGGGAACTTCGGGCAGTGTCGATCCGGTTTCCAGTGCCAGTGCAGCTATTCCGCGGGCCGCTAGCTCCCGGACGTATTGGGCTTGCCGTTCGGAGCTCTCAAGGGCAAGCGCCTGGCCGCCGCTGAGGAGCAGTTCGCCACCGCTGAGGAGCGGAGCGATGTCCAAAACCTCGCTGGAGTGCACCCAACGGACGGGGCGGGTCAGGGCGTCCGCCACCGAGTTAAGGAGACGGGGCTCGGCGGCTTTGAGGCTTTCACGCTCCAAGGCTTGGCCTAGAAGGATAGACATGACACTCCGTAAGGTTGAATACAGTTTCTTTAGACACATCGTATCTTGTTGCTGTGATCTGTGGCACATACGCTGATGGAGTCCCTTTCACACACGGAGGATCTCCCTCATGCAAGACAACCTCTCCCCTGCGTCATCGCAGCCTGCCTCACAGCAGCCTGCTTCAGCGCGGCCAGGCTCAGCGCAGTCAGGTCCGGCAACGGCGCCGGCCCATGACAGCGAAGCCTGGCTGCAGCCCATCCCCGAGTCAGACCGTACGCGCAAGGTCTCAGGTCAATTCTGGATATGGGCCGGCGCAAACCTCGCTCCTATCAACTGGGTGCTGGGCGCACTCGGAATCCACCTCGGCCTCGGCTTTGCCGACACCGTCTTTGTGCTCGTCCTGGGCAACCTGATCGGCATGCTGCTGTTTGGCTGCTTCGTCCTCCTTGGCCAAAAGACCGGCGCCACAGGCATGGTCCTGGCTCGGGCCGCCTTCGGCCGGCGCGGCAACTACCTCCCCGCCGCAATCCAGGCACTCCTGGTCATCGGATGGTGCGCGGTCAATACGTGGATCATCCTGGACCTTGTCATGGCTCTCTTCGGAACGCTGGGCTGGGTGGATCCCACCGCAAAGAACTACGTCTGGAAGATCGGCGTCGCCACCGTCATCATGGCCGCCCAGGTTGCCATTGCCTGGTTCGGCTACAAGGCGATCGCCGCTTTCGAAAAGTGGACTGTTCCGCCCACCATCATCATCCTGGCCGTCATGTCCGCCGTCGCATGGATCGGCATGAAGATCGATTGGGGTTACGCAGGTCCAGCTGGCCACATCCTTGAGGGATCCGAGCGGATCGCTGCAATGAGCGCCGTAATGACCGCCATTGGCATCGGCTGGGGTATCACCTGGTTCACGTACGCCGCGGACTACTCGCGCTTCGTCAGCACCTCGGTTCCCAAGCGCAAGGTCTACCTGGCTTCGGTCCTTGGCCAATTCATTCCCGTGGTTTGGCTCGGCGTCCTCGGCGCGAGCCTTGCGACCAACAGCGGCGAGATCGACCCCGGCAAACTAATCGTTCAGAACTTCGGAGTCCTTGCCCTTCCTGTCCTCCTCATGGTGTTGCACGGCCCCATCGCCACCAACATCTTGAACATCTACACCTTCTCAGTGGCCACACAGGCCCTGGACATCAATATCAATCGTCGCAAGCTCAACCTGTTCGTCGGCGTCTTCTCGCTCCTCGCCGTCGTGTTCTTCATCTTCCAGGAGGACTTCGCCTCGGTGCTCGACGCCTGGCTGATCGGCCTGGTTGCGTGGGTAGCTGCATGGGGCGGCGTCATGTTGGTGCACTACTTCTGGCTGGAGAAGCGTTGGCCCGGAAAGGTTGAACGGCTCTTCGACGGCGTCGAGACCAAGCGTCTCCCTGTGATCAACTGGGCCGGAATCGTCTCCCTGCTGGTTGGCATCTTCTGCACCTGGCTGTTCATGTACGGGCTGATACCAGTGATGCAAGGCCCCATCGCGGTGGCACTTGGCGGCTGGGATCTCTCATGGTTGGCCGGCGGACTTACCAGCGCGGCAGCCTACGCAATCCTCGGGCCGCGGGCACACCGAAAGTTTGTCCTTGCCGGTTCGAACCACGTCTCCGTCACCCAAGCTGCTCCGGACGCTCCGGGCGCTCCCGAAGCTCCCGCAGTTCCCGTAGCCTCCGAAAGGACCACAGTATGAGCCAGCCCGCCTTCGCGGACTCCCTCCACCCGATCACCTGGCCAGAGGGCTTCAAAGCCGCAGCGTCCTTCACCTTCGACGTCGACGCCGAGTCCTGCACCATCGCCCACGACCCCTCCAGCACCCGGCGCATGTCCCTCATGAGCCACCAGTCGTATGGTCCAAAAATCGCCGTCCCGCGGCTCCTCCAGATCCTGGATCGCCAGGACATCAAGGGAACGTTCTTCATCCCTGGCTTCACTGCGGAGAGCTACCCGGATGTGGTGCGCAGGATCGCTGACGGTGGGCACGAAATCGCCCACCACGGCTACCTTCACGAGCCAATGCAGGGCATCGATGCCGCAACCGAGGCCAGTTACCTGGACCGGGGTTTGGAAGCACTTGCCAGCGTCGCCGGTGTTCGGCCCGTGGGCTACCGGGCTCCTTGGTGGGAGTTGAACTGGCAGTCGCCCGCGCTGCTCGCGGACCGAGGCTTCCTTTACGACTCAAGCCTGCTCGACGGCGATGCTCCCTACCGCATGTCAGTGGCCGAGGACGATCCCCGGGACATCGTCGAGATTCCTGTTGACTGGGCCTTGGATGATTGGGAGCAGTACGCCTTCTACCCCGGCATCACGGGCAGCGGGGTCATCGAAAGCCCGGCCAAGGCTTTGGAAATGTGGACTCTTGAGGCCCAGGCGCACCATGCCCAGGGCAGCTGCTTCGTCCTGACCAACCACCCGTTCATCTCCGGCCGGCCATCCAGGGCTGTCGCATTGGAGCAGCTGGTCGAACGGGTCAAGGGCCTCGACGGTATGTGGGTCACCACTCTTGCCGAGATCGCACAGCACACGAAGGATACGGTTCAGGAAATCCACACCCACGCCCGGATCGACGTCCCCTTGTTCCCGGGAGCCGGTGCTTCATTCCGCCCGGCCCAGGTGCGGATACCCACCCTTCAGTAACTCCTCGCCGAGATGGCAGCACGCCCCCATGTTCTGGCTGCACATGGGGGTCTGCTGCCATCTCGGCGAAGGTCCTTAAGCGCTTACAGCAATGATCCAAACTCCGATGATCCACGTACTCGCAGCGGCACATGCAAGACCGAACTCCACGAGGATCCCGATGCCGGTCGCCTTGAGCGCGGCGCCGCTCGTACGGACAGCCGTGCGGAAGTCACGCGTCCGCTGGACCTCGCTCAGCAGGAGCCCGACGGCGAATCCCACCAGCAATCCGACCACCGGAATCACGAACATTCCCACCACGCCGAGAACTATCCCAATCACAACGGACCTGTTGGGAATCCCATGCTGTTTCAGCTTTCGCCCTGTGAGCACTGCACTGGCGGCCATCCCGGCCACTACGAACAGCATGCCGATGGCGAAGATCACCCAGCCGAGCGTTCCGGCGCCGCCCCAAATTGCCCACGCGAGGAGGCTCGCACCAATGAGGATGCTTCCCGGAAGGACAGGGATGATGGTCCCGGCAACCCCAACCGCAATGGCTAGGCCGCACAGGATAGTCACGACGAGTTCGGCATTCATGGCCCCAAGTCTATGGGCCAGCAACGCGGGGTCACTTCTTGCCCCTTTGGGAGGCCAACATGGGCCACAAGTGACCCCGCGTTGCTTGTTAAAAAGCCACGACGGCGACGCTCCCCAGCAAGGGAGGCGTCGCCGTCGTCGGTGTTTGGTCGGTAAGCGCTATTCGGTCACTGCTGCGGCAACGGCCGCGGTGACAGCCGGTGCCACGCGGGCGTCCAGCGGGCTCGGCACGATGTAGTCGGCGGAGAGGTCTTCCTCGGCCAGCTCAGCGATGGCGCGTGCAGCGGCAATCTTCATGGCGGGCGTGATGCGGCGGGCCTTGGCGTCCAGTGCGCCACGGAAGATGCCCGGGAAGGCCAGCACGTTGTTGATCTGGTTCGGGAAGTCGCTGCGGCCCGTTGCAACTACGGCCGCGTACTTCTGGGCAACCTCGGGGAGAACTTCCGGGTCCGGGTTGGACAGGGCGAACACGATCGACTGGTCGTTCATGAGCTTCAGGTGTTCTTCATCCAGCTTGGAGGAGGAAACGCCTACGAACACGTCGGCGCCGGTCAGGCCCTCGCCCGGACCACCTGTGATGCCGCGGGGGTTGGTGCGCTGGGCCATACGGGCCTTGACGCTGTCAGGATCGGCCACAAGATCGGCACGCTCAGCGTTGACTACGCCCTTGGAGTCGAGCAGGATGACGTCCTTGATGCCAACGGCAAGAAGAATCTCGGCAATCGCAATGCCGGCGGCACCTGCGCCGGAGACAACAACCTTCAGGCCGGCGAGTTCGCGCTTGGTCACCTTGGCAGCGTTGGTCAGGGCAGCGAGAACCACGACGGCGGTGCCGTGCTGGTCGTCGTGCATGACGGGGCAGTCGAGTGCTTCGATGAGGCGCTCTTCGAGTTCGAAGCAACGCGGAGCGGAGATGTCCTCAAGGTTCACTGCACCGAAGCTCGGGCGGAGGCGGACCAAGGTCTCGATGATCTCGTCCACGTTGGTGGTGTTGAGAACCAGCGGGATGGAGTCAAGGTCGCCGAAGGACTTGAAGAGGGCAGACTTTCCTTCCATGACCGGGAGGGAAGCGCTGGGGCCGATGTTGCCCAGGCCCAGGACGGCGGTGCCGTCGCTGACAACAACAACCAGGCGCTCAGCCCAGGTGTGGGTGCGGGCGAGCTCGGGGTTGGCGTGGATTGCGCGGCTGACCTGGGCGACGCCCGGGGTGTACGCGATGGAAAGGTCACGCTTGTTGTTCAGGGGAACGGTGCTGGAAATCGTCAGCTTGCCGCCCTCGTGTGCTGCGAAGATCTCTTCTTCGCTCAGTACCAAGGCGTCATTGTCAGTAGCGATTGTCTCAATGGACACGTCTTTGTCTCCTCAGGCTAGCCGTGGACCCACGGCATGATTCGGGCAGGAACAGAACTGCTGGTTCGGACCAAGGGTGGCTGGCCCGGAAGGTGCATCTGCAGGTATGGGCTGCTAGCCGCTTCGGTACTTCCAGCGTAGGGAAGCATGGAGGGTACAAGATTCAATACCAAGAGAGACGATTCGAGAGTAAAACGTTTGGGCAGATTCAAAAGTGATCCAGCTCACGCGAAAAAACGCATTCTTGAGAGCCGGTGGTCTAGACCGGAAGACCTATATCGTCATTCTCCGGTCAGCAGGCTGCACGCCTTCTTGAGGTCCTTTTCGGCTTCAAAGAGCGACAAGCGACGACACCGGACGGCCTGGACCAGACCACTGACCAGATGCAACAGAATCCTGGCCTTCGGGGCGTCATTTCCGGGCTCTTTGCTCAAGGAACCCACAACTTCTTCGGACAGGAGGTCAATCTCCCGCAGCAGCTGGGCGGTATCGCTATCTTTCCCGGCAGGCCGGATGAGGCAGTGCTCCACGCCGGGCTGCATGACCCTCAGGTGGAAGATCTCCATCATCAGACCTGATAAAGCATGGCCCTTGCCCTTCCTCTGGCGCACGCCGTCGCGAAGCTCGCGCAACTGCTGCCGGTAGACGGCCAACATAAGATGCGCGGTGGAGGGGAAGTAGCGGTAAAGCGTGCCCAGCGGGACGTCCGCTTTGGCGGCAACGTCCGACAAACTCAAGGTGTCGAACTGACGTTGGGCAAAGCCCGCCGCTGTCTTCAGGATGCGGGCATAGCGCAGCTGCTGCCGCGGCGTGGTCGGTGCGGCAGCCATACGGGGCAACCCCGTCGTCAGATCAAGGGAGTACGGTTCCAGGGAAAACGGTTCGGGCATTTCCGGCGATCTCTTGGCAGGCTGGCAAGGAAACGGCCGGCTTGGGTCACAGGACCCGCGGCAGGCCGATCGCATCAATGATACGTGAGCAAAATGACCGTTTCCTGAGAGCGCCCCGCTTTGAACCCATCCCATGCCGCTCCCGGGAAAGGGCGGGTGCCACACATACACTGCAGGAAGATTTGGCTGCGCATACGGGAGGAAGACCACTATGGGGAATTTTCGACGTCGGATGGCAGCAGCGCTGCTGACCGCCGCTGTGGCGGCGGTGGCACTGAGCCCCCTGCCGGCGTCGGGCGCATCCAGCAACGGACCGGACCCCGTAGTCATCGGCGATGCGTTTGTTGGAAAGACGCTAACAACGGAAATCGGCCCGTACACCTTCTATGGCTGCGGCGGCGGAAAGGGCCCGGACTTCACCGTTTACTGGACAAGGGACGGCTTCCTTGTGGCGGGCGAAACCGGGCGCAGCTACCTCCTGCAGCAGGATGACACGGGCGCGCGGATGGCCGTGCACCTGACCGCCAGCAAAACCGCCTGCGGAGGCGAAACCCTCCACAGCGACGAGACCGGACCCGTCGCTGCACCCAACCGGGCCAACGGATTCACGGGCCGCAGCTTCGAACTCCTGACGCGTGGAAGCGACGGCTCGTTGATGCTGTACGGGAGGACGGGCGCCGCGTGGGATGCCGCCCGCACCGTGGGCTGGGGGTGGAACGTCTTCAACCTTGTCCTTTCCCCCGGAGACTTCAACGGTGACGGCAAGGGCGACGTGATCGCACGGGATTCAGCAGGCACTCTTTATCTCTATGCCGGTGACGGAACCGGGGGTTGGAAGCCGGCCCAGACCATCGGCAAGGGCTGGAACATTTTCGACTCAATCGTCAGTCCCGGCGACTTCAATGGGGACGGCAACAACGACATCCTGGCCAGGGAACCCGGCGGCGCCCTCTATTTGTACCCGGGCAATGGTTCCGGAGGCTGGCTGGCGAGGACCGCCGTCGGGCAGGGCTGGCAGGTGATGGACACCCTGCTGACGCCTGGCGATTTTAACGGCGACGGCAAGGTGGACGTGTTGGCGCGCGACCGCAGTGGCTACCTGTATTTCTACGGCGGCAATGGGGCGGGTGGCTGGACGCGGTCGTGGCTGGTTGGCGTCGGCTGGAACGTCCTCAAAGCCGCTGGCGCCGCCGGTGATTTCGACAAGGATGGCTTCCCGGACGTTTACGGCGTGGACCAGCAGGGCCGACTGGTGATCTATTACAGCGATGGCCGGACCGGATGGCGTACATCCCAAGTGGTGGGTAACGGCTGGGGCGGCTTCACAGCAATCTTCTAGCTGAGTCCCAGCCGCGGTAAGATTAGCCGCATAAGTCTGGGGAGGACACAATGAACGCTCTATCATGCCGTGCATCAGGCGTGCGCCGAGCGGTAGCCGGGATTGCGGCCGCGCTTATTGCCGCCGTCGCTTTCGCCCCGGCACCTGCCATGGCAACCATGGACCCCACAGATCCCGTGGTTCACGGTGCGCCGTTTGTTGGCTCCACGCTCAGCGTGGAGATCGATCCTGCTTCCTACCGGGGCTGCGGCGCGGCCGCCGGCCCCGACTACCACATCTACTGGACCCGTGACGGCGAGCACGCTGACGACCACACGGAGTGGTGGAACTACAGGCTCACCGAAGAGGACCGCGGCAAGACCATCGCCGCTTACGTCGCCTCGAACTATCCTTGTGACCCCATGGAAGTTGGCAGCGCCGAGACTGTAGAGATCTCCGCCTCCAACCGGGCCAACGGCTTTACCGGGCGTGGCACCTTCGAATTGCTTGCCCGCCGCGCAGACGGCACCCTCATGCTGTATCCCCGCGTTGGCGGCGCCTGGGAATCCGCCCGAACCGTGGGTCCGGGCTGGAATGGTTTCGGGACCGTCCTCTCCCCCGGCGACTTCACTGGGGACGGCAACAACGACATTCTCGCCAAGGACTCGGCCGGGAACCTCTTCCTCTACGCAGGAACCGGAGATGGCCGGTTCTCCGCAGGCCGCCAAATAGGCTCGGGATGGAATGGCTTTAACTCGATAGTCTCCCCTGGCGACTTCAATGGGGACGGCAACAACGACATCCTCGCCCGCGACTCCGGCGGCCTGCTCTACCTCTACCCCGGAAACGGCGACGGCGGCTGGCTCAGCCGATCTCTTGTTGGCAGCGGCTGGAACGTGGTCAACAAGATCGTCACGCCCGGCGACTTTGACGGCGACCACAACGTGGACATCCTGGCTCGCGACACCTCAGGTGCCCTGCGCCTGTACAAGGGCAACGGAGCTGGCGGTTGGGCAGGCATGGCCGTGATCGGGCAAGGTTGGAACGGCATGGCGGCCATTGGCGCCGCCGGTGACATCGACGGTAACGGCAATGTAGACGTCTATGCAGTGGACGGATCCGGCCAGCTGCTGGCCTACTACGGCGACGGCGACGGCGGCTGGAACGGCGCCCAAACCATTGGCTGGGGTTGGGGCGGGTTTAACGCCTTGTTCTAGGGATTGGGGGATACCATGACGACTTTTTCATCTGTGCGGCCAGGGGCTTTTGTGCATTCAGCTTTTGTGCATTCAGTACGGACGGGTTTTCACATCCTTCTAGCCATCCTCCTGTGCTCTGCGCTGGCAATTGCAGTCCCGCCTCCCAGCGCTACGGCTGCGGGACCAAACGTGCCTCTTCCCACAGTGGTCACCCGTACTTCGCCAGCCACGGTGGGTCCCGGGAGTGTTATCTCTTTGTCCTTCACCCTGAGCGGTCCCGCGAAGGAAGTAGGTTTCACCTACGTCAATGAGGACACCTTGGAGCAGGCCACCCTCTACGGACCTACCAGCCAGCTGTCCGGGCCCTACAGCGCGCAAGCCAAAGTGCCCGTGGACGGGAGCGCCTTCCAGCGAACCGGGCGCTACAAACTCCTCAGCGTCAACATCATGCTCCCCTTGGGCCATGGGGTTGTCCGCTACGGCCGCGACGGCAACATCCTCTTCCTCTCGCAGGGGCTGGAAGCACCAACCCAACGGCCGGGGGCCTTGGACGGCGTCGACTTCGCCGTCAACAATCCCAACTTCCCGCTGGTGGACAATCCAAATACCAAGCCGCCAACCATCACAGGAGTGGCGCGCTACGACCAAGTGCTGACCACGGACAACGGCTCTTGGACCCAAACGCCCACCGGCTTCGCCTACCAGTGGCTGCGCAACGGCCAGCCGATCCCTGGAGCCACGCTCAACACTTACCGCATCGCAGAAGCAGACCTGGATCAGACGCTGTCAGTACGGGTCACGGCCACGCGGGCAGGCTACCGGGCTGTGTCGGCATCCTCGCTCCCACTGACTCCCACGTCACCCATCACAGCAACCGCTCCTGCACTCCAAGGCAAGCTGATCGTGGGCGAGAAGCTCACGGGCGTCTTCAACGAAGGCAGTGTTTCCAGTGGGACAGCCGGCGGGCCCGTCAGCGTCAGGTATGAATGGGTGCGCAACGGTACGTTGATCAGCGGTGCGACGACGAAGACTTACACGCTACAGGCAGCGGATCGTGGCGCCGTCGTTGGTTTCCGGGCAGTAGTCCAGGCGGGTAATCCAGTGGCGGCCACCCGCCCGTTTACGGTTTTCGGCCGCACCGTGGTCCGGAACAAGCCGCACACGGCAGGTTTCGACGCCGGGGCCTCCATGGACCTGTTCGCGCGGAATGCTGCGGCGAACCTGCTCCTGTACCCCACTGACGGCGCTGGCCACTGGCAAACTCCCCGGACTATCGGCTTTGGTTGGGGCGTGTTCGATATCGTCTTCAACGCGGGCGACTTTGACGGAGACGGTTTCAATGACGTCATCGCCAGGGACCACGACGGGGCCCTGTTCCTGTACCCCGGCAATGGGGCTGGCGGCTGGCTTCCGCGCAAGCAGATCGGCTGGGGCTGGGACGTCTTCGATTCGATCATCGCCGCAGGCGACTTCTCGGGCGATGGCAACAACGATGTCCTCGCCCGCACGCCGCTAGGCGCCTTGGTGCTCTACCCAGGCAACGGGACGGGCGGCTTCAAAGCCCCCGGCGCCGTGGGCCAAGGGTGGGACGCCCTCAGCCAGGTCTTCTCGCCCGGCGACTTCGACGGCGACGGCAACCCCGATGTCCTGGGCCGCGACAGCGCCGGAAACCTGCGGCTCTACGGCGGCAACGGCAACGGCGGATGGACGACTGCCCGCTCCATAGGCACAGGCTGGAACGTCATGTCCCGCATTGGTGGAGCTGGCGACTTCAACGGCGACGGCTTCAACGATGTCTGGGCAATCGACGCCGCAGGCCAACTGAACATGTACTACGGCAGCGGCATCGGAGGATGGAAAGGCGCCGGCGTTGTTGGCTGGGGCTGGGGCGGGTTCACGGCGGTTTTCTAAGCCGATATTGGTTGCGTTTTCGGCTTGACTTGTCTTTTGCTTGTATTTTTGCCAGCAAATTCCCAGACTGTCGGTGTCTCCATGTACTCTCAAGTCACTTACACGCGCCGGCCATCTGCGACCGGCCTGATTTGGGGGAACCATGGGGAGCACTCCTCTGCGCCGCGTGCGCAGCTGGCTGGCCGCATTTATGGGCAGCGTTATTTTGGTCGGCGGGCTGGGTTTGGCACCCGCAGCCCATGCCGATGACACGTTCGCACCGGTACCTGTAGCGGTCTCCACGACGCCAGACGCGATCAGCGCTGGCGGGCAGGCAACTTCACACGTTACCTTCCAGGCATCCGGTCCGATTACCGACGTGTACGTCCTGTTCCGAAATACAGCAACGGGTAAGCTCCACACGACGATGACGCAAGGCTCTTACAGCTCCGCTGATTCGACGTACTCGTTCGACGTCTTCTTTGCACAGGGGACCCCGCCGGGAACCTACCTTGCCCAGTACATGCAGATTCAAACCGCCGCTGGTCAGGAAGTTGGCTACTGGCGCGACGGTTCCTTGATCCACAACCCCGGCAACCTCCCCGCCTCCGGAACTGCGGCTGTGGCCTTGGATGCCTTGGACTTCAACTACGTGACTCCCGTAGACATCGATCGTCCCCACACGTCTGGCTTCTACCGCGCCGAGTATTGGGATTCGTACACGATGAGCCTGTTCGTCCGGGACTCCTGGGGCCGCCTCGGCTTGTTCCCCACCGGTGGAAATGGCACGTGGCAGCAGGCATATGAAGTCGGCTCGGGGTGGAATATCTTCAACACGATGTTCGCTGCCGGCGACTTCAACAACGACGGCGAGAATGACGTGATCGCCCGTGACAGCGCCGGCTCGCTCTTCCTCTATCCAGCCGGCTGGCACGGCGGTTGGTACCCGAGACAACAGATCGGTTGGGGCTGGGGAATCTTCAGCACCATCTTCGCGGCGGGCGACTTTAGTGGAGACGGCAACAACGACCTCCTTGCCCGCAAGTCTTCCGGTGAGCTCGTGCTGTACCCGGGCAACGGCCAAGGCGGATTCCTGGCTGCTTCGACGATTGGCTGGGGATGGGGCGGCATGACTTCGGTGTTCTCCCCGGGTGATTTCGACGGCGACCACAAGCCTGATGTGCTGGCCCGCGACGGCGCCGGAAACCTGGTCTTCTACGGTGGCAATGGCCATGGCGGCTGGACCACCAGCCGTGTGATCGGCCAGGGCTGGAACGCCATCACGAAGCTCGGCGGCGCTGGGGACTTCGACGGCGATGGCGCCAACGACGTCTGGGGCATCGACACTTCGGGTCAGATGCGCATGTACTACGGCAACGGCTCAGGCGGCTGGAAGGGCTCCGCTGTAGTTGGCTGGGGCTGGGGCGGCTTCAACGCTGTCTTCTAGGGCTTTATCTCGTTGGAAGGGGCCCCGACCGGATTGATTGGGCGGGGTCCCTTCTTTAGCACTGCATGACCCTTACTACCGCCGGTTGGATCTCACCAACCCATCTCTTGGAGGATTTCTTGGAGCCCTGTACTCCTTCGCCCAGCGTCGCGCCACGGCTGCGCCGTTTACTGTCAATCCTGACCGCGTCCCTGGTGGCGGGTCTTCTTGTGGCTCCGGCCCTGCCTGCACATGGTTCCGTACCGGCGCGTGGAGTGCCTTCCCGCTTGGTATATATCAACGGCACACCCCAACTGGGCGGCGATCCAACCGTCGGCGGTTTGCTGAAGGTGGACATCTCGCAGACGTTTGCCCATGTTTCACCTGAGGGAGGAGCTCCGTCCGTTTCTTACTCCTGGACCAGGGACGGAGTGGAGATTCCGGGCGCAAGTGGCCTAACGTATCGCGCAACATCAGCTGACTTGGGACGCGTAATAGCTGCGAACGTTACCGTCGTCTACGACGCCGACTCACAGCTCACGGTCCAAGCAGCCAACCCGTTGCGGGTTGCAGCAGCGGTGCGCGCCCGCGGATTCAGGGGGGACGGCACACTTGATATCTTCGCCCGTGACTCCTCCGGCCGTTTGTTGCTCTACCCCACGGACGGACACGGCAATTGGCAGGCAACCCAAGTGATCGGTTGGGGTTGGAACAACTTCGACCTGTTGGTCTCTCCCGGTGATTTCGACGGCGATGGCACGGTCGACGTCATGGCCCGGGACGCCCAGGGACGGCTCTTCCTCTACCAAGGAAATGGTTCTGGAGGGTGGAAGAAGGCTTTCCAGGTCGGCCAGGGGTGGCAGGGATTCAAGGACCTTGTGGCGCCCGGCGACTTCAACGGAGACGGCACAAACGACATCCTGGCGAAAGACAACTCGGGCAATCTTTTCCTCTATCCGGGGAACGGTCGGGGTGGATGGCTCTCCCCATACAAGATTGGGCCGGGGTGGGAAAGCTACTATGTCGTCGGTGCCGGACATTTCCTTGGCACTTCGGACCTTGTTGTTCTCACCCGCCCTTTCTGGGGAAACCTGGAAGTGCGAACCACACAACGAAACGGGTGGTTTGAAGAATATGGCCTGCCTGGTGGTTTTGCTGGCTCCATCGGGTGGGGCTGGGAATCAGTGGCACGCATCGGCGTAGCCGGTGACTTCAACGGGGACGGAGACTCCGATGTCTACGGAATCGACAGCGTGGGCCGCCTGACAATGTATCTGGGCGATACCTCGGGCATACGCCACTCCGGCATCTACGGCTATCGGTGGAAGGGTTCCCCTGTAGTCGGCTGGGGCTGGGGCAACTTCACCGCTGTTTTCTAGGCTCGCATTCTTCCGCCCTTTGGCAGCAGCTTCTCTTTAGGAGACTTGGACATGACGAATTGTTCGACCCGATTCTCAGGCCGCCATCTGCGTATCCTGGCACTAGTGTCAACGGTCATGCTGGCGAGTCTTCTTCTGCACACCCCAACTGCTGAGGCAGCGCCAACAGGCGCTCGTTCGTCAGCCGTGAAGTCCTACGTATGGCCGCCGGATCCGGCGTTCTTGAGCATCAGCGCAGCAAGCACGGCAACCGTTCCCGTGGGTGGTGAGCTCCGATTGAACTTCACGGTTGCACGACCTGCAACCTCGGTGGATTTTGTAATGCTGGATGAATCCGGGGCAACGGAGAGCTTCATGTTCTGGAAACTCTCTCCTGATGCCCAGCCACAACTTAACGGGACAGCAGTTCGCACCGTGCAGGCAAGCGAGGCAACCGGAAAATACACACTCAGACAGGCCAGCGTTCGCTTTGCTGACGGTTCATCCGCGACAATAGACCCCCGAAAATACAGCGGGGCTTCGTCTGTGACGGATGACTTTCCGCAGGCTACGTTCAGCGTCAGTAACCCGGCTATAAAACTTCAGCCAAACGTTAACCTGACGCCTGCCTACATTGAGGGGCCGCCTGAAACCGGGATTTGGGCGAAAGCCAACCTTGGAACGTGGAAAGGCGGAGTATCCCATGCTGACTACCAGTGGATGCTTGACGGGGTGGACCTCGAGTACAAGTCCTATGACTATTACCTGTCCTCTTTTGCCGTAGGCTCGATGGTTTCCTTCAGAGCGAAGGTCTATTCACCTGGATTTCTGCCCACGATGGTCGTCTCGAAATCGGCAGGCCCCGTTATTCAGCCTCGTCGCCCCAAGGTATTGGGTGAAGGAGCTGTTGGCTCCATTCTGCGAACTGACTTCAGCCTTTCCGAGGTATCCATTCCGCCCGGGGCAAGCCCAATTGTCAAGTACCGCTGGGTCGGACCTCCCTATGCGGAGCGACCGAGCGGTGCGACCTATCGTCCGACTCCGCAGGACCAGGCTCATGCCTACTCCGAGCACTTTGTCGCGGCTGAGGTCACCGTTTCGTCCGGCTGGGACACTTTGCGGGTTGTGACCAGCGAATGGAAGGAAAATATCAAGGATTCCCACTGGTCCAGTGGATTCGATGGCGATGGAACAACGGATTTCCTGGCCCGCGACCGGTCCGGCATCCTTAGCATGTATCCCACGTCAACACAGGGCGGGTGGCAGGCGCCCCGCGCTGTCGGGCAGGGATGGTCTGGGATGACGTCCATCTTCAAGACAGGCGATCTTGACCGCGATGCCAAGAACGATGTCGTGGCCCGGGATACCGAGGGCCGCCTCTTCCTCTATCCGGGAGACGGCCAAGGCGGATGGCTCCAACCGCGGCAAATCGGCACAGGCTGGAATGTCTTCAACACCATCTTTTCAGCAACCAGTACGAACATCGACGGTGGCCATAGCGCCATTTACGGCCGCGACGCCAACGGAACCTTGTGGCAATTCGCCAGCTACAGCGGTGGTGGCCTGACCTACGGTGGATACCCGATCGGAACTGGTTGGAACATGTTCAACACGGTCTTCCCAGCCGGCGACTTCAACGGCGACGGCGTCGAGGACTTGATGGGCCGAACTCCCTCCGGGCTGCTCTATAGCTACCAAGTCGACGGCTCCACCATCGATCAACGCCAGGTCATAGGGGTTGGGTGGCAGGTGATGGCCAGAGTTGGAGCGGCCGGCGATTTCAACGCAGACGGTCATCAGGATGTTTATGGGATCGACTATTCCGGTCGAATGCACATGTACTACGGAAACGGCGCGGGTGGATGGAGTGGGTCCTCCGTCGTCGGTTGGGGCTGGGGCAACTTCACCGCCGTCTTCTAGACAACGCTCTTAATCTTCACCACGAACACGGCGCCCAGCAATCCGATGACTGCGGCGGCTACGTACAGCGAGACGTAGCCGCCCCAGTACGTGACAAACGGGAAAGCAATCAGCGGGGCAACCACCTGCGGCAGCGAGTTCGCCACATTGATCACACCCAGGTCCCGGCCACGGTCCAATGCAGTCGGCAGGACCTGGGTGATCAGGGCGAAGTCCACGGCCAGATAGGCGCCAAAACCGATGCCCAGGACAATGGCGCCCGTAATGGCGCCGGCCCACGTCGGCGCAAACCCGAGGATCAATGACGCTATAGCGATGATCACGGACGACGCGATGACCAAAGGCTTCCGCTTGCCCATCCGGTCGCTCAATGTTCCGCCGATCACGCTGGTGATAATCACCATGACCGCATACAGACCGGTCAGGATAAGCACTCCGAATGCAGGTTCGATGCCCTCGGTTTCCTTCACGTGCACGGCATCGCTGAGGAAGAACAGCAGATAGAGCGTGACCATGTGGTTGCCAATATTCACCAGCAAGCGCGTGAGCCATGCCCAGGCGAAATCTGGGTAGCGTTTCGGGGAGACCCAGAAGCCTTGGAAAAAACGCAAAAGACTGAACGGTGGACGCGCCTGTGCTGGAAGCGGCTGGTCGTCATTCTTGAACAGATAAAGCACGACGCCGGCCAGCAGCGCCGCTGCACACACCAAGTAGCCTGCGGCAAAGTTTCCAGCCACGACGGCGGCAATCACCGCGCCTGCCAGGATGCCAACTGTTTGTCCCATGGCTGCCAAACCACCAACAGTGCCGCGTTGGGGCACCGGAACGCGGTCTGGAATCGCCGCCGTGATGGCAGCGTAAGCGCCGTTGCACCCGGCCTGCACCAAGCACCACAGCGCTGTCATGACTGCGACGTTCGGCGCTCCCGCCAGTCCTACGAGTGCCACCGCCCCTAGGATCGCTCCCACGAGGACCCACGGAACGCGGCGTCCGAAGCGGGACACAGTCCTGTCACTGAAAGCGCCGAACAAGGGGTTGGCCACCAAAGAGACGGCCGCGCCGCAGCCCGTGACCAGAGCGAGGATCGCTTCTTTTTGGGCTTCGTCAAAGTGCGCCGCCTGCTGCCCAAGGAGTACCTGGATGGGGCCGAAGAATGCCGCATTGATGCCCACGTTGATGAGCACGACGCCAGTAATCCACAGGGTGCGGACCCGGTCCACTGGTTCGGCGAGAGCTGTGGCCGTGCCGCCCCGGACTATGGCGGGGTCCGGTACAGGACCGGGCAGGTCGGACAGGCTCATGGCAGGTTCCCCCTAGATTGAACGTCTGGATTCAGATTAGCGCGGGTGAAGGGCATGGAACCGAAGTTCACCTCAGTTATCCACATAGTCCACGACGTGCCCGTGCCCCTCACGTGGCGCACGCGTTAGTGTGGCCTCAAACGTATGGAGGAGAAGGACATGAGCGAGCAGATTAATACGGCTGATCTCTATGACGATCGAGGCGAGGAATTGGAATCGGTTGCAGTCCAGTTCCAGAACCTGGGCGGTCACACGCACTTCAGCGGACAGGTACGTACCATCAGGTGCTTCGAGGACAACGCCCTGGTTAAGACAGTCCTTGGGACGCCCGGCGAAGGAGCCGTTCTGGTGGTTGATGGTCAGGGATCATTGAGGACTGCCCTCATGGGAGACATGATCGCTGAAAGTGCTGTGGCCAATGGCTGGGCTGGCGTGATTATTAACGGAGCCGTCCGGGATCGAGAAGCCCTTGCGCGCCTGCCCCTGGGCATCAAGGCGCTGGGCAGCAACCCGAAGAAGAGCGCAAAGACGGGTGTAGGTGAGGTTGATGTCCAGCTGGTGATTGACCGCGTGAGGATCCAACCCGGTGTAATGATCTACAGCGATCCGGATGGCATTCTCGTGGAGCGCTGACCCCGGAGACTGGCCGACTTACGAAGGTTGTTCAAGAAACATTCTTCTTCCGGGAATCAAACAGGCATTAGGATAGTTACTGGAAGCAACTATCCTGCTTAGAATCCACTTTTCTGCCACCTCTGGAGAAGATATGTCCAAATCTGCGCCCGTCCGGGCCGCCGGCGAGGTCCTGACGCATCGTCAGACGCTCACCGTCATGGTGGGACTCATGCTCGGCATGTTCCTGTCCTCACTGGACCAGACCATTGTGTCGACGTCCATCTACACCATCGCCAATGACCTCGACGGCTTGTCACTCCAGGCATGGGCCACTACCGCGTATCTCATCACTTCTACTGTGAGCACGCCTCTCTACGGCAAGCTCAGCGACATCTTCGGGCGCCGTCCGCTGTACTTGGCGGCCATCCTGATCTTCCTGGCCGGATCCCTCTATGCCGGGTCTGTCCATTCCATGACGGAGCTTGCGATCGCCCGTGGCGTTCAGGGCCTTGGCGCAGGTGGCCTTTTGGCGCTGGCACTGACCATCATCGGCGACATCGTTGCTTTGAAGGACAGGGCCAAGTACCAGGGCTACTTCATGTCCGTATTCGGCATCTCCTCCGTCCTTGGCCCCGTCATCGGCGGAGCTTTTGCGGGAACATCGACCATCCTGGGCTTTGACGGCTGGCGCTGGGTATTCTTCATCAACCTTCCCATTGGCCTGGCCGCACTCACCGTGGTCTTCATGTTCCTTCACCTGCCTGCACGGCACGTGAAACAAAAGATCGACTATTGGGGCGCGGCAGCCATCACCCTGGCAATCGTTCCGCTCCTTCTTGTCGCAGAGCAGGGCCGGTCCTGGGGCTGGGCATCGGGTTCATCCTGGCTCTGCTACGGCCTTGGCGTCGTTGGCATCGTGGCCTTCTTGTTCGCAGAGATGCGCGCCGGGGACTATGCGCTGATCCCCTTGCGTCTGTTTAAGAACGCAACCTTCGGTTTGTCATCCCTGCTGAACTTCATCATCGGCATCGGCATGTTCGGCGCCATCGCCATGCTGCCCATGTACTTGCAGCTGGTGAAGGGCCTCACCCCCACCGAAGCGGGCCTCATGATGATCACGTTCACCGTGGGCATCCTCTTCGGTTCGATCAGCGCCGGGCGCACCATCTCGTCGTCGGGCGTTTACCGGATCTTCCCCATCCTGGGTACGGCAACCCTGACTGGAGCCGCACTCGTCATGGGCCTGGTGCTCGGCGTGGACACGGGTCTCTGGGTTCCCGGACTCATTGCCGTGTTCTTCGGTGTCGGCCTGGGCTTCTGCATGCAGCCGCTGACACTCGCCATGCAGGTATCGGTGCCCCCGAAGGACATGGGCGTCGGAACCTCCACGGCGGCATTCTTCCGCTCCATGGGTGGAGCCGTGGGCACGGCTGTGTTCATCTCCATGCTGTTCAGCCTGGCCGCGGACAAGATCGCCGATGGCATGAAGACCGCTGCTTCCAGCCCGGACTACCAAGCGGTGATGAAGGATCCGGCCGTGGCGGCAGATCCCGCGAATGCCAAGCTCTTCGATTTCTTCAAGAATGGCGCCAACAACGATTCCCTGAACGACACCAGCTGGCTTCACGCAGCCAACAGCACTCTCACTCGGCCCATCACTGAGGGTTTCGCGCAGTCAATTGACACTGTGATGCTCACGGCGGCTGGTCTGATGCTCGTCGCCTTCCTCATCAGCTTTGCGTTGCCTAACAAGAAGCTCATGGACCCGAAGGCAGCAGCCAAGGAATCTGTCCCGGCCCACTAAGTCCTGAGGAACTGCTGGACTTTTAGACGGTTCAGTCGTTCGACAGGGGAATGGCAGGTAGTCCGTGGACCACCTGCCATTCCTTTTGTGGTTCTTGCCTACTTGCTTTCGTTCATGGGGATGCGGACGCCGCGTTCGTTGGCGACTTCGACGGCGCGGTCGTAGCCGGCGTCGACGTGGCGGATGACGCCCATGCCGGGGTCGTTGGTCAGGAGCCGTTCGAGTTTCTCCGCAGCGAGGTCGGTTCCGTCGGCGACGGAAACCTGCCCGGCGTGCAGCGACCGGCCAATCCCGACACCGCCGCCGTGATGGATCGAGACCCACGTAGCGCCCGAGGAGGTGTTCAGCAGGGCGTTCAGCAACGGCCAGTCAGCAATCGCGTCGGACCCGTCGGCCATGGCCTCAGTCTCCCGGTACGGGGACGCCACGGAACCGGAGTCCAGGTGGTCACGGCCGATCACGATCGGGGCCTTGACCTTGCCCTCCTTCACCAGCTGGTTGAACAACAACCCGGCCTTGGCGCGTTCACCGTACCCGAGCCAGCAAATACGTGCCGGCAGGCCCTCGAATTCCACCCGGTCCGCCGCAGCGTCAAGCCACTTGTGCAGGTGCGTGTTCTCCGGGAAGAGCTCCTTGATGGCCTTGTCCGTCACGGCGATGTCTTCCGGATCCCCCGACAGGGCAACCCAGCGGAACGGGCCCAGGCCCTCGCAGAACAACGGACGGATATACGCCGGGACGAAGCCGGGGAACTCAAACGCCCGGTCATACCCGCCCTTGCGTGCCTCATCACGGATCGAGTTCCCGTAATCAAAGACCTCGGCCCCGGCGTCCTGGAACTCCACCATCGCCTGCACCTGCCGGGCCATGGACGCCTGGGCCTTCTTCGTGAACCCTTCCGGATCCGCGGCAGCCTCCGTGTGCCACTCCGCCACGGTAATGCCCTCCGGCAAGTACGACAACGGGTCATGGGCACTGGTCTGGTCGGTGACCACATCAAAGGTCACTTCCCCGGCCTTGTGACGGCGCAGCAGTTCAGGGAACACCTCGGCGGCGTTGCCCACATACCCCACCGACCAGCCACGGCGCTCGGCCTTGGCGGCCTGGACCTTCGCGATCGCAGCATCCAGATCCGTTTCGACCTCATCCAGGTACCGCTTCCCGGCGCGGCGGCGCAGACGGGTCTCGTCCACGTCCACGATCAAGCACGCACCATCATTCAGGGTCACGGCCAGCGGCTGGGCACCCCCCATCCCACCACACCCACCAGTCAACGTCAGGGTCCCCGCCAGAGGTCCCTCGGTGGAGTCTTCCGCAGCCGGTGCCGGGTGGCGGCCCTCCGCCGCGAGCTTATTGCCCACCGCGGCGAACGTTTCATACGTGCCCTGCAGGATGCCCTGCGTGCCGATGTAAATCCAGGACCCGGCCGTCATCTGCCCGTACATCATCAGGCCCTCGGCCTCCAGACGGCGGAACTCCGGCCACGTCGCCCAGTCGCCCACCAAGTTGGAGTTGGCCAACAGGACGCGCGGAGCCCACTCGTGGGTGCGGAACACACCCACCGGCTTCCCGGACTGCACCAGCAGGGTCTCGTCCTTCTCCATGGTCTCCAGGGTCCGGGTGATCGCATCAAACGCAGCCCAGGACCGCACAGCACGGCCCGTGCCACCGTAAACCACCAAATCATCCGGACGCTCAGCAACCTCCGGATCCAGGTTGTTCATCAACATACGCAACGGCGCCTCGGTCTGCCACGACTTGGCAGTAAGCTCAGTACCCCGCGCGGCCTTAACCGGACGGGCACCAGTAGTGAAATCGGCGGGTGCCATGATGACTCCTTCGTGAAATATCCATGGAACGTTTGATCCATGGTTTGTCTCCAAGCACAGGGAGCTTCATATCTGAGTCTCTTTATGCCCACGAGCTACTGATCTAAGTAGGCCGGATTTTCCTAGGTTGAGGGAGGAAAAAGCGAGCATCCTGTCCGAAGTACCGGACGATGGAAGGGATGATGAAGCACTCATCGCTTTGGGATGGCAGGGGGTGCTAAACGAACGCCGCAAGTCCCGTGATCGCCCGGCCGGCCACCAAGGTGTTGATTTCATACGTCCCTTCGTATGTATAGATGGCCTCCGCATCGCAGAAGATCTTTGCCATCTCGTAGTCAACGGCCACCCCGTTGCCACCGAGGACACTGCGGCCGATGGCGACCGACTCGCGCATCCGTTTTGTGACGAATGCCTTTGCCATCGCCGAATGCTCGTTCTTGGACCTGCCTTCGTCCTCGAGCTGGGCCAGCCTGACCATCATGCCCATGGAACTTTGGGCGTTGGACAGCATGGTGACAAGTTGTTCTTGGATCAGCTGAAAGCTCGCGATGGGCTTGCCGAATTGGTGGCGTTCTACTGCATATTTGCGTGCCACATCAAAGGCGGCCATTTGAAGTCCCACGGCTTGCCAACCGACAGTGGCACGTGTGCTCTTCAGGACCTTGTTGGTGTCACGGAAGCTGTTCGCTCCCGCGAGCTTCATACCGTTGGAGACGATCACGTCTTCCAGAACGATGTCGGCGTTCTGCACCGCGCGCAATGCTATTCGGTTCGGAATAAGCGTCGCCTTGAACCCTGGCGTTGACGTGTCTACGAGGAAGCCCTTAACTTGCTCATCATGGGTGTCCTTGGCCCAGACAATCACATAGTCCGAAAACGTCGAATTGCCGATCCATCGCTTTTCGCCGTTGAGGATCCAGTTGTCCCCATCCCGACGCGCCGTGGTCCGAGTCCCTCCGGCAACATCGGAACCAGCCAACGGTTCAGTAATGGCAAAGACGCCAGTCTTTTTGAGGGAGTAGAAATCCGGTAGCCAGTCAGCCTTCTGCTCCTCGGAACCCAGCAGCTCAATGGAACCCGTGAACAAGCCGTCGTGGCCACTGAAGAATGTCCCGAAGGACGCGTCAACCCTGTGGATTGCCGCCGTCAACATGCCGGCAAAAAGGTGGGAATGCCCCTGTCGGCGGACAGGACTGATGATGTCGAGTTCCGCAACCTTGGGAATCAGGTGTTGGGGAAACTCGCTACGGTTCCAGTGGTCAGCTGCTACTGGGCGGACCTCCGCCTCAAGCCAGCTCCTTATCTCATCCAGACGGCAAGATTCGTTGGCGGGAAGCATCGATTCAAAGTGGAAGAAGTCCCCATCGGAATAGGGGAGATCTACCTTGGCAACAGATTGTGTAGTCATGCGGTCCTCCATTGAAGGCGTGTACGGGAAGGTGGTTTCAATGAACGGCCAGAAGGGAGCGTCTCGGGAAGCTTCAGCGTTCGGCAGTCTTTTCTGAAGGTATACGTCGGAGGACCGCGAAATGGCTCAGGTCACAGTTTTCGAGACATCGTCCGAAATACCGGACGGAACGTGACTTGTTTTTCGTGATGTAAAACACCGATCGTGCTCAGATGGATCGCAGGTAGGGGGACCTGGACTCTCCGTTCAAATAATTAAGGAACACCATGCAGACAGCAACAAATACTGGGGCAGGCGGGACACGGGTCGAGCGGCGTTCCATCGACTTCGTTCCCGAAAACGAACGCCATGGTTCACCAGCCCAGCAATTTACTTTGTGGTTTGGGGCCAACATGCAGATCACTGCGATCGTTGATGGCGCCTTGGCGGTACTTTTCGGAGCAGACGCGCTATGGGCCATTATCGGCCTCTTAATCGGCAATCTTCTGGGTGCTGCAGTGATGGCGCTGCACGCCGCCCAAGGACCGCGTCTGGGACTGCCACAGATGATTTCCAGCCGAGCACAGTTCGGCATCCTGGGTGCAGTAATTCCCCTGATTTTGGTTGTCATCATGTATCTCGGCTTTGCCGCCACTGGAACTGTGCTTGCCGGCCAGGCAGTGGATCAGATCCTGCAGACGGGCACACCCGCTGTGGGTATGGTGATTTTCGGGGCCCTAACAATCCATGTAGCAACATTGGGTTACCGGTACATCCACCTCATGGGGCGCATCGCGACGGTTGCCGGCGTCCTGGGCTTTGGGTATTTGGGCATTCGTTTGTTTACCAGCCATGATGTGGGTGCGCTCCTCGGATCCGCTGAGTTCCAGTTCCCCACATTCCTGTTGGCCGTTTCCCTCAGCGCTGGGTGGCAGTTGACATACGGCCCTTACGTTGCCGATTACTCCCGCTATCTCCCATCGAAAACGCCGGTACGCCAGACCTTCTGGGCTTGCTACCTGGGCACGGTTATCGGCTCTCAATGGTCCATGACTCTCGGCGCGCTCTTCGCCTCCCTTGCCTTGCCGAAGGGTTCGAGGTTCCTGGACGGACAGGTTGCATTCCTTGGAGGGCTCAGCGGTGGAGGTGCCATAGCACTCGTAATTTACTTGGTCATCGTCATCGGCAAACTGACAGTCAACACTCTCAACGCCTACGGCGGATACATGACGATGCTCACGTCCGTTACAGCGTTTACCAGGAAGACCAAGGTGGCAACGTGGACCCGCTTCGCGTACGTGGTGGGCTTCATTGGATTGTCCGTAGTCATTGCTGTTGTCGCCTCACCGGATTTCATAGCAAACTTCAAGAACTTCGTGCTGCTCTTGCTGATGGTCTTCATCCCGTGGAGTTCCATCAATCTTGTTGATTACTACCTGGTTTCCAAGGAAAAGGTGGATATCCCGGCACTCTACGACTTGAACGGACGGTACGGGCGGTGGAACAAGACTGCGTTGCTGTCCTACGCTGCGGGTATTCTCGTCCAGATACCATTCCTGGCCCAAGCCCTGTACACCGGTCCGATGACTGAGCTGCTGGGCGGAGCCGACATCTCCTGGTTGGTCGGACTGGTTGTGACAGCAGCCCTGTATTTCCCCTTGGCTAAGCGGAATTCGACCGCCCCGAGCGAAATGATCTATCCCGTCGATGCTGTCCCTGCCGGAGTGGGCACAGCCCTAAACCACTAAAGCGTCAGCTCGCCCAACAAAGCGCGGCGAGGAGATGCAAAACGAGCAGTTGGGCGCCCCTCAAGGCGCCCAGCTGCTCGTTTTCGTCAGTTGTGGGTTCCAAGCCTCCGTGAGATCTCCCGGGCACACCGATTAACCTCTGGGATCCAGGTCCGGGCAACGTCTTCGATCCTTAATGCCCTCTCCTCAGCCGACTCGTCGTCGTTTCTAAGACGCCTCTCGCTCGGTAGGAATGCCCGGTTAGAAACAGTCAACGTCACGCTTGCTACGGGATATCGTTGCCTATCCAGTACAGCAACGGCCACGGAGGAAAAGCCCTCAGTAATCTCGTCCTGCTCCCAGGCGTAACCGAGGGTACGCGCTCTTGCCAAGAGATCCTCCAGTGCGGGCACTGATTGAGGACCATTGCTGTTCCGGGCCGAAAAGGCTTCCGGGCCAGGAAAGAGCGCCGAGACTTGGGCACGGTCCATCTGCGACATCATTGCCCTTCCGCTCGCGGTCAAATGAGCGGGCAGCCTTACCCCGGTATCCGTCACCAGGGGACGCTGCCGGGGAGCACGTTCCTCAATGACATAAACGACGTCCCTCCCATGCATCACCGCGAGGTGTGCTGTCCGCCTCGTTCGGGCGACCAGCCGCTCCAATGGAAAGCGCGCTATGCGCTGAAGAGGAGCCTGACGCGAATAGCCGGTCCCCAGCTCGTGGGCCGTAACTCCAAGCGCATATTTTCTCTCCTCGGGAAGATGCAGCAGGAATCCATCATCAATCAACGCAGAGATCAGTTGATAAGTAGTGGACCGAGGCAGCCCTACGTCCCTCGCAATTGCTGAAGCGCTCACTGGTCCCGCTTGACCGGCAACGTACCTCAGCACGGCAAGTACCTGCGCGGCAGCGGGCGCTTTCGATCTCGGCAAAGCTCCGTTCATGTCCGAAGCATACTCCTCGTATCGTCCGGTATGTCGGACAACTTGGAGGCCCTTCACTTCATTCCAAAAGGGCGTCCTGTTGAGATGCAACCAAGAAGACCTGCCAATGTAAGGAACACAAATGACCATCACGCAAAGAGTCTCTTCCGGCCTTCTGCCCGTGCACGATGGACAGCCGGAAGATGCCACAGCTTCGCGATCTCAAGGCGCACTCCACGGTATCCGGGTCCTGGATCTTTCCCGCGTTCTCGCTGGCCCCTTCTGTGCAATGATCCTTGCCGACCTCGGCGCCGAGGTCATCAAGGTTGAGAGTCCCGAGGGAGACGACTCGCGCCACTTCGGCCCAAGTGTCAACGGTCAATCGGGCTATTACCGGCTGTTCAACCGAAGCAAATACGGCATCACCCTTAACTTGAAGGACGACGAAGATTCCAGCACTCTCGTCGACCTTGCCAAAACAGCGGACATCCTGGTTGAGAACTTCCGTCCCGGAGTCATGGAACGCCTCGGCATCAGTGCAGAAAAACTACGGCAGATCAATCCGCGTCTCATCGTGGTGAGCATCAGTGGATTCGGGCAAACCAGCAAGCTTCGCAACGCCCCCGCTTATGACTTGATCGCCCAGGCCATGAGCGGTCTCATGTCGGTCACCGGCTGGCCTGACGGCGAGCCGACGCGAGTAGGAGTCAGCCTCGGTGACCTCATTCCTGGAATTTATGGGGCTACTGCCGCACTGGCCGCTCTTCAGGAACGCCATACCACCGGAAAAGGCCAACACATCGACTTGGCAATGCTGGACAGCCTGGTTTCCATTTTGGAATCAGTAGGCATGCGCGCCCTGCACGGAGAAGAACCTACAGCCTGCGGCAACGACCACGCCATGTCCACGCCATTCAGCACCTATAAGACGATGGACGGCTCAATCGCCATAGCCATTGCAGGCGACCGACTGTTTCCCAGGTTAGCGGTGGCTCTCGATCGAAACAGGTGGCTGTCCGATACGAGATTCAGCCAGCAGACCGCGAGGAACAGACATTCAGCCGAGTTCCGCATTGAGTTGGAAGATGCCCTTGGCGCCATGGCAACAGAGAAAGCCGTGGCCCTGTTGGAGCACCATCAGGTTCCCGTTGCGCAGGTGCGTTCCGTTAGGGATGCCCTTACCAATGAGCACGCACAGGAACGCGGTCTGGTGGCTCTGGAGGAAGACGGATTCGCTACCCTGGCGTCCCCCTTGCGTCTAACAGGGTCCGTGCCACCACGCCCGGCTCCACAGCTTGGTCAACATAACCACCTCATTTCGCAATGGACTGGCAGGACGGTCGAAAACCGCCGCTAGTGCCGCGTGTCTAAAGTAGTTTTATGGTTGGTGTTTGGGAGAATTGGGCATGGCTCATCCTCCCGCTCCTGCTTTGGATATTCGTGATGGCGACTTTGAGGTGTTGTCGCGGTGGTCCCGTTCCTCGGCGATGAGGGCAGGGCTG